>JBGTXC010000232.1:0-3998 GCA_041937835.1 Alteromonadaceae bacterium | reverse complement strand
TTAGAGCGCAATTAAACGGTGTGTCTGAAGATAACGTAATGCTGGCAAGCGATGTGTCGGCTTCAATCGAGCGCATTGTTAGTGCAATCGACGACTGGGAAGCGTTGGTTATTCAGCCCAAACATCAAACTTTTGAAGATGACATTAACTGGCCGAATATGCTCGACAGACAAGTACGTTTCTTGATGGATAACTTCGACAGAACGGGCGCGCCTGCACAAGCAGGTGCACTAAAACGGTTGGAAGACTTAGAGTCAAAGTGGCAGCAGTATAAAGTGCAGCTAGAAACCTTGTTTGGTGAAGAAGTGAAGCCATTGAACGAAAAGCTCTCAAAGCAAGGCGCGTTTGATTTAGAGAGTTTATAGGATTGAAGTAACCATAAAAAAGCCCCGTATTACGTAGTAGTAATACGGGGCAAAAAGCATCTTTAACGGGAGTTATCGATACTTGTTACGGGTCAACTGTTTAACTCGGGCGAATACATCAACACCAAGTTGACGGTAAACGTGAAGTAAGTCTATTAGCACCCAGTTTTCGCGTATCATGCCGTTCTCATTGCGCCAAAAATCTAAACTGCGCATGGTGATAGACTTATCGTTTGGCACGATACCAAGCCAGCCATCGCCTGAAATGGTCATGCTCATGCCAGGCCAGCCAGTGAACCCCACATAATTGTTTTCGGAGAACAAATGGCCGTTTGCGGGGTCGCCCACGCGGTTAGGCATCCCGTTTAAAAACGCTTCCTGATGGGTATTGCGAAAGCCTTGAATACCGCGTCCGGTACCAATACCAGATGGGCCATACCAGTTTGATTTAGGGTGCCAGTATTTGTCTAGGTTCATGGCAGCAACACCGCCTTCGGCGAATTTCCCTAAACTATTTAGCATATCAAGTACAAGCTGATGGCTCTGTGCGGTAAGCGACTTGTCTTCTTCAAGCAAGTGTATTCCGTCTTGGGTTGTTGGCCCCGGCACATGCCACTCGGTACCTAAGCTTGGACTAAACGGCCAGCACTTTGCTTGCATCATGACTTCAGGCAAGTCCCAAATGGCTTGAACTTCCACAATGGTGTCGCCTTCAAAACGATAGAACTCATGAAAGCGCATATGAATTTGATCACCAGTCGCAGGGATGTCTAACCAGGGCTTTTCAAGACGCCCAGTGTAGTAACCACAGCAACCTAACCAGCGCAATTTTTTGTCGTCCTCGCCAACCATAATTATGGTATCGCGGCGCTCAAGATCGGGGACAGACTCCAGCAGTGGCGCATACACCTTATCTAGCATTTCGCGGTGGCCTGTCATGTCATCAAAAGGCACACAAAACTTAATGGCGGCATCCTGTGAAAAAAGGGTATCGCCCAGCATTTTTAGCTTTTCGAGGTCAAAGTCGTACTGTGCTTCTCGAAAAGGAAGAAAGGCTTTTTTCAGTGCTATATTTGAAAAAGTAGACATCGCATTTGCCTCTAATCAATAAATTCTGGGGCTTTGGCTGTGTCACCACGTCGGGTCACATAAATTAATGCTACCTCATCACCTTGCTGCGCAAAACTGCGAGCTGCGCCAATAGGTGTGGTAAATGTATCGCCTTTATTAAGAATGAGCGCTTCGCCGTCAACAAGCATTTTGATGCAGCCGTCTTGCACATATACTACTTCTTCCTCGAAGCGTTTGTGCGCAGTAATAAAAGCACCCGGCTTGAATTTAAGGGCGCGAACGCAGAATCCATGAGACCAGTTTAGCTTTGTTTCACCAAGCTTTTCATCGGCACTTGCAGGGCCGATAAGCGGTGCTTCTAAAACGTCGGTTCCTTGGGTTAATGCCGTGTTGTTGCTAAACGGGAAATCAGCTAAACGCACCACGCACTGCTCTAACGCTTCATCATCAATTACGCGGTGTTGCGCTATTTGTTCTGCCGATGTTTTTGGCATAGGCGCAACGCCTTCAGGAATTTTTTGTCCCAGAGTAGTATCAACTAAACCACCGTTTTCGAGCAAGACAAGCCCGTAGTCGCTGGCCATATCAAAAACTTGAGGAGCCCAAAGTACACGACCTGGATCGTCTTGTCCCAATACTGCGTAAAGGTATCCCGTGCCGTCGCCTACATTTTCAAAACCGCGAAACAAATCCATAGGAATAGAAATAATATCGCCTTCTTCCATACGCACTACGGCATCGTTGCCTTCAACGCCAGTAGTAAAGTGCCAGCTACCTTGAGACACAACAAATACTTCTTCGGTTAGGTGGCTATGCTGCGAGTTAAGGCAGCCGGGAGGCTGACGAGCTCCGCCAATGTTAAAGCCGTGCGGAATAGCAATGTGAACATGCTGGTCAGGGTTTTCGGCGACACCTGGGCCAATTATGGTGAAGTTCTCTTTTTGATCACTGCCTGGCGAGCGCGTATCGATAAACGCGTTGCGGCATGGGATTAATTCTTCATAGCGGACTAAACGCTCGGATAATACTGACACGGTGATACCTCGTATTTAATGGGCGGTCCAACCGCCATCGACTTTAAGACAACTACCCGTGGTGGTCATAGACAATTCACTAAGTAGAAATATGCACGCGTTCGCAACGTCTTCGACGCTGCCTAAGCGTTGTAAGGGAATGTTGTTCATCACCATTTCAGCAAACGCTGGTTCTTGAAGCATCGGCTCAGTCATTGGTGTTTTAATAAATGTTGGCGCTACGCTATTGACGCGAATATTATTCGGCGCCAGTTCCACAGCCATGGCTTTCGTTAAGCCTTCAATTGCGTGTTTGCTTAAGCAATAAAGCGTGCGGCCAGGAGAGCCCACAAAGCCCATTTGTGATGACATGTGAACAATGGATGGTGCCTGACTTTTAAGCATTGGCGTAATGGCAGCCTGCGCAACTTTGTATGCTGAGCGAATATTCAAACTCAAAATATCGTCAATATTCTCATCGCTCTGTTCTTGCATCGGCGCAACGCGGTTCGTTCCGGCGTTATTGATCAACCCATGGAGGAGGGGAAGTGCTTGGATCTTTTCATAAAGCGCCTTATCTTGAACATCTCCCACCCAAAAGCTTAGCCTTTCTGAACTCTCGTTCTTAAGCGCCACAAGGTCACTTTCGGTACGCGCCACAGCAATAACATTTGCACCACATGCGTCAGCCAATAAAGCACACGCTTTACCAATGCCTTTACCCGCACCTGTAACCAAAATTGCCTTGTCTTTTAATAGGTCATGAGAGAAAGCCACATGTCACCTCAAAATAATAATTGCATTCGAAGTCATTCTTATGTAATTTTTGGTGAAGATCAAGATAAATATTTGTTCGATTAATGTAACATCTCATTCACCTTTGTAGAGGAATAGACCGTGATCAAGTACTTGAAGCAAGGCAAGCAGGCTGAAGAAAAAGCAACTGATAATCAAAAAGTTAAAGAGATAGTTGAAAATATAATTAGCGATATTGAAAAACGCGGAGACGAAGCTGTTTCGCAATATTCTGGTCAGTTTGATAAATGGACTCCGGAGTCTTTTAGGTTGAGTCGTGAAGAAATTGACGCATGTTATGAGCAGTTAACCGAACAAGAGATTAGCGATATCAAATGGGCGCAGGAACAAGTTCGAAACTTTGCGACCATTCAGCGTGAGTCAATGAAAGACGTTGAAGTTGAAACGCTGCCCGGTGTAGTGCTTGGCCACAAAAATATTCCGGTAGATAGTGTGGGTTGTTATGTACCCGGTGGTAAGTATCCGCTGGTGGCTTCAGCACACATGAGCATTGTTACGGCAAAGGTGGCTGGTGTGAAACGGGTTATTGCTGCTACTCCTCCGTTTCAGGGTAAACCCGCACCAGCGGTAATTGTAGCCATGGACTTAGCCGGTGCTGATGAAATATATACCTTTGGTGGTGTACAGGCGATTGCCGCTATGGCTGTGGGCACTGATACTATTGAACCGGTAAGTATGATTGTTGGGCCGGGCAATGCCTTTGTGGCCGAAGCAAAACGCCAATTGTTCGGGC
>JBGTXC010000231.1:0-4000 GCA_041937835.1 Alteromonadaceae bacterium | reverse complement strand
TTTTTTGCATAGGGCTCCATGGCCTTAGCGACTGAAAAAATCTCTTCAATGCGCTCGCGGTCTAAGTCGTTCACGCTCAGAATGTGTTTGCCAACAAAGTCAGACATGCAAGTTACCTTCTGGGTTAAAAAACAGGTTTTAATACGGCCAATAAAATGATGGCGAGTAATAAGAGCACTGGGGCTTCGTTAAAAATGCGGTAGTAACGGTCGCTTTTGGTGTTGCGGTCATGTTTAAAGTCCGCCAATAATTTAAAGCAATAGCCGTGATACACATACAAAAGGGCAACCAGCACAAGTTTTGCGTGTAACCAGTGACTGGCTTTAAACCATGCCATGCCGTACTGATGAATGAGCAAGCCGCCAAACACTAAGGTTAATAGGGCAAACGGGGTGACAAAATACAATAAGCGACGTTCCATGGTTTTAAGCATGGCGTTGCACTCAGCACCTTGGCTGATGGCGTGATACACAAAAAGACGTGGTAAGTAAAAAATGCCAGCAAACCAAGCCACCATAAAAAACAAATGAAGCGCTTTATAAATGAGTAATGTGGTCATATCCCTACACCAAAGATTGTCGAATGGTTAGCACGTGATGAATTTGGTCCCAACGAATAAGACCAAGCACTTTATGTTCGTCTTCAACATCATAAACATACACTGCCCCTGAACGCTTATCTTTTAAAATATCAAAGCAATCTGCCAAGGTCGCTTGGGCGCTAACACCATCAAGCGGGACGGTATTGATGCTGATTGATTGTTCAGCACTTAAGCTTAAATCGTATTCTGCTAGGCGATAACCTTGCTCTTGGTCATACACAATCAATGGCGTATCAGCAGATAAGGCATTGAGCGACTCGCGAATTTGTTCCGCCTCTGTGGCAAATAACAGCTTAAATTTTTCGTCCATTTCACTGAGCACGCCAATTTTTTGTAGTGCCTCAGTGGCAGGGGATACTTGATATCCCAGCCCTTGAAAATCAAGCTGTTGTAAAAATATCGAGCGATTGCCAAACACCTGTAAAGCCGTTACATACGCGGTGGCAATCACTAGCATGGCCGGTAAGATGATTTCTGGGCTGGATGTGAGCTCCATCACCGCAATCAAGGCTGCCAGCGGGGCATGCATGGTCGCGGCCAGTAACCCCGCCATACCCAATACGGCATAGGTGCCAGCAACCGGCACATCCGGGCTGATAAAAGTGGCAAAAAACGACATCAAGGTGCCACTTAAAACCCCAAGCCCTATCACAGGGCCAATTAAGCCGCCTGGGATCCCTAGCCCTATGGCAAATAAAGTCGCTAACAGTTTGGCAATTAGTATGGTGGTAAGTAGCTCGACATCCATAGGGGAGTCAACAGCGATGCTAATAGCACTCATGCCTGAGCCCATTGCTTGTGGCACTAAATAGGCAATAAAGCCGGCAATCACACCGGCTAACAACAAACGAGGGAACATGTTCATCGGCTTAAATGTGCGGATGATAAGCATGAGATTGGTATTAAAGGCATAAGCTAAAGCGCCGAGCATCACACCGCAAATAACC
The DNA here is from genome assembly GCA_041937835.1 of Alteromonadaceae bacterium. Classification (GTDB taxonomy): domain Bacteria; phylum Pseudomonadota; class Gammaproteobacteria; order Enterobacterales; family Alteromonadaceae; genus Pseudoalteromonas. Next base: position 2,452 of record JBGTXC010000231.1, on the reverse strand, counting down.
AGATATGGGTAGTGCCAAAAATCAAGCGGCGACACACTGATGAGCGCGAGCTCATAGCCATCACCAAACACAAACTGAGTACATAATGCCCCGGTTACCGCAGCGAGCATAATGGGCACAAAGATGTGGATTTTATATTCCCTAAGCACCACCTCCATCACAAAGATCACGGCAGCTAGGGGGGTGTTGAACGAGGCGGCAATCCCCGCAGCCACACCACATCCGCTGAGGGTGCGCATGGCGTTGTATGGCAGCTGTAAGCGATTCGCAAGCACGCTTGCGCCAGTTGCGCCTAAATGTACAGAGGGGCCTTCTCGGCCAACCGAAAAACCACTAATAAGCGCCAAGGCACCGCCGACAAATTGGTTGGCAGTGTTCCAAATCGGCATTTTTCCGTAAAACAGCTTAATTCTGTGGATGACGTACGGGATGCCCATGCGGTAGTGCTTAAACTTAGTTAAGTCCGCGAAGATGGCGATAAAAAGCGCACCAAAGACAGGTAAGATAACCCGCTCTAAGGTCGGTAATGACGTGAAGTTGTCTGGCTCTTCTAGGAACCAGTTTTGACTGACTAAAATCACTAAGCGGAATAGGATAATTAAGATAGCGGCGATCAAACCTGCCCCAACACCAAGGAGGCATAATTGGATTGAGGTTTTCGGCAGCGCAATAAGGCGCCTTAGAGCATCAAGCCACATACAGGATGAATCAGTCAAAGAGTTTGGCTAAGTGTATCAAATACAGGCAGTTAAGTCGCAAAGAATTTGCTTTAAATGGCGCTGCTTTTAGCACTTAAAACGCCCTTAAACTGCATCAAGGGTCAAGTCCTTTCGTCAGCGTGATTACTTGATAAAACTAGTCAGGTATTAGATAATCCGCCCATTCAGTTAGTCATAGAGAACACGTATGTCAGAGCAGTTTCCAATTAAATTCTCAGATGCCGCCGCTACTCGCGTTAAGCAGCTTATCGAAGAAGAGGAAAACCCGGCACTTAAATTGCGCGTGTATGTCACAGGGGGCGGTTGCTCAGGCTTCCAATATGGTTTTACATTTGATGAAAAAACCAACCCAGGTGATATGGAAATCGAAAAGCAAGGGGTTACCTTAGTGGTTGATCCTATGAGCTTACAATATTTAATGGATGGTGAAGTGGATTACACCGAGGGGCTAGAAGGCGCACGCTTTTTTGTCAACAACCCGAACGCCACCACCACCTGTGGCTGTGGCGCAAGCTTCAGCGTTTAAGCACATTTTTGCGGGGACTTGTCGCCCCGCACCTCCCTCCGCATTGCCAATCTTCGTTTGTTCGTATTAGTTTGATTGCTCGTTTTCTTCTAACGGGATCAGATTATGAAATTTTACGGCTCTACGACATCACCTTATGTGCGTCGCATTCGCTTATGGCTCAACGACGCAGACTACGAGTTTGTGAATATGGATATTTTCGCCGGCCCGGGACGCGCGCTATTGAAAGAAAAGAACCCCGCGTTAAAAGTACCGGCGCTGGAAGATGGCGAACAAATGGTTTTCGATTCACGGGTGATATTCCGGTATTTGCAGACAAAGTCGAACGCAGCGCCGTTAAGCTGGGAACAAGAGAACTTGTTAACGTTAATCGATGCCGCAAATGACTCGTTTGTACAACTGATGATGCTCAAGCGTTCAGGCGTAGAGCAGGACCGCGAGTTGTTGTTTTTCAGACTTCAACTGGAGCGCATTGAAACGGCATTAACCACACTGAATACTTACGCAGAACAAGGCGATTTCAGCCAATGGGATTACCCGACAATTTGTTTGTTCTGTTTAATCGACTGGGTGAGTTTCCGTGAATTATGGGATTTCGCTGCCTACCCGGCACTACAGGCATTGTGGAAGACATACCAGGACGACAGCATCATTAAAGCCACCGATCCGCGGATTTAGTCGAACGTTATTCGCCGATAAGTAAACATTTGTTGCCTGTTTGTTAAAATTATATGAATTCAATTCCTTAATTTTGTATTTGTTTCGAATTATATTCAGTTAATGCTAAATATAACGAACAGGTATTCAAATGACACAATCACATTCTGCGCCGGCGTTGTCGGCGGCCAGTAGAACCCTATCGCCAAGACGACACACCACCGAAGCCCAATCTGTTCCAGAGCTGGTTAATGAACAATTAGCGCACTTTGGTATTAAGCCTGATAGTGCTTATGGTAAAGCGCTGGCTGACACGGCAACACATTTATATGCCGCTCACGACAGTGTGCAGCAGCTGTGGCAGGTGACCCGGGAAACGCTTGATGGCCTGGATAAAGCCGACAAGCTGGCGTACTTCAACGCTAAAAAGTTTCTCTCTTTTCAAATTGCGAAAATTTTAGATACGCTACAAAACCCCTTTAGAGCAACTTATCAAAGCTTGTCGGGGGGCAATGGTTCTCAAGGGCATTACCCTTTATTCGATAATGTT
>JBGTXC010000230.1:0-4038 GCA_041937835.1 Alteromonadaceae bacterium | reverse complement strand
CTCCGTTCGATTCCGCGAACCCTGAGTTCAGCGCCGAAGATTTTCCTTTTCCGGCGTTCGGGGGCTCTAAAAGGCGCCTTATGTGATTTATTTGCAGTGACCTCAACTGCGGGGCAGGTATTTGATTTACCTCGAACTGAAGACACCTTAGATGCACTAAAAAGTTTGCTCCCTGATTTTGATGATATCAGCGTCACCATTGCCGCCATTCGCGGCGAGTTAGATGATGTGATTGTGAAGCAAGAGCACTACCTTGAGGCAAAAGCGAATCAAAACCAGCTCCGTGGATTTTTTGCTTTAGGCGATGAGGTGTTGCCTTATCAAAAAACAGCGCTGATTGGCGCAGTGGCTAATGCCTGTGCCTCACGTATTTTTGTGCGCCGGCACAATCGCCGTGGCAGTTTTGCTAATGGCAGCGCTGATGTGCAATTAAGTAAACACACCTTTTGCCCGGAAGATGCTGAGGGCTTATTGGTTTTTCACACGTTTGCCCTTGCGGGGAAAGGCAAAAAGAACAACACAGTGTTTGCCACTCATGCTCTGCCGCTGCGTTTAATAGAAGTCAGCCGCTATGCGCCTTTAAGTTATGAACGCGAACATGCGTGGTTTGAAGGCGATGCCATTATGCAGCGCATGCGTGCGAGCTTTGCTGGTGTCACTGTTGCAAACCATGAAGAAGAAGCCAAAGGTGAGGACGTGATTGGCGCCATGGTGCTTGCCATGAAAGCCGCGCACCACCCTATTTATGCGGCGCTTCACGCCCACTTTAATGCCCTTGAAATCTATTTTCAGTTTAAGCCGGAAGAAGCAACAGCCTTACTCGATGTCAGTGATTACTTGCACAATACCCTAGCTGATTTAGGGGTAAGCTCAGTGGCAGACTTAGCACTATTTGATGAAAGCGACTTTATGCCAAATTACGTGCCTGAGTGGGAATTAACGCCTGTGAGCGAGCGCTTTCCAGCTAAGTGGCAGCTCAATGATATGCTATTAGAGTTTGAGTATTCATTTAAAGGGAAAAGAGTGATCGCCCATCACCTTGATGGCAAACGTAAAGACCCACCAAAACGTTGGGAGCTACCGGCATTCAGTGGTTTTAAAGTGCAGTACAAAAAAGCATCCAAAGTGGTGGATGTGCGCTAACGTGCGGCGCCAAGTGCCACTGCAAGTTTTTGGCATTCAGCTTCAAATGCTGCCACAAAGCGCCCAACGTGAACACCATCTAGCAGTGCATGGTGAACATCTAGGGCGAATGGCATGGTGTCATTGTCACTATTCACTTTTCCAAACACACATTTAGGAATGCCTTGCGAATAAGATGCTGCATCTGTGGCATGGCGAAAGCCGGTAAAATCCAGCCAAGGCAGAATGGACACATGCACCATATCAAGTCGCCCTTCTATGGCATGAAAGCCTTTTGAAAAAAGCCCTTCAGCCATGGCATCTTCTTTTTGTTTTACAAACATCCGTACAAAATCGTCGCGCTTTGGTGTGTTGGCTAAATACGCAAAGCGAAAGCCATCATCATCCCCAAGCACCACAGCACTGATGTGGGTAAAGTCCACACATACGGGTTTGTTATCTTGAAGGCGATAGCGCATGGGCGCATAACCTTGGATGCTTTGCTGTAGGGCATACAAAAGATGATGACTAAACCCAAGCCCTTGTGCCTTACAGACTTGAAACAAACCATGGAGCTTTAGCGGCACACAGACTTGAAAATAAGGCTCACTAAAACCGCTGAAAAAGTCAAAATGCTCGCGGCGGGACCAAGTGGCTAAATCTAACTCTGTGTATGGGCTTTGGGGTAATCGCATAATAGGCTCTGTGATGCTTGAGTGCTTATGCTAGCATTTTAGGTATAAAAAAACCGCGCATCAGCACGGTTTTTTTATTTATCAGCAATGGCTTACAGGCCGTTTGCGATGATTTCTTGAGCAAGCTCATCGGCAATAATGTGCGTTGATTTTGCTTCTGCATCAGAGCGAGCAAAGATTTCGCTTAATGTATCGTAAATGCCCTCAACGTGCTTAGTGGCTTTTGCCTCGTTGTAACCTTCTGGCAAAGTTTCGTAGAACACGTTGATGATACCACCTGCGTTAATCACGTAATCTGGTGCGTATAAAATGCCCTTTTCACGTAATACTTCACCGTGGCGCCCTTCAGCAAGCTGGTTGTTAGCACAACCCGCAATGATGGTCGCTTTCAAACGAGGAATTGTGGTGTCGTTTACTGTGGCACCAAGTGCACACGGTGCATACACGTCAACATCAAGATCATAAATCTCGTCAATGCCCACAGCAGTTGCGCCAAAGTCATTCACAACACGGCTTACTGACTCTTCATTGATGTCTGTGACAAACAGCTCAGCACCTGCTTCGTGAAGGTGTTTACACATAGTGTAAGCAACCGCACCTAAGCCTTGAACAGCCACTTTAACGCCGCTTAAGTCTTCTGTGCCATGCTTGTGTTTGTAAGCAGCTTTAATGCCTAAGAAAGTACCCAGGGCTGTAAACGGTGATGGGTTACCGCTTTTGCCTTCAAGGCCCATTACATAGTTGGTTTCTTTGTGCATCATCATCACATCACCTGTGGTGATGTTAACGTCTTCAGCTGAGTAATACGAGCCGCCTAGGCGCTCTAACATACGGCCAAAAGCACGGAATAATTCTTCTGATTTAATGGTTTTTGCATCACCAATGATTACTGACTTACCGCCACCAAATGGCAAGCGTGCTACCGCGTTTTTATATGTCATGCCTTTAGACAGGCGCAATACGTCATAAAGGGCTTCGTCTTCGTCTGCGTAGTTCCACAAACGGCAGCCACCTACGGCTGGACCAAGCTTAGTGCTGTGCACAGCAATGATCGCTTTAAGCCCTGATTGCTCGTCAGCGCAGTACATCACGTTTTCGTGATTATCGAATTCTGTTTTGTTGAATACAGCCATTATAGTTCTCCATTTTTATCTGGCTTAGCCAGCGCCAGCCAGTCAGCTGAGATGCAAAACTCTACCATTAAAGCTCACCACCACGCCACAAAACCAGATGATAAAACCCCTATTTCAGATAAATTCAAATAAAAACACCACATAAGAAATCAAAATAGGAAAATATATCCAATTAGACCCTAAAAGACCCACAAGAAAAGCGAGTGTTATGCAGTTTTGTAAGGTTTACGTTCACGTAAACGTCACAGATCTGTGATATGTAAAGATAGGTGAACGTCTTAAAAATCTCGAATGGCTGTATCAGGTTTATGCATCAGTGCTTTTCAGGCACAAAAAAAGCCGGCGTGTGCCGGCTTTATATTTTATACCTTTTAGTTGGTTTTTAAGTACTTATCCATCCAGGCAAAGACTTCGCCATACCAATGGGCTAAATTATCTTTGTTTAAAATCCAATGGTTTTCATCAGGATAAATGACTAAGCGCGAGTCAATGCCTTTACGTTGAAGCGTAGTATACGCCCCTAAACCTTGAGCATACGGCACACGGTAATCTTTTAAACCATGGATAACTAACATAGGGGTTTGCCAATTTTCCACATAGTTAGCTGGGTTGTACTTTTCGTAATCAGGCGTATTTGCATAAAACGGCCCGCCCATTTCATATTCTGGGAACCACAGCTCTTCCGTACTTTGATAGAAGCTCTTCATATCAAACAGGCCAGCGTGGTTAATCAAACACTTAAAGCCTGAATTCCAGTTGCCTGCAATCCAGTTCATCATGTAACCACCGTATGATGCGCCAAGCGCACAGGCATTGTTAGTGTCAGCAAACGCATAGTTTTTGCCAACATACGCTAAACCTTTTTGTAGATCTTCAAGTGGCTTACCGCCCCAATCACGGGAAATAGAGTGAGTGAACTCACGCCCGTAACCTGTCGAGCCATGGAAATCTACCATCACTACCACATACCCTTGTGCCGCCCAAAGCTGAGCGTTCCAACGGTAGTGGAACATATTACCAAAAGAGCCTTGTGGGCCGCCGTGCACTAAAAAAGCCACTGGGTAGCGTTTTTCAGCGTCAAAACCGGC
>JBGTXC010000022.1:0-19574 GCA_041937835.1 Alteromonadaceae bacterium | reverse complement strand
AGTAAACATTGTCGTATTTTTGGGCCAATTCAATGCACGAATCTAAATAGGTTAAAGCAACTTTGAAACTGTCGTATCCAGAATGTCCGAGAATAAATTGAGTGTCAGGATACCTTTGAATTGTCTCTTCAAGATATTTCGGATCAACGTAAGGGGGTTCAAGTCTTGTGTATGGATTTGGGCTGGTGCCCGTGTGTAAATAAATTGGTTTTCCTAGACGCCCGGCAATTTCATAGACACCATCAAACCGGGGATCATCAAATCGCATTTGTTGATGGGCGTGAGCCAGTTTGATGCCCACCATGTTGGCATTACCCAGAACCGTCTCAAGTTTTTTTAACTGTTCTTCGCTATCAATATTCCAATAATCAGTTCTCACACTTGCAAAACCCAACAAACGGTCTGAGTGGTCATTGATTTGTTGCTGCAGAAACTCGTTTGATGCAATGCCTGTGGTATCAGGGCTGTAAACTGCAAAAACACCAGCCCTCCTGATTTTAGCTTTATCCATTTGTTTTAAAATACCCTCGGAAGTCAACCCACTTCCTAATAGATACTTCATTGTGAACCTCAAAAATTTTGGGACCCTCTCAGAATACCTTTCTTTATAGGGTTCGGTTAAGGCATCCCAGGTACCCGTGTGCAGATGCATGTCAATAACATCAATAAACTCGCCTTGGATGGTTAAGCCGTAGGCTTGATCTTCTGCCAGAATTTGCTCGCTCCAAGCCATAATGGTTGAGAAAGCCAGTGTAAGCAGCAGTATTTTTGAGGAAAATTTAGCCATTGCCATCGAATCAAATTTTTTCAAATCATACCAAGAATCAATTGGAGCTGCGAATTAGTTACTTGTTAAAGTGTTGAGGGCAAAACCATACATGTCAGATATGTAACTAATCACTTTGTCTTTTGGTGTGCCGGCACCGTGACCTGCACGTGATTCTATCCGAATCAGAATAGGGTTTTGGCAACTTTGTGCGGCTTGCATTCTGGCGGCAAATTTGTAGGAGTGGGAAGGTACCACTCGGTCATCTCTTTCAGAAGTTGTGATCAATGTCGGTGGATAGCATGTTTTCGGTTTAATGTTGTGGTAAGGGGAGTATTTTATCAGAACCTTGAAATCATCTTCTATTTCGGGTGATCCATAATCGCTCTCCCAAGCCCAACCTATAGTAAATTTATTAAACCTCAACATATCCATAACCCCAACCCCGGGTAATGTGGCTCCAAACAGTTCAGGCCTTTGGAGGAGGCTGGCGCCGACCAATAAACCACCATTGGAGCGTCCTTCAATTACGGTTTTGCTCGGTTGTGAATAGCCTTGTTGATGGAGGTATTCAGCAGCAGCAGCAAAATCGTCAAAAACATTTTGTTTGTTGTGCAGCATTCCTTGCCGATGCCATTTCTCACCGTATTCACCTCCACCCCTCAGATTTGCAACGGCAACGATGCCCCCCATCTTCATCCAACTGAAGTATTTGGTGCTAAAATTAGGCAGAATTGGAATATCAAAGCCTCCATATCCGTAAAGCAACAGGGGATTGTCATTGTTCAATTTAATACCATTCAAGTGCGAGATGAACATCGGGATCAACGTTCCATCTTTGCTTTTGTAAAACGCTTGCTTACTTGTAAACTCGTCTGCATTGAATCCCGGAACCGACTGAGACCAAATACTTTTGAGTTGCTTGATGGACAGGTCATACTCAAAAATCTCTTGCGGTCGGATGTAGTTGGAAAAAGAGAAGAACAATTGGCTCGAATCTGGTTTGGTGGATATGTTTGAAATAGTCCCATTATTTGGAAAATCCAATTTTTTTATTTGTTCTCCGTTTATGCGATAAAGCACCACTTCGCTGGATACATCCTTCAAGTAGTGGCAGAGAAAATAACCCGAAGTTAAGTGAACCTCTCTTAATGCATTGTTCTGTTCTGGGATAATTTCTTGCCAGTTTTCCTCTTTGGGGTGGCTAATGTCAATTGCAATCAGACGACCCATTGGGGCATTGAGGTCGGTAAAGAACCAGAAAACATTTCCCTTATTACCCACAAAGTGGAATTGGGCTTTAAGTTCTGGGATCAGTTCGACGAAGGAGTCGTTGCTGTCATTTAAATTTTGGTAGAAAATTCTGTTTCTTTCATCGGTTCCTTGACTGACATGGAGTATGAGGTAATTGCCATCTTCACTTACCGTTGGTCCCCAGCCCCAATCCGGTTTGTCAGGTCTTGCATAGATTAATTGATCACTGGACTGCTGTTCGCCAATTTTATGTAAGTACTGAGACTCGCAAAAGGCATGACTTATAAAAATGCGGCTGCCGGTTTAAACTTAGGCGGCGGGAAACACGTAATTAGCACCTTAAAAGCCCACCACATTCCGCTCGTAACCACCTCAGGGGGTGGTTATCAAAAAGCCTGGCACAATGTGGTGGACGGCCATGAGCAATTGTTTCATGCCGTAATGACGCATCACTCTGATGCTTTTGTCTGATTTTTCAAGTCTCTGGGTCGCTTTGCGTTCACCCTTGGTATAAGCTTTTTCTAAAAAAGGGAGAGTTGCGATGAAACTACACGACGATATCCATAATTATTATGAAAAACTCATGCTCGATGAAATCGTTAAGCAACGCCTAGACAGCGTTTATGATGCCGATACCATGGCTGATTTTTGCTGTACTGTGCTCAATCAATTACCACCTCGCTATATCCGTTACGAAGTAGACATGGCTTTTTACTTGCCTGCCAATGAGCGCATGGACATGGAAAAGAAAGTGCATGAAGCCATTAATAATGCCAAAACCTTAGTATCAAAACGAGGCAAACGCGATGTCGGCTGAGGCCCTTAAAAACGCGCCTCAGCATGTGCAACTTGCTGTGGATTTGATCATGCTGCTAGAGCAAAATGACATTCCTGCTGATGTTGCCCTAGAGGCCATCAACATAGTGCAACAAGATTTACGTAATAAGGTCACTCAAAACGACGGAGTGTCAGCGTAAAGCCTTTTTCTGATTCATCACTCACGCGCACTGTCAGGGTGTTTTGATTTTGCAATTGATAGGCAATGCGCGTTGGGAAATCATGCTCTTTGTTACTAAACACCACTTTGTGTGGCGAACAATAACTTGCCTTAAACGCTATGGGTAATGGGTTATGTGCCACTTTGGCAAAATAAATAAGCTCACCACGCATTGGCGCAATCAACATACTTTCAATACTCGAAAAAAGCCCGTTATCACTTTTTCCTTGTGATATGAGGTCTTGGTCGGGCAATGCTTTTCTAGACAAAGCTTTGTTGGGTAACGCTTTGCTGGGCAACATTTTGCTGGCGCTATCTAAAGTCACATAATGGGATTTAAACACCCTAGGTGCTTTAAGATACGCGGCACTGCCTACAAGCACATCACCACTGCCCTGCCATTGCTCTAAATAGGTTTTACCGGCTTGGATATCAAGCCAACGACCTTCAAAAAGACCGGTCACTTTTGCCATATCACAGGCAAAAATAGGCATGCTGAAAAACACGCAGCTGAACAAAGTGAGCCCACGTTTAACCATAAAATACTCCCATCAGCATCAAACTACTGCCAAGCAGCCATAAGAGTGAAAACCACTGCGCCTTATAGCCAAGGACACACACATACACAGGGACTAACAAAGCGGCCCCCCCTAAACTACTAAGCTGCAATACCCAAGCACTCAAAAACACTAATAAAAGGCCAATCACACCTACAAATAAGTGCATATGCAAAGTCACAGCGTGGTAACACTTTGCTTGGCGTAAAAACACCTGATAGCGAGCAATAAAAGGCGCACATGCTACAAACATACTGCACCAAAGATACAGCACGGCGCTTAGGCAAACTGTCGCAAACACCTGATAATGGGTTTCGTTAATGCTGTTTGCTAACGGGGCAGTTAAAGCCATTAAAATAAAGCTTGCCCCTAAACGCCAAAATAGTGCGTTTTGGGTGTGGTAAATAATCTTAGCGCTGTAGCGTTTAGCATCTCTCACAATGATTGGCTTTATGGTGGCTAACTTTAAGCGCCAAGGCAATATGGCAATGGCGCAGGCACCTAGTGCAAACCACTCGCTTTTGATAGGCAATAAGGCTAGCACTATAAAAGCAAGCATCACCCACACAGGCACGTTTTGCTGTTGCCGGCCATGAAACAATACACTTCGGATGACCATTAAACATTGCGCGGCAATAAACATAAGAAAGTGCGGCACTAACACTAGCTTTTCCCATGTCATAGTCAAAGCAATTAAACCGCTGATCAAAAGTAGCGGTGTCACACCTACCAATAAGCACACACTTATGGCTTTTTGTAGCCATTTGCTTGGGGCAATGTGTGCATCAAAGGCATAGTAATCACTTGCTGTCACCGCTTTCATGAGCATGTTGTGTACGAGCAAATTAAGTATCAAAATTGCCGCCATAACAGTGTTTTTAGCATCGCCTGTTACGGACTCAGCCACTGCCATCACTGCCAATAAAAAGACGCCCGGAATGGCGGTATAAAGCCCAAGCACTATTAGCGTGCCGAGCTGCTGCATTTGCGACAGCATACCGCGTATACCTTCAACTAATGTGGTGGAGCGGAAATTTACGTAGCGCGCTTGCTGTGCAAATAGCGTAAAGATAGAAAATGGCTTAACCATTAGGGTGTTTTAACCTCAGCGGCTAATTGCTCACTTGCATTCGGCGCCTCACTGGGTGCTGTGTTTTTATCGCTCTGGGTTGGCAAGCTAAGTTCGCTTAAAACCGTTTTAGTCAGCCAGTGGTTTTCATGGCTTACTAAAATAAGGTTTGCATCTAAGCGGCTTAAGTAGGCGTCAAGCACTTCTAATGACGCGGCATCAAGGGCATTAGCGGGTTCATCCAGTAGATACCAATTTGCCTTTTTGGTGAGCGCTAATAGTAACTGTAATTTTTTATATTCACCGCTTGAAAGGCTGCTGACTTTAAGCGCTAAACAAGGCTCAAAGGCAAGCGCGTTTACTAAGAGATGACACGCATCTGCACCGGTTAATGCAAAGGCTTCTTTTGCTGTTAAAAATTCCGGAATGATAATGCGGTCACTGGCAAGGGCGACTTCTTTTTGTACGCTGCACACAGGCGTGCCATCTACAACTATCTCGCCTCCGGAGGGCACATCAAGCCCAGCAATCATCATCAAAAGCGTGCTTTTACCAGAGCCATTTGGGCCCACTAGGCGAGTTTTGCCAAGGTTAAACTGACATGAAAAATGCGCAAACACACATTTCTCATGATAGCTTTTAGTTATATTTTTTAATTCAATCATGCTTCCCTCTACTTCAATGTTACCTTAATAACTGATTGAAAATGAATCCATTTGCCCATAACTATGTTACAAAACATGAGGAGGGGTTATGACAAAACAAGCCACGCTTTATCGCATGCACAATACCCAACATATATGTCCATATGGATTACGGGCTAAAAAGCTGCTTGAAGATAAAGGCTTTTCTGTATCCGATCACCGCTTTAAAGGCCGCACTGAGGTAGATGCGTTTAAACAAGAAAATGACGTAAAAACCACGCCACAGATTTTCATCGAAGGAGAACGAATTGGCGGTTACGATGCGTTACGAACCTATTTGGGCATGGGGCCGCTTAAAAAAGAAGGTAAAACGTATACTCCAGTACTCATGATATTTTTAAGTGCCTTACTGCTGACGATTGCTACCAATCAGTCATTTGAACCAAGGACCTTGTTAACAAGCCACACCATAATGAACTTTATTGCATTTAGCATGGTGTTATTAGCGGTGCAAAAGCTCAAAGATTTACACAGCTTCGTAAATAGTTTTATTACTTACGACTTATTAGCCATGCGCCAGCTTAATTATGGCTATTTATACCCTTTTTTAGAGCTGTATGCCGGGCTTGGGATGCTTGCAAAGTTACCTGTGTATATGGTGGCACCTGTATCACTCGCAATTGGCACTATAGGTGCAATTAGTGTGTTTAAAGCCGTCTACCTAGACAAACGAGAACTCACTTGCGCCTGCGTTGGTGGGCAGTCTAATGTACCACTAGGGTTTGTATCCTTAACGGAGAACCTTTTTATGATAGGTGCAGCAAGTTGGATGCTTTCCAGTTTATAAAAAAAGCCGCAAATGCGGCTTTTTCTTTTTTTAAAAAGGGCCCACCAATGTTGTAAGAGTGGCAGTACAAAGTAATATCAACAATGCGGTTAAGGACTCCAGCTTTAAGGAACATTTCAATATACTGGAACCACGCTTAGTTAAATATGCAGGTACCAAAGCAAACTTATTGATAGCAGCAAGCATCAAGATGAGTGAAACAAATATCAGCTTACTTAATAGGGCCCAGACATACTGATGTGTAAGTGGTGATGTTAAATCGCTCGTCAATATCCATATTAAACTCACACCAGTAAATATGACGCCCACTACTGGCAGTACAGCACGGGTGCCAAATTCAATTAACGCAGCCAAAACGTGTGTTTTATTACTGTGTTTGAGTGCATAGAATAAGGGGGCCAACACCGCTAACCAAAAGCATACAAAACCAATATGCATAACCACTAACACCTGAGCGAGAAGCGACTTTTCTACCGTGTGTGAGGCTAAGCTGAATGACACTACAACACAGCTTAACCCAGCAAAATAGGTAATGTTCGTTGCAAAGCGCCTTAGCCTATTTATGCTTGAGCTTGTCATTAAAACGCAAGCGAGCAATACCAAAGCGATGCCATAAGCCCGTAAGTGGAGCGTCTGTCCCTGTGGTGATTGCCACATAAACTCTAGCATCACGATGTCAAACGCCCCGGCCCAACCGCTTTCAGCTAAATAACCAGTATTGGTGATAAACCACACACCGCTACTGATGAGCATAAGCACAAGGCTAAAGCGCAATATTGAGTGCACCACACGGGCTATACCGGGTATGTTCGCCAGTGATGGTAAAGCCAACACAGTTGCTTTGGTTGATAGCCCAATTAATGCGAAATAACTGAGCCATTTACTGACAAGGATCAGCCCTTGCCAAAGCACACTGTCCACTAGTGCACCATAAAACCAAGATTGCCCGACATTTTGTGACCATCCTGCCCTAAAATCACCCATTTCACTTGGTATGAGTCCGCCGCTAATTTAGGCAAAGGGAACTGATGCTGTTTGCTTGGGGTCATCACAGGCTTAAAACCAAAATCAATGGCGTTTCCTTGCGAGTTAGTAAGTGCAACCTTGACCACTCTTACTTTACCTGAAAATGATAAAGCCAAAGTCTCAGGTGAACTTGCTAACATCGCATCTTTAGTAGGGCTGCTCGATGTTAAAGAAACATGCCCAAAGCTTGGTAAGCTCAAAGTAAAAAGGCTGACTAAACAAAGTGTTAAAATGTATTTCATAATTTGCTCTCTAGTAAGTAAAGGTGTCTTGATGAATATGTTCAGAGTGCACACCTAGCTTAAGCAGGTGTGTTTTAACATCGCGCATCATGGCGCTTGGGCCGCACAAGTAGAATTGCGCCTCTGTTAAATCGTTTTTGACAAGGGATTGCGCTAGTACCTCTTCCAGGATATGTTGCACATATCCCACCTTTCCTTGCCAAAGCTCTGTCGGCCTTGAAAGTACAGGTACATAGCTAAAGTTTGAGTGTTGCTTTGCTAGGTTTTCAAAGTGACTCTGATACATTAAGTCGTCATCACTTCGTGCACCAAATAAGAACACACAGGGAACATTACTTTGCGGGTTCTCACATAAGCTTTCTGCCATGGCTTTCAAAGGGGCTAAGCCCGAACCACCCCCAATTAAAATTTGCGGAGCGAACTCTTCATCTCGTGTTTGAAAGTCATTAAATGGCCCCTCAGCCTCAATGGTGCTGCCTATGGGTAATTGACCTAGGTAACTCGAACCAATTCCTGCTGGCGTACCTGAGTGGCTGGCTTGATGCCATCGCACGGTAAAAGTCAGTGTGTTAGTTTGATTGGGTGCGTGGGCAATCGAATAGTGGCGTACTACGTGGTGATGCGTTCGACTGCCATGTGGCACCCTTTGCCAAGATTTGACGTAAGCACTTGGTAAGTCATCTGGGTGGTGTGCGACCTCTCCTTCAGGAATATAAAAACGCACAAAGGCACCTGCTTTAAAGTTGAGCGCAACTCCATGTGGCACACTGAACGTTAATTCTTTGATGATAGGTGTAATAAAACGCGAGGATTCAAGCGTTAAGGTGAACCGCTTACTATCGCTATTTAATAGTGTGACGCTTTGGCAGCTCGACACACTTTGTTGGCATGACAAACGCAGCCCTTTTTCAAGCTCACTTTGCGTAAGGGCAACCATGTCTGCCCTTGATATAGGCGCATTAGGCTCGGTAACCACTTTACATAACCCACATGAGCCACCGCCACCACAATTTGATGGTACTCTGAAACCCGCATTCGCTAAATTTTCCAGTACACTGTATTTGCTATTCGCATAAATTAGTGTGTGCTCATTACCGCACACCACATTAAGGGCTTGCTTTTCCCCTCTAAATGGCAATCTAAGTTGGCCACTTCTAACCAGATCTACCACCCAAATCATCCCCGTGGATGCAAAAAGCAGGGTTAGTAACGCAAAAAGGATGATCAGTGAATGATTAAAGCTACCCGTTTGCCAATAGTCCATAAAGTGCAACATAAACATCAAATCACGCAGCCGACGTGGTTCGTTAATGTGCGCTAACACTCGCCCAGTAATGGCATCCACATACACTGTGGTGCTCAGTGCATCATTCATGCTCACACCAAAATGCGGGTTTTCCATTTTGATGAGCTCTGATGATGCACTGTAAAAATGCACGTCAGTTGGCTCTCCAGGACCTGTATAAGACTGCTTGGCAATATTGACTATCTCAGCTTGGCTAAGCTGGTATTCGTGCCCCGTATAGGCATTAAAAAGCCGCCTTGCTTGCGAAGTTGTGGCATGTGCCTGATGCTCAAAATGCAAAAGCCAATAGGGTTTTTGCAAGACCCAAGTTAATTTGGCAGCGGCAATCGGCTTTTCGATGTCATCGGCAAGCGCCGCAAGTGGCAGTAGCTTATTCGCGTTTAAATGACCATGATGAGAGACACTTTGACGATAGCCATTGCCAGACGCCTTTTCACTGTCCATTAAATTAAAGTAAAGCCCAGTTCCAAGCCAGATTAGTAGTTGTACCCCAACTATCAGCGAAAGCCATTTATGCAATGTTTGATTTATCATGCACTGGCCCCCTTGGTATTAAAAATCCGTTGATAGGTCAACACCACACCACATAACGAAGCGAATATCGCAATGAGTGAAAACACCAACAATAAAACGTTGTGCACGTTTTCACCGTCATCGTAGTCCATAATGTGAAAGCGCCACATCCAATCAAAGCCGCGCCAGTAAAGGTGGCGCACCGTCACTATTTGACCGCTTTGGGCTTGAATGTAAAACGTCGGATTATCAAAACGTTCAAAGGTCACTTGCCAAAAAGGTAAATGCCTCGATGAAACCTCCGCAGGCATATTTTGTGTGGTTTTGATCAAGTTTACAGACGCAATAAGTAAGCCCGCACTTTGGTGATAAAGCGCGATGGCTTTAATTTTTGCTTCATCAAGGGGCGCTAACTTTGCCCCTGAGCCTGCATCAAAAAGGTGCCAACCGTTTTTGTCTTTCACTTTATAAACTGCTTGCCCCATCAAGTCGGTGACTTCAAGTGCATGCACATGTTCAAACTGAGCGGTGATCTCTGCCACTGGGTACGTCACTTGTGAAAGCGATAGCAAGCTGTCTTTTTTAAGGTGTTCACCATGAATGAAGTGAATATTGATCACCACCATATACACCCCAGTGATGGCCCAAAAAAGACATTGCACACCAACACATGCCATTAACCATTTATGCGCTTTACGAGATAGTTTGATCATCGTTAACTTCTCGACTTATTAAATGACACAATGTCAAAGCGCTTCACAATGGCGTAGAGCGCAGGCAACACAACGAGTGTTAATAGCACAGCACTTGTCATACCGCCCACCATAGGCGCGGCGATGCGGCTCATTACCTCACTTCCGGTGCCTGTGCCGTATAAAATCGGCAATAAGCCGATGATGATGGTAGCCACAGTCATCATCACTGGGCGTACCCGATGGCCGGCACCTTTGATAAGCGCTTCAAGGTAATCATCCTCTAAAATGTGATTGCCTTGTGACTTTGCTTTAGCTTTTAACTCGTTAAGGGCTTGGTTTAAGTACACCAGCATGATCACCCCAATTTCAACGGCTACCCCTAACAGGGCAATAAAGCCAACAGCAACGGCAACAGAAAAGTTAAAGCCTTCAAAATACATAAGCCATAATCCCCCGACCATGGCCATAGGTAAGGTGATGAGGATCATAAACACATCCGTCATCGAGCGGAAATTGAGATACAAAAGCAACACAATAATGGCAAGTGTGAGTGGCAGCACAAAGCTCAGCTTTTCTTCTGCCCGCTGCATGTATTCAAACTGCCCGGCAAAGGTCAGTGAATACCCCTTTGGCAGGGTTAAAGATGCATCAAGCGCCGCTTTAGCATCCACCACGTAACTGCCGACATCCACGCCTTCGATGTCGATGTAACTCCACCCATTAATGCGGGCGTTATCGCTTTTAATGCCAGGCGGCCCTGTTTCAATGCGGATATCCGCCACATCTCCAAGCACTACGTGTGCGCCCGTAGGTGATAACAGCACCAAACGTTTAAGGGCTTCTGGGCTTTGGCGAAAGTCATCCATAAAGCGTACATTAACCGGGTAACGTGCCAAGCCCTCAACAGTTTGGGTAACTTGCATGCCGCCAACAGCACTTGAGATTACACTTTGAATGTCCGCAATGTTAAAGCCAAAACGCGCTGCTGCTTCACGGTTAATGTCTATGGTTAGATAGCGCCCTCCCGCTACCCGCTCGGAATACACAGACAAGGTGCCTGGCACATCTTTTAAAATGCGCTCAATGTCTTGGCCTATGGCTTCAATGGTGGCTAAATCTGGCCCCGCCACTTTAATGCCAACGGGCGTTTTGATGCCTGTGGCTAACATATCAATGCGGGTTTTAATTGGCATCACCCAGGCATTGGTTAACCCTGGGAATGCCACCAGCTTATCAAGCTCTTTGATGAGCTTGTCTGTGGTCATGCCCTCGCGCCATTCACTTTTTGGCTTTAATTGAATGAAGGTTTCAATCATGGTCAAAGGCGCAGGATCGGTGGCGGTTTCTGCGCGGCCAATTTTACCAAACACATTTTGCACCTCAGGTACGGTGCGAATGAGTTTATCCGTTTGTTGCAAAAGCTCACGTGCTTTACCAATGGATATACCTGGATAGGTGGTTGGCATATACATCAAATCGCCTTCGTCAAGCGGCGGCATAAACTCACTGCCAATGTGCTTTACAGGGTAAAAACCCACAACCGTGGCAATGGCAGCGATCACTAACGTGGTTTTAGGGTATGTCAGTACCCGCTTTAAAAGAGGCACGTAGACTGCCACTAACACACGATTGAGTGGGTTCTTTTTCTCACTCACCACTTTGCCACGAATAAAGTACCCCATTAGCACAGGCACTAAAGTCACGGCTAATCCAGCGGAGGCGGCCATGGCATAGGTTTTGGTGTACGCCAATGGGCTAAACATCCGTCCTTCTTGGGCTTCCAAAATAAACACAGGTAAAAAGCTAACTGTGATAATAAGCAGGCTGAAAAAGAGCGCAGGCCCTACCTCAGTGGCGGCTTTTGCCACAATTTCCCAGCGGTTGTCATTGGTGAGTGGCGTTTTTTCCATGTGTTTGTGCATGTTTTCTATCATCACTATGGCGCCGTCCGTCATGGCGCCTATGGCAATGGCAATGCCCCCTAAAGACATGATGTTGGCGTTAATGCCTTGAAAATACATCACAATAAACGCAGTTAAAATGCCAAGTGGTAAGGTCACCACAGCCACAATGGCTGAGCGAAGGTGAAACAAAAATGCCGCGCACACCAGCGCTACCACAATCAGCTCTTCGGTGAGTTTGCCCCAAAGGTTATCTACTGCACGCTCAATCAGGGCTGAGCGGTCATACACTGTCACCACTTCCACGCCATCGGGCAGTGATTTGGCGATGTCTTTGAGTTTTTGCTTAACCCCTGCAATGGTTGATTGCGCGTTTTCGCCAAAGCGCATTACCACAATTCCGCCAACCACTTCCCCTTCACCGTTAAGCTCAGCAATGCCGCGGCGCATTTGTGGGCCAAAATTAACATCCGCCACATCCCCAATTTTAAGGGCTGTGCCATTGTTATTCAGCCCAAGGGGAATAGCGCGAATATCAGCAAGGCTTTTGATGTAACCTGTACTTGTTACCATGTACTCGGCTTCAGCCAGCTCAATGACTGATGCGCCCACTTCACTGTTACCACGTTTAAGTGCGCTCACCACATGATTAAGTGGCACGTTAAAATTGGTAAGCTTATGTGGGTCAAGGCGCACTTGGTATTGCTTGACCATGCCGCCAACAGGGGCCACTTCTGAAACCCCTGCCACGCTTTGCAGCTCGTATTTCAAAAACCAATCTTGTGCTTCACGTAGTGTGGCTAAGTCATGCTGCCCGCTTTTATCTTGTAAGGCATACATATACACCCAACCCACTCCTGTGGCGTCTGGGCCAAGTTCAGGTTTTGCGCCCTCGGGTAATTTACTGGCAGCTTGATTTAAATACTCAAGCACCCGTGAACGCGCCCAATAAAGGTCTGTGTTGTCATCAAAAATCACATACACATAGGAGTCACCAAAAAACGAAAAACCCCGCACGGTTTGCGCGCCCGGCACCGACATCAAACTGGATGTCAGCGGGAAGGTTACTTGATCTTGTACCACCTGTGGGGATTGCCCCGGGTAACTGGTTTTTACAATAACCTGCACATCGGATAAATCAGGGATGGCATCTACTGGTGTGTTTTTAATGGCATAAAGCCCACCCACGCTTAGCATCATGGTGAGTAACAGCACCAAAACGCGATTGTGGATAGACCATTCAATCAAACGTTTTATCATTCGTGGCCTCCATGCTTTGAATGTGCCTCTTCTGGTGTGATTTCAGTCACGACAAAGTCATCACGGATTTCAAAGGTGAAGATGACAGCCATGCCTGCTTCAATCAGGCTCACATCAAGCCCTTCTGCCAACACAAAATCCATGGTGGCAGGGCCTCGGTTCCATTTTTCAATGGCATCGCGGCTGATGTTGATAATGCGCTTTTGAGCATCTAGTTGGTTAACACGCCCCGACACTGTGGCTGAGGGTACGGGCTCTGGCTCTGCCATGCCCATGATATGAATGCCGGTAATTTCATAGCCACCGTCCGCTTTTTTACTGATTTCCATGTGCAGTTGATGGCCTTCTTGCAGCTCGCTGATATCAAGTTGCTCGCTAAAGGTAAAATCCATGGTCATGGCAGGCCAATCCCACACGTCAATTGGCTCATGTGAAATGGTGCCCATTTTATGCGCTTTCATTAAGGATTTGACTTCCCCTGCTACCCACACAGACTCTGGGGCACTTTCGGCGCTCATGCGCATAAAATCAGAAGTTTTGCTGGACTCAGAATCAATTAAAAATTGCGCACGCGTCACTACTTTATCGGTTTCAAGCAAGCCGCTGGTGATCTCTATCCATTTATCACTGATGCGCCCAAGCGTCACCGCAACAGATTTAAAATAACCATCACCGAGTGCCACAACAACTCTATTTTGTAGGCCAGTACGAATTACGCTACTGGCAGGGACTTGCATCGTTGGTTCATCACTTTGGTAATTTAAGGTGACATTTGCCAGCATGTTTGGTTTTAGTAATTGTGCTTTGTTATCAAGCACCGCGCGGGCCTTAATAGTTCGGGTTTGGGCATCGCCTATTGGGTAGATGTAATCAAGCTGAGTATTAATGGTTTTGTTTGCCTGATAATTAACAGCGACTGTAAGAAGCATGCCTCTACTTAATAAGGGCGCATCGTCACTGAACACATCAAATTCAAGCCAAAGCTCATCTAAGTCAGTCAAAGTAAAAAGCATGGCCTCAGGTTTAATGTACGCCCCTTCTTTTAGGTTAATTTGGCTAGCATACCCAGACAACGGCGCTTTAAAACTGACCTCTTGGGCAACTTGATTGGATGTATTTAACGCCTTTAATGCCGCATTTGGAAACCCAAGTGCAATTAAACGCGCTTTAGCAGCGCTGATGAGCGCTTGGTTGCCGCGC
The DNA here is from genome assembly GCA_041937835.1 of Alteromonadaceae bacterium. Lineage (GTDB taxonomy): Bacteria > Pseudomonadota > Gammaproteobacteria > Enterobacterales > Alteromonadaceae > Pseudoalteromonas. Next base: position 5,297 of record JBGTXC010000022.1, on the reverse strand, counting down.
TTTTTGGCAATGAGATACTCTTCTTGTGCATGCACAAGCTCAGGCGCATAAAGGGTATAAAGCGCCTCACCTGCTTTCACGAAATCCCCATTCGCTTTAACGTGTAGCTTTGTTACCCAACCTGCAACACGAGGATTTATTTGAACTTGCCGATTGGGGTTAGCGAGGATTTGCCCCGTCACGTTCACACTTTGCTGCCACGCTTGGGTTTTCACAGTCTGTGTACTCACACCTAAGTTATTAACCACAGTAGGACTAATCTGAATTGCGCCTTCACCATGCTCTGAAGCTGAGGACTCTTCATACACAGGGACCAAATCCATTCCCATTGGCGATTTACCTGGTTTATCACGGCGGTAATTACTGTCCATGGGAGCGACCCAATAAAGCGGCTCTTTGGATTTTTCCGAAGTTTGCGCGCCCCCCTCAGAATGCCAGATAGTCTGTAAGCTGATACCTGCAACCACACCGACAAAAACAAGGCCTGTGGCTTTTACTAACTTATTCATGTGAGGCTCCTTGAAGCGTGGTTGGGGCAAGTAAATACTGCATGTTTGCCTGCGCTTTTTGTAATTCGGTATTGATGGCTAACGCATTAATGCGCGCGTTTAGCTCAGCTGTGCGCGCAATAATGGCATCTGAAAACGCGCCGTCATCATGGGTATAGGCACTTAGAGCAACGTCGCTGCGCTCTTTTGATTTAGGTAAAATCTGAGTGCGATAAAGGCGCTCGCGGGCCTTTAAGCTAGTTAGTGTGGTTTTCACTTTTTTAAACTCGCTTAATAGGCGTTTTAGCAAGATTAAACGCTCTGTTTTAATGGCTTCTGTTTGATACACAGCCGCTGCTTTATTTTGGTCTTGGCGGTTTGCTGTAAAAAGAGGCAAGTCAAAAGTCATACCCACTGAAAGAAACTCTGATCTGCTCATCGTAGAAGGTGCATCCCCGCGATGGGCAAAGGCCGCATTCATGGCAAATTGCGGTTTGTAGGCTTCATCAGCAAGGGCAATGTCTTTTTCAGCGGCAAGAATATGTTGCTCTATGGCTTTTACACTTGGGTGCGCTTGCAGTGTGTTTATCACTTTATCCTGCGCTGCCGTTATTAGCCGTGAAAATGTTTGAAAATCAGCTGTAAAACGAGGCGCCACAACTTTAAAGCTTAAGTCGTGCAGTTCTGGTGCAAGAGATAAATCTTCACCGTACATGGCAACCAGCAATTGGGCTTTTTGCTCATCAAGGGCTTGTTTAGCCGCGGCGAGTTTGTCTTTTAAGGCGATTAGCTCAAGCTCTGCACTTATCACATCATGCTGGCGAGTTTGCCCCACCCGAGAGCTGTAACTGGCTGTGGCAATTTCCACCATTTCCTTAAATAAACGGGTGTCTTTTTCAAGTAAAGCTAGGGTTTGCTGCATCTTATACAGATCTAAATACAAGGATGTGACCCAAAGCGCTAAACGTGCTTGTTGGTTTGCTTGAACAAAAGGCTCGGCTGCCGCGCTCAGTGCCAGCTGCTCGGATTGAATGGCAAGCTCATCACCACGTGGCAATTGCTGGGTAATGCCCACTTTAAATTGGGTCATGGCCTCTTGTGTGAAAGAAAAGCCATCTGTTGGGACGTTTAATAACCCAAGGGAGACTTTTGGAGCTTGCTATGTGTTTGCCCCTTGGCTTTTTGCCAGCAGGGCTTTTTCCGTCAGCTTGCTTTGCTTTAGTTTATCGTCAGCGTGCAGTGCTTTTGTGATTGCCGCGTCTAACGTGAGTGTGTTTGCCTTTAGGTTAGCACTTAAAAAAGTGCTACACCCAATGCAGAAATACAGCCAGAATGTGCGCATTTGAGATTGCCTAAAAAAGTCATTTTCAGTTTTAAATTAAGGTGATAACGCCAAAAAACAGGCGCAATAATGCTAGGTTAGGCAAATATGGGTGGGCGAAAACGGGCTTTTAAAAAGGTCACAGGGAGTGCTTGTTCAGGGAAATACACTTTGCTTTGCTGCAGAATTAGATTATGAAAAGGCACTGTGGTAGGGATACTTAAAAGCGGTGTGCAGCCTGTCATGGCGCATTGGCACTCTGTATCACAACATGGCATTGGAGCAGCCTGTGTTTGTTGGTCAGGCATGGCGTGCATGGTGTGATCCATACCCTTATGCTGCATTTGCGTGTTTGCCATAGTATGTGAATGCGTGCAGGTATGCTTAGCAAACGCCGCTGATTGGATCAACAACGTCATTAATAACACACTGTAAATGATGCAATTACGCATGACACACCTGCTTTTACTTAACTTTCAAAGAGAAAAAAATATCGCAATGAATGTAAAGCGAATGCCGCTAAGTGACTTTAATGAAGTACTTAAAAGGGAATAGTCGTTAAATGTTGGAAAGAAGGTGAATGTATCAAAAATTAGGCATGAAAAAAGGGCGATGCAAGCACCGCCCTTAGGCTTCAAAGAACCTTATAAAACGCATTTTTAAGATATGTTATAATATAACATTCGTCAACAGGTTATTTTGCATAAATGCGGTTAACTTATTTAAACCATGTTTACTTACTGACTTTGAATAAGATGAAACTTGGTTTGCCTGCCATCTAAATACGTCACCCCGTTTTTATCAAAAAGTGCATTTTCTTCCAGCATGATACGAATGTCTTTACCCCATTCGTCAAGGTAGGTCGCCCCGTTCAGCTCAATGGAGTACGCCGTATTTAAATAAAGTGGGTGGTCGCCTGTGCCAGGCACTCCATTTTGTGCATCCCACATCCCTAAGGTCGTGCCTGCAGCATGACCGTGATAACCAATCGGGTGAGTGTAAATGTGCGGCCTTAGCCCCTTTTCGCTGGCATCTGTTAACGCAAGCTTTAATACCTCATTGCCGGTGCGCCCAGCTTTAAAGTAACCAGTAAACACATCCTGCACTTGATTGGCACGTTTGAGCGCTTTTTTTAAGTATTCTGGCGCGTCTTGCTCGCCGGCTCTTAATACATAAGCATGTTGCTGCTGATCCGTATTTAAACGTAAGTAGGTGATACCAAAGTCCACATGCAGTAAGTCACCCGGTTGGATCACTTGGGCATCTGGGCGCGCACTAAAGGCGGTGAGGTGATCAAACTTTTCAGGGCTTGCCCTTTGGATTGACACCGTTGGGTGAAACCAGTTTATCAGCTTAAGCTCTCGGGACTTTTCTCTTAGCCACCACACCACGTCATCTGTGGTGGTGACATTTGGGGTGATCACCTTATTTGAAAACGCCTCTTTAATGATGGCGTGCCCCATAGCCACTATCTCGGGATAGACCGCAAGCTCTTTTGGCGTTCGGGTTTCAAGCCAACGCACTGCCAGAGTTTGCGCGGATACTAGCTCAAATTGCGCATTCTTGAGCGTATTTTCAAGAGCTTGGTATTCTGTGGCCGTCATGCCATCGGCAAGTGCCACCATGGATGAAGTATTCACGCCTATGCGTTGACTGCCTAGCTGGGTGAGCACCTTTTTAAGCGCTTGCCACTGTGAAGGCTCTTGCTCTTTATCCCATGCTTTTTCAAAGAGCTCGCCTACTTTATAGCGGGCGATGGCATAAAACGACGGACTGCCTACTTTAGGTGTGTGGATCACTAAAATAGTGCGCCTACGCGCATTTAGCCATGTGCTTGGCAGCATGGTTTTTACGATTGGGTCTTCATTGTATTCCCGTGCAATCAATAACCAAGTATCTATGCCCTGCTCCCGCATTAACGTGGGTAATAAGGTGGTTAACCGCTCTTTTAGAATGTCATCCATTAGGGCGGCGCGCTCGCGCATCGGCAGTGGGTGTTTAGCAAAAACGCTTTGGCTTAACATAAGGCAAAACAAAGCACTTAAAAGTAACATTAAACGCATGGGTCATCCTTGTTAACTAGGTGGTGACTCACCTTAGCAAGGCGCTTTAACAAACACAAAATTTAACGCTAATCACCTGATTTTCATAAAAAAGCCCGCAAATGAATGCAGGCTAATAGTATGGCACTTGGTAATTGCGCCCGTTACTCTTTGATAAAAATCACACTGGCATTTTGGGTGTTACCGGTATCTGGAATGATGCCACCGATAAAGTAACTGTATTGCCCAGACGGCCAATGGGCAGGCACTGTAAAGGTGTGCGAGAACGTTTGCTGCGAAAGTGGTGTTAGAGACTGACTTTGCATAAGGCTTACCGGAAACACCGTGCCATCCGGCATTTGAATGTATTGCCAATGCTCAATAGCAAAGGTTAAATCCACCAAATTTGTGATGGTGTGGGTCAATACCATGCTGCCGCCGCTGGCAGGCACTGAATTAATGTCACTGCTGCTGTTTAGGCTAATCGCTGGGGTCGGTGGTGGCGGTGGATTACCTTCAATAGTAGAAATTGAGGTAATACGCGCACCTATATGAAACCCATCAAAATATCCATATAAGTCGGCGCTTAGGTATTCACTGAGTGGTTTGGACCAATTTGTTTTTTTATAGCTAGGTAACGTGGCAAAAAGCTCAGTAAAATCAAGAGAAAGGTGACTATGGGACTGAGGATCGATAAGCGACTCTAAATCATGACCCCTGACACTAAATCTACGCTCAAAGTTGCCGTTGTGCATTTCATATATATACGAGTCAAACTCTAAAAATGGGTTGGACGAAATTGCTGTCACGAATGAGCTACCATCAGGCAAGTTTGCTGTCATTTGGCTACGAGGAGTCATTTCATAGTAAGCGCTTTCGTTTGGCATGGCATCTAAATTAAACTCAACCTCCCCAGTAATGATGCTATCTATTGGCACATTGGGATTGCCGCTTTCCGTCACTTTGGCTTCACCTTCATTCGAATGATGACCCATGTGAATTGTTAGGTTCAGATTTTTTGATATTCTGTTGGAAATTCCCAAACTCGATATGGCGTATCCACACATTGAGTGCATGGCAGCTTTGAGTTTGAAATCTACGTGTTTGGAATGTATCTTAACTTTCATAGGATGTTCTCAATAGTGAATTTCTCATGAATAAGAACTTTTCTCATTCTTTACCTATATTATACCAAAACGATCCTGGCTTGTCAAGTTTTTTCTTTGTTTTCTGCAGTATCTGGTAACTCAAAAAGAGTTAACTCACCTCGTTTTTGCATTTTCACTATTTGATGATATTCAGCATCAAGTAGTTCACTCTCTTTCTGTATCTCGCGGGAATATCTCATCTGGACTCTCAACCTCTTTAGTTCCTGTAGTAATTCTAAGAAAGACATTCCTGTACTACTACGAAAGTGCCTATCATTTGATTTTCCGTTTGAGTGTA
>JBGTXC010000229.1:0-4052 GCA_041937835.1 Alteromonadaceae bacterium | reverse complement strand
GATGAGCTGCCCCATGGTATGCACAGGTTCAGCCTTGCTGCCGGGAGCGCGAACCCTGGCGGTCACCGTGCTTCCCTGCGCGGCATAGAGCCAGCCATCGGGCCCCCAGCACAGACTGTTGACCACCGAGTGAGAATCCTCGAGCCCGAAACCTTCCAGCCGCACCTGCGGAGCTCCATCGGGTGAATCGTCGCCATCGGTGTCGGGATAGAAGAGCAGATAGGGGGGATTGAGAACCCAGACACCCTCCCGCCCGCGGGCGCCAAGACACAGGTAAAGAGCAGAAGATCACCATCCAAGCTTCTTCAGGTCTAAGTGACGACGAAGTAGAAGCAATGGTACGTGACGCTGAAGCTAACGCTGAAGCTGATAAGAAATTCGAAGAGCTAGTACAAGCGCGTAACCAAGCAGACGCTATGGTACATGGCACTCGTAAGCAAATCGAAGAAGCCGGTGATGCACTGCCAGCTGAAGATAAAGACGCACTTGAAGCGGCACTAAGCGAGCTTGAAACAGCCATTAAGGGCGACAGCAAAGAAGACATCGATGCGAAAACCCAAGCTGTGATTGAAAAATCACAAAAGCTAATGGAAATTGCTCAAGCCAAAGCGCAACAGCAACAACCAGGTGCGGGTGCTCAGCAAGAAGGCGCTCAACAAGCTAAGCAAGACGACGATGTAGTTGACGCTGAGTTTGAAGAAGTAAAAGACGACAAATAATCGGCTTTGATTTGGGCGCAATAGGAGTCATCCTACTGCGCCCTTCGTGTATCTAAAAAACGTTAGGAAGGTGACTTCCTAAAAGGCAGTGAAAACTTATGTCTAAACGCGATTATTATGAAGTGCTCGGTGTTGCCAAAGACGCCAGTGAACGCGATATTAAAAAAGCGTACAAACGTTTGGCGATGAAGTATCACCCCGACCGCACCGCGGGTGACAAAGACTTAGAAGCCAAATTTAAAGAAGTAAAAGAAGCGTACGAAGTATTGGCGGATAGCCAAAAACGTGCGACTTACGATCAATATGGTCATGCTGCATTTGAACAAGGTGGCATGGGCGGCGGTGGCGGCTTTGGTGGCGGCGCCGACTTTGGTGATATTTTCGGGGATGTGTTCGGTGACATCTTCGGTGGTGGTCGTCGCGGTGGCGGTGGCCGTCAACAACAACGTGGTGCAGATTTACGTTACAACCTTGATTTAAGCTTAGAAGAAGCCGTTCGTGGTAAAGAAGTAGAAATCAAAGTACCTACTTGGGTTGGCTGTGAACCGTGTGATGGTTCTGGCGCAAAACCTGGCTCTAAACCACAAACTTGTGGTACCTGTCATGGTCAAGGCCAAGTGCAAATGCGCCAAGGTTTCTTTGCTGTTCAGCAAACCTGTCCGACATGTCATGGCACAGGGCAAGTGATTTCAGATCCTTGTAATAGCTGTTACGGCCAAGGCCGCGTTGAAAAAACAAAGACCTTATCAGTCAAAATCCCAGCTGGCGTTGACACAGGTGACCGCATTCGTCTAAGTGGTGAAGGTGAAGCGGGTGCCAATGGCGCACCGGCAGGCGATTTGTATGTGCAAGTCAGTGTACGTGAGCACCCAATTTTTGTCCGTGATGGCAATAATTTATATTGTGAAGTCCCAATTGGTTTCACGACGGCAGCACTCGGTGGTGACATTGAAGTGCCTACCCTTGATGGTAGGGCTAAGCTTAAAATCCCATCAGAAAGCCAAACTGACAAAATGTTCCGTTTACGCGGCAAAGGGGTTAAATCAGTTAGAAGTGGGCAAGTTGGCGACTTAATTTGTAAAGTTGTGATTGAAACGCCTATTAATCTGAATGACCGTCAAAAAGAGCTATTACGCGAGCTTGAAGAAAGCATGGGTAAAGACAGTTCGAAATACCGTCCAAAGGAAAAAGGCTTCTTTGATGGTGTTAAAAAGTTTTTTGACGACCTGACTAAGTAAGTTTAAAAAAAGCGCCAAACGGCGCTTTTTTATTTCCCTGTCTTTTATTCCCCTTTCTTGTTCATTTAAGAATGACTTCAGCTTCCAAAAAGCGTTAAACACCACGCGATAACACGCCTGATTTCATCTTCCATTAAGCCAATAAGCGTTTTTTACCAATGCAAGCAGGGGATGTTGTTACTACTTTTGCAGATTGCACAAAATTAAGTGAAAAGATAAACCTTAAGCCAATCATTAACTTAGAAGAAGGTATTGGAAAATTCGCCGATTGGTATGCCTCATATAGCAAAATATAATAAAAAAATACTAATATTTTGGTATGAATAAATTTGATGGTTTAGTGTGTTTTTTGTACAGTTAAACCCGTCAACAGCACAACGTTGGCACTGAACTTTGAATCAACTTTATTTTTAATGGCACGATTCGGTTCAAGATAATTGCTAGACAAAGGCAACCCAAGTGAAAGCTTGGTTCGCAAAGCTACCGGCCTAAGGCATAATGCTAAGGCAGCGGAGCTACCGAGGCAATGCTACGTCATACCTCCAACTCATCTCGCTTATCTTGGTTACCCCGAATAGTGCACGGAGGTTTCCATGCTTGCTTTTATTCGTAACCCACTTTCACTGACGCTTGCTACCTTGACTTTATCTTCGCCTGCTATGGCGAGCATCAATGTCAATTGGCAAGACATGTCTAACAATGAAGACGGTTTTAAAATTGAACGCCAAATCAACGGCGGTGGGTTTTCTCAAATCGCATTAACGCAAAGCGATGTAACAAGCTTAACAGACTCAGATGTCGAAAGTGGCAACAGCTACTGCTACAAAGTAAAAGCCTTTAATGCTGCAGGCGAGGGCACATCGAACACCCAATGTGTGGATTACAGTGTGAGTGAGCCGACACCTGAACCAACACCAGAGCCAACGCCTGAGCCTACGCCTGAGCCAACACCGACACCTGCGCCAGGTGATGCGTCAATGACCTTTGAATTTGGTGGTGACTTCAGCAACATCAACTTAAGCGGTAAAGAGCTTTACAGCTTTTACGATGACACCACATTCAACGCTGACTACTCACTCGACCAAACGACTAATGTGGTGACCACGGTATTAAGCGGTAGCAGCAGCTACTCATCTAGCAACAAAATCGCCTTTAACGACAACGGTAACCTACTGACCCAAGGCTACTTTGGTATGGCATACCGCGCACAAAACAGTGTGTCATTCACGCTGGATAACCAAGCCGCCGGTGAGCAACTTGCAAGTGTTTATCTTCGTGCCGGTGCATGGACAAATGAGCAAGCAGGCTTTGTTATCACTGCGGGTAACACCACAGAAACGGTATACCTGCCAAAAGGCTACAGCTGGCATAACCTGAAGCTGAACATTGCCTACACAGGCACCACTGAGGTGACGATTACCCCAACCGGTGATTACTCAGGCTACAGCTATGTGATGGTAGGCGGTGTGGTATTAGAAAACAGCTCTGAAAATACGCCTGAGCCAGCACCAGCCCCTGCACCGATTGAACCCTTTGCAGAGCTACAAGGCACACAATGGGCAGCAGACAACCAAATTAATGTGACCTCAATGAACTATGCCACAGCACAAGGTGATGTCATCACTTTGAATCAAGGAGTAGGGCAGGTGGAGAGTGTGAACTTTAATCAGTCAGCAAAACTCAGCAGCGGCTCATTCACGCTTCTTGATAATGGCATGCAAGTAGGCCAAGGCATGGCGTACTTACCATGGAAAGCACAAAACGCACTGACAGTGAACTTAGATTCAGCTACAGAAAGCACAGCTAGCATCTACTTAAAAGCAGGTGCGTGGACAAGCGAAGCAGCAAACCTCATCGTGACGGTAAACGGCCAAGCACACACACTGACACTGCCTAAAAACTACAGCTGGCACACTATCAAGCTGAATGTAAACTTCGCAGGTAACGCCACAGTCACCATTCAGCCAGAGCACAGCTTCAGCGGTTATTCACTCTTCGGATTGGGTGGGATTACTATCCAATAGCAAGCAAAGCAAGCCAAAGCCAGCAATCGCTGGCTTTTTTTTCTTCGAAGAAACTAACTCTGCGGATACAC
>JBGTXC010000228.1:0-4092 GCA_041937835.1 Alteromonadaceae bacterium | reverse complement strand
TCTGGGCCATGGGGTGACATGCAGTTGTGCAAGCTGGAGCCACCAGGCACAAAGCCATGCTCTTTCGCATCGTAAACACCTTGGATGAGCCCCATAAACTCGCTCATAATATTGCGATGGTAATAAGGAGGGCGGAAGGTGTTTTCAGCCACCATCCAGCGAGCAGGGAAAATCACAAAATCCACATTCGCCACGCCTTCTTCGCTAGAAGGGGAGGTTAACACAGTAAAAATAGACGGATCAGGGTGATCAAAGCTCACCGTATTGATGACATTAAAGCGTGCTAAATCGTATTTATAAGGGGCACTATTGCCTGTCCAAGCCACCACATCAAAAGGGGAATGGCCTAAATCGGCGCGGAATAAATTACCGTTAAACTTAGCGACAAGCTCAAAATCACCTTCGACGTCTTCAAAATCAGCTACTGGGTATTGAAAGTCACGGTCATTGGCATAACCATTAGCACCAACAGGGCCGCGTTCAGCCAGTTCAAAGGCGTGGCCGTAGTTTTCACACACATAGCCTCGTGCAGTGTCGTCTTTTAGCTCTACATTAAACTTCATACCGCGTGGGATCACCGCAATCTCACCTGGCACCACATCTAATTTACCGCACTCGGTATTAAGGCGCAGCCCACCTTGCTCAGGCACAATTAACATTTCGCCATCAGCGTTGTAGAAATAACGGCCATTCATAGACGTATTCGCAGTGTAAATATGTATGCCGATACCCACCTGACCATTGGCATTACCGTTTGCGGCCATGGTCTTTAAACCATCCACAAAGTCGGTGGCATCATCTGGCATTGCAACCGGGCTCCAGCGCATCATGTTAGGTGGTGTCACCGCCTCTGTGATGGGACCTGTGCGAATAAGGCCGTTATCCATTGGCTCAAAATCACCGTGCACCACAGAAGGGCGAATACGATAGAGCCAAGTGCGGCGATTTTGTGCTCTTGGGGCCGTAAATGCCGTGGAGCTAAATTGCTCTGCGTAGAGGTCGTATTTTACTTTTTGTGGACTAAATTGCCCTATGGGGAGTGCGCCTGCCAGTGCTTCGGTTTCAAACTCATTACCAAAGCCTGTGAGGTAAGTTAACTCTGTTGCCATGATGTATGCTCTTGTTTTTATCCGTATTTAACTTGAAGATACTCTCATTTAAGAGTACTTTCAAGTGAACACCTGTTTTAGGATAGCCAGATGCCATTTAGTTTAGAGGAATTTTTACCATATCAAGTTGCTCATGCCTCGGCGCTTATTAATCAGTCCTTAGCCAAAGTATACGAAAAGCGTTTTAACATAACGCAAGCACAGTGGCGGGTCATGGCGCACCTTTTTGAAAGTGATGGCATTACGGCAGCTGAACTTGGCGAAAAAAGCGTGATGGATAAGTCTATGGTGTCGCGCGCTGTGGCGGACTTAGTCGATAGGCAGTACGTGGCAAAAACCCGCAGCCAAACGGATAAACGCGCGTTTATGCTGCTATTAACCCCTCAAGGAAAAGCCGTATTTGAAGACATGGCAGAGGAGGTAACTCAATGGCAAAAAACCCTGTTTACGGATGAACAAAAAACCGCTTTGTTAGCTTTATTGAATGATGTAAAAACTCAGGTTAAGCGGGATTGAATTAGGCAAAATGAAGAACGCCTTGCAGGGAGAGGCAAGGCGTTTTTAGGTTATGACTTTAATTTACAGCTTGTATCTAGCCAATCAATGAGGGCAGAGTAGAAGCGTTTTTTATGGTCATAAAATAACATGTCTGATTTATGACCTGCATCTTCAAGCACAAGGTATTTATGTGTTTTGTTGTGCTTTTTAAGATCTGCTACAAACTTGTCTGAGTGCTCAATTGGCACTACCTTATCCATGTCACCATGAACGACTAAGATAGGCACATTTACTTTCTCAACAGAGGCGGCAGGCGATACACCTTTAATCGTTGGGCGTTGGAAAATACGCTGATAACGACTGCCAGCAAGCTCTGCGCTGATCATGCTTAAGTCACTCACTCCAGCACCGGCTACAGTGCACTGATAAAGGTTGTTGTCACGCATAGAGCCTGCAAACGCTGCATACCCACCATAGCTCCAGCCAAACATGGCGAGTTTATCTTTGGTAGTGATCCCTTTTTCAACAAGGAATAAAGCGCCATCATCCAGGTCATCTTGCATTTCAAGGCCCCACTTTTCATCACCCGCTAACCAGTGATCTAAGCCGTAACCTGTCGAACCACGGTAGTTTGGTTGTAAAACCGCATAACCATGGTAAGCAAGTAACTGTGCCCAATCATCAAAGATAACGGTATCGCGAACCCAAGGACCGCCGTGAGGTAAAATAACAGCAGGATGTGGTCCTTTACCTTGAGGTGTAGTTAGGTAAGCGCGAATTTTACGACCATCTCGTGCTTTGTAGCTGATGTACTTAGTTTCACCTAATCGTGATTTATCAACAAAAGGCAAACGCTCCCCAAGTTTGATCAGGTTTTTCTTATTGCTCAGTAAGTAATAAGTGCCTGGATCTGAGTCAGATTGCGTCATGATCACCAACTGCTGATCATCTTCAGAGCGGCTCACAACATTAACAAAACTACCATTAAAGCTTTGTTTAAGAGATTCGTTAAAGGCGTTAAGGTTTTCATCGAAGTAATACACTTCAGGGTGCTTAGACGTGTAAGTAAAACCAATCACATGGCGGTTTTTATCCGTAGCAACACCCGTAACATCAACAGAGCTTAGACCGAAAAGACGTTCACTGAAGGTTTTTTTAAGGATGTCGTAAAGGTAAATGCCTGTGGTGTTTTCACCATTGTTTGCGGCAACATAAAGTTGATTCGGGTTTTCATGGGAAAAAGCCAAAACTTCAAAGTTTTCACGATTTTTCGGGTCGTTTTTATGGATTAAAAGCCATTCATCATCACCTTTAGCGCGAGCATAAACGTCTAAGGTGTTATCAGAGCGGTTATAACCTGATGCGATACGTACTTCTGAATCGAAGTCGGTAATAAAACCATTACTGACTTTGGTGTTACCACGAAGAATGGTGTTTGTACGACCTGTATTAATGTTTACTTTAACCACATCAGGGATGTAGTTGCTGTTGATGTCTGCTTCCACAAGGACGTGGTTTTTATCATCAACAAGCGTGTCAATCACACTGTAGCTCGAGCGGCCTGATTTAAATGGTACTAACCATTTGTCTTTGCCATTGGCACTGGTAATCGCAAAGTTATTAACCCAACGTTTAGTGGCACCATCTTTTAAGATCTGACGAAACTGGACGCCAATCTTTTCATCGTTTAGCCAGCTGACGTTGGATACGAGCATTTTGTCTGCACCTAAACGTACAGGCTCAGCACTAAGATCTTTCGTTTTACGAATTTCAATGATGTAGTCACCATTGAGGCTCGTTGCTTTTACAACCGCCAAATATTTACCTGACGGTGACACAGAAACCATACGCAGCGAAGGCATCATGGCAAAACTATCTATGTCATCAAGTTGAACATCACTTGCGTTGGCAAGTGTTGGCTGTGAGCTCAACCCCATAAAAAGCGCCGACAAGAGAATGTGTTTTATTTTCATAGTTCCCCCTAAAAAAATGGCTTCATAAAGAAGCCATTTGCGAGATTGTTCTATTGCTTAGAACGAGGCATTGAAGTTGATGTAAGGTGTACGACCGTATGTGTCATAACCAACACCTAGCGGGATGTTCGTGTTAGAGAACGAGCCAGCTGGGTCAACTTTTGGTGGTGCTTCGTTGAATACGTTACGGATACCAAAGTTGATTTCGTAGTTATCACCTTCATAACCCATTGCAAAGTTATGTACGTAGTAGTCTTGCGTGTAAGACACTGGGCGACAACGTAGTGGGTTGCCAGCGCTGTTGTAAAGACCACGACAACCTGTAGTGCCTTCGTCATCTTCAGTGAACTCACCACGGCTATCATCTTCTTCACCAGCACCGATGAAGCGTGTCATCCAGCTTACAGTGAACTGATCGTATTCAAAACGAAGACGAGCAGAACCACGCCATTCTGGGTAATCAGGCTCACCCGTGTTGTCATCAACTGTACCTAGTACATCGTAAAGTTGCT
>JBGTXC010000227.1:0-4188 GCA_041937835.1 Alteromonadaceae bacterium | reverse complement strand
ATTCACCCAAACAATCCTCATATACCAACCAGCCACGCTAATGTGCGTTTTTTCATTGCAGAAAAAGAAGGCGAAGAGCCAATTTGGTGGTTTGGTGGAGGGTTTGACCTCACTCCTTTTTACCCAGTGCTCGACGATGTAAAACACTGGCACCAAGTAGCAAAAGACCTCTGCGACCCATTTGGTGAAGACGTTTACCCTAAATATAAAAAATGGTGTGACGAATACTTCTACTTAAAGCATCGCAAAGAAACCCGCGGAGTAGGTGGGCTATTTTTTGATGACTTAAACGAGTGGGGCTTTGATAAAAGCTTTGCCTTTATGCAAAAAGTCGGTGAAGGCTTTACCCAAGCTTACCTACCTATCATGGAAAAGCGCAAAGACACGCCATTTACTGAGCAGCAACGTCAATTCCAGTTATATCGCCGTGGTCGTTATGTAGAATTTAACTTGGTCTGGGACAGAGGCACCTTATTTGGCCTTCAAACAGGTGGCCGTACTGAGTCTATTTTGATGTCTATGCCGCCATTGGCTCGATGGGAGTATGACTTACAGCCTGAGCCAGGCAGTAAAGAAGCAGACCTTTACGAACACTATTTAAAGCCACAACCTTGGCTTGAAATGTAAAAAAGCGCCTTAGGCGCTTTTTTTAATGGTGGTTGATCATATGATTGGCGAGCTGTTCAAACGCGCGGCGTAAGTTTTCTCTCAGCAGTGGATTATCCACTTGCTCATTAAGTGCCTTAGTCATGCAATGCATCCATTGGTCTTTTAATTTAGCATCAATACGAAACGGCATATGGCGTTTTCTCAGCATAGGGTGGCCATGCTTTTCTACAAATAAGTCAGGGCCGCCCAACCAACCGGATAAAAACTCAAAAAACACCTGGCGAATGCGATCTAAAGGCATAGGGTGCATCGCAAGTAGCTCCGCCGCTTCTGCGTCTTGCTCCATGATGTCATAAAAGCGATTTGCCAGTATGCGAGTGCCTTGCTCGCCACCTATCATCTCATAAGGTGTTTTTTCAGGAGTGGGGTGTTCAGACATCTGTTTGCTCTGTGATTGTTTGCTAAACAAAGATTTAAAAAAGTGTTTCATGAGGTTGCCAGTGCTGCCCGTAAATCTAGGATAACGTTTTCTGTGCTGGGCATTTTGCCAGTCCATATTTCAAATGCATAGGCAGCTTGCGCCACTAGCATCCCTAAACCATCAGCTTGGTTATAGGCGCCTGAGTTTTTTGCTTGCACCATAAAGGGGGTGGGCGCTTCTGCGTACATCATGTCGTAGGCAAGTTGGCAGCCCCTAAAAACAGACGCTGGAATTGGCAGTTCTGCGCCACTAATACTGGCTGACGTTGCATTAATGATGATATCCACCTCAAGGTCGTTGAGCGCGTCATCAGAAACCGCACTGAGTTGAGGATGGCTAAATTCACTCGCTAATTGCTCTGCTTTTACATAAGTTCGGTTATGAATATAAAGCTGTTGTGGCTGATGTTGCAGCAGTGGCGTAAGGGCACCGCGCGCCGCACCACCGGCGCCTAGCAATAAAATACGTTGGCCGGAAATGGCATGGCCAAGGCGCTTTAAATCCATAACAAGCCCAGCACCATCCGTATTGTAACCAATCAATTGGCCGTCATCATTGCGCTTTATTGTGTTTACGGCTTTGGCGTGTAAGGCGGTGTCATCTAATCGATCAACTAAGCTAAACGCATCTTCTTTAAATGGCACTGTGATATTGCAGCCTTTGCCATCTGAATGCTGAAAAAACTGGGTGAGCGCATTGCTTAAAGTTCCAAGCGGCACTAAACATTTTCGATACTCAACCACAAGGTCCATTTGCTTAGCAAAAGCATGGTGGATAAAAGGTGATTGGCTGTGCGCTATCGGATTACCAAATACAGTAAGTTTTATCATCTAAAAAAGTGGCAGCTGAATCTTAGCTGCCACTCTACTTGGCAGTATTAGGTTAGGCAAGTCACTCGCTTGCAAGTGGGAGGTGTTTAAAAACGATAACCCAGTGATAAGGTGTAAACCCAAGGGTCGATATCTATGCTGGCTACCTTGCCTGACACATTACCTACTTTGAAGCTGGCGTCTGTTGCAATATCAATGTAGCGAAGCGAAGCATTCACATGCCACGTTTTATCTATTTGGTAGTCAAGACCAGCTTGAGCACTTAATCCAAACGAGTTAGCTAATTTTAAATCACTGAGACTCGCCGCTTCGTTTGCACTTGTCAGCGACTCATCAAAAAATAGGGTGTAGTTAACCCCTGCACCCACATAAAATTGCCAAAGACTACTGGGTTCATTGAAGTAGTAGTTTGCACTGAGTGTAGGTGGTAGGTGTTTTACACTCGCTAATTGGTTACCAGTGCCTAGCGGATCTGGAGTGGTAAACGACACATCATGACTAAACGGGGTCGCTGCTAATAACTCAATGTTGATGTGCTGATTAATAAAATAAGCAAAGTTCACACCTAGCTGCGTGTTATTATCTACCGCGAGTGTTATGCCTGTATTGGTACCAGCCACCTCTATGCCTGAGGTTGAGTCGTTAGGTGCCACTGTGGTGATACCTGCTCTTATAATAAAGTCACCCGGCTCATAAGCATGAGCATTGAAAGCAACGCTCGTTGTCAGTGCAGTTAAACCAAACGTGATGCCTGTAAGTGTGTTTAGTCTTAATGTCATAGCGCATCCATAATTGCTTATAAAAGTTGGCGCTACTTTAATAGTGGTAACAAGGGTAGGTATTGATCTAGGGCAAGGTATGTAATGGCATGAAGGATTTCAACGACCAAGGCATGATCTGGGTCAATTTAT
The DNA here is from genome assembly GCA_041937835.1 of Alteromonadaceae bacterium. Lineage (GTDB taxonomy): Bacteria > Pseudomonadota > Gammaproteobacteria > Enterobacterales > Alteromonadaceae > Pseudoalteromonas. The sequence continues at coordinate 1,357 of JBGTXC010000227.1, read as the reverse complement.
AAAGGAGCGGCAATGAACCAAGCAATTCTATTTAATGACGATGCGGCAGTTGACCAGGAAACTGGGCATGTGGTGTTTAGTGCAATGTATCTAGGGCAAATGATCCCTTGCCGTGTTTTGTACCAAAGCGAAAATGCCTTGAGTCATTTTGCTTTACATCAATTTGACTATGAAGAGGCAGCCGAAGCTGCCATCAACGATGATGCCTTTAATGCACAAGGCGAGGTTGAGCTTCCCCCTATGGCTTAAAACTCTTCAAGGTACTCATCTTTTAATCGCACATAGTTCTGTGCCGACACAGTTAAAAAGGCGCGTTCATTGTCCGTCAGGGGTCTTGCTTGTTTACACGGGCTGCCTACATATAAATAGCCCGACTCAAGGCGCTTATTTGGCGGTACTAATGCGCCACCGCCTATAATCACATCGTCTTCAACAATTGCGCCGTCCATCACAATGGCACCCATACCCACTAAGATGCGATTTCCTAACTGACAACCATGTAGCATGGCTTTGTGCCCAACCGTCACATCCTCACCAATAATAAGTGGAAAGCCATCAGGTTGAGATTGCGACTTACGAGTAACATGAAGCACGGAACCATCTTGAATATTAGAGCGCGCACCAATGCGAATGTAATTCACATCTCCACGGGCAGCCACTAAAGGCCAAACGCTGGCATCGGCACCCACTTCAATGTCACCCACCAACACGGCCGATTCATCGACATAAGCATTCAGCTTTACTTTAGGTAATTGTCCTTTATAAGAACGTAATGGCATAAGTCACCTCCAAAAATGTTTGTCTAAAGAGTAAGGAAAAAAGAAAAAGAACGCCAGTTAGGGCTAAAAACAAACAGAAAAGTTAAATTTTTGCGCTTTTTGTTCAAATTAAAAGCGAACGCATCGTTTTTAGCGATTTTCTTTAAAAAAGGGGTTGCGCGTTTTTCCAATCTCCCTATAATGCGCACCCACTGACACGGCAGAGCGCAACGGGTTCGGAGCAATCAGCCAAGTTGGTGAGTCAAGTAAAACTGAATTTGAAAAATTTAAACTTTCTCAAAATTAAGTGTTGACTTTAAACGGGCAGTCATTAGAATGCACAGCCCTTGAGACGACAAACTAAACGTCTCAAACGTTCTTTAACAATGTAAAGCAATCATCTGTGTGGGCACTCGTACAGATTGAGTTCTAACAAAAATTTAGAGTCTCAATTGACCTGAGTGACCAACGGAATAAGTTTTTAACTTATTCAGCACAGTCAATTCGTTTCGAAAGAAACAAAATCAGAATTCAATGAGCGCCGATTCTTCGGAATCACAAAACTTTTAATTGAAGAGTTTGATCATGGCTCAGATTGA
>JBGTXC010000226.1:0-4231 GCA_041937835.1 Alteromonadaceae bacterium | reverse complement strand
TTTAAGCGACTGTTTGCAAGGAGTGTAGCAAGCTCCTTAGTGACTCGGCTTGGTAACACCACAGGCAGGCGAGAGTGGATGCGTAAACGCGTAATGTGTGGGATTATTTCAATTTCATTGATGAGCCAAGTAAGGTTTTCATCATTCGCCATCAAAGGATCACCCCCTGAGAGGATCACTTCATTGAGCTCTGTGTGCGTGCTTAAATATTCAAGCACCTCTTTTAAAGCGGCTTTATTGAGGTGGTTATCTTTATATGGAAAATCACGTCGAAAACAATAACGGCAATTGACCGCACAGCTGGTTTTTAACAGTACTAACGCGCGGCTTTTGTATTTGTGCAAAATGCCTTTTTGCGCGGGTGTTTGTTCATTCAATGGATCACTGACAAAGCCCGCTTTGGCAATAAACTCATCATGGTGCGGCATCACTTGGCGTAGTAAGGGATCGTTAATGTCGCCTTTTTTCATTTTGGCGGCAAATGGCCTTGGTACACGCATGGGAAATAAAGTGCGCGCTTTGTCATGTGAGGTAAGCTCTGGTGTCTTAATTTCTAAGTAAGCCAATAGGGATTCCAGACTATTAAAGGCAGTGGCTAATTCTTTTTGCCAGTTAGTCTGCAAATTTACTTCGTTTCTTTGTATCATTGGCAGGTATAACTCGAATTTAGACAGAGGAAAAGATGGCGAATTATAGCACTAACGAGTTCAAGGGCGGTCTAAAAATTATGATCGACGGTGAACCTTGCTCAATCCTTGAAAACGAAATGGTTAAGCCAGGTAAAGGCCAAGCGTTCAACCGTGTAAAAATCCGTAAATTGATTTCGGGTAAAGTGTTAGAGAAAACATTCAAGTCAGGCGACTCAGTTGAAGGCGCAGACGTAATGGATATGGAACTTGCATACCTTTACAACGATGGTGAGTTTTGGCACTTCATGGACAACACCACATTCGAACAGGTTGCTGCAGACGCAAAAGCGGTAGGCGATAACGAAAAGTGGTTAGTAGAAAACGACGTGTGCACTATCACACTTTGGAACGGTAGCCCAATTTCTGTAACGCCACCTAACTTTGTTGAGCTAGAGATCACTGAAACGGATCCTGGCCTTAAAGGCGACACAGCTGGTACAGGTGGTAAGCCTGCGACTTTGACTACTGGTGCTGTAGTACGTGTGCCGCTATTCGTACAAATTGGCGAAGTGATCAAAGTAGACACGCGTTCAGGTGAATACGTGAGCCGTGTTACTAAATAAGCGCTTTTGCTGGCAGTGTTAGCACAGCCACACGCGGAAATTTAAGGTAAAATCCCAGCAATCGCTGGGATTTTTTTTGAGAAAATTATGCAACATACAGCCCTTTGGCAGCCCTCTTGCAGTCGTGAGACCTTAATCAAACGCAGTCAGTTTTTAGCAAAAATCCGTGCTTTTTTTGCCGAGCGAGAAGTGCTGGAAGTTGATACCCCGGCGCTCAGTCATTTTGGTGTCACCGATGTGCATTTAGTGAACTTTAGCACCGAGTTTATAGGGCCAAATTATGCCAAAGGCACTTCGTTGCATTTACAAACCTCTCCTGAGTTTCATATGAAGCGCTTGTTAGCTGCAGGCAGTGGGGCAATATTTCAGCTGGCTAAAGCCTTTCGTAATGAAGAAGCAGGGCGCCATCACAACCCAGAATTTACCATGTTGGAATGGTATCGACCGGGCTTTGATCATCATCAACTTATGGCAGAGCTTGATGCTTTAGTACACACCTTGTTGGGCACTGAAAAAGCGCAGTCGTGCACCTATGCTGAGGCATTTAAAGCTGAGCTTGGTCTTTGCCCGCTTGCAGCAAGCATTAATGAGCTTAAAGCCTTAGCGTGTGAGCACGGTTATCGCGATATTGCTGAACATGAAGAAGATAAAGACACTTTACTAAACCTGTTATTTTCAATGCAGGTAGAGCCAAAGCTTGGTCAAAGCGCGCCGTGTTTTGTATATGACTTTCCTGCATCTCAAGCGTCCTTAGCGAAAGTGTCAGCTAAAGACAGCCGCGTAGCTGAGCGTTTTGAGCTCTATTACCAAGGGTATGAGCTCGCCAATGGTTTTAACGAGCTGCAAGATGCTAAGGAGCAAGCGGCGCGTTTTGCTGAGGATAACCAAAAACGTAACGCTTTGGGGCTCACGCAAAAAGCGGCTGACCCTCATTTATTAGCGGCACTTGAGCACGGTTTGCCTGCGTGTGCTGGGGTTGCCGTGGGGGTGGATCGCCTGTTGATGATAGCGCTTGGTAAAAAGCACATCAGTGAAGTACAAACCTTTGCTTTTGATCGTGCTTAACCTAATTGAAGGCTAGGCGCATTTTAGATGCTTAGCCTTTTTTAGCTAACACGCGCGCTACCACATCTCGGCTTTCACTGGGGAAGTTAGTAAAAATACCATCAATGCCCAGTGCCATCATTTCTTCAATCTCAGCGGGCATATCCACAGTGTAGGCGTACACTTCCAAACCCCTTTGTTTGGCATCATGAACAAACTCATGGTTAATGAAGTTCTTATCCACATGCAGGCTAAACGCCTGTAAACGCTCAGCAAATTGGGCGTAGCCCAGTGGAATGCTGGCCGTTAATGCGCCAATTTTCACCCAAGGTAAATGATGTTTGATCCACACCAGTTGATGGTGATCAAAGGACGAGATAAGTAAGTTCTGTTGGCTGAGTTTGCCATCCACAATGGCAGCATTGATGTCGGCTACAAGCTTATTTAAACAATGGGTGTGTTTAAGCTCTAAATTAATCAGGGTTTGGTCATTCACCCAATCTAACAAATCAGTGAGGCTAGGCACTTTTTCGCCCATGCCAGCATCGAGTGTTTGTACTTGTGCAAGCGGGGTTTTATTGACCCGTCCAGTGCCATTGGTGGTGCGCTCCAGCCAGGTGTCATGGATGATGGCGTAATCATCGGAAGTGCTTTGTAGGTCAACTTCTATACCATCAAGCTTTAACGCTAAAGCGGCTTTGATGGCGGCGTGAGTGTTTTCAGGAAAATGCCCTGAAACCCCGCGGTGCGCAAATATCTTCATAATTAGCTAGCTGCGTCCTTTTTTTGCCTGTGACCAAGTTTCAAAGCATGCGGCACTTATCACTAAGGTACCTCCTATCATCGTCATCATACTTGGGCGCTCACTTAGCAACAAGATAGCAAATAAACTGCCATATAAAGGTTGTAAGCATGAAATTAATCCGGCTGTGGCGGCACTTAAGTGCTGTAAACTGCTGGCAAATAACGCGTGCGGTGCGGCGGTAAACACAGTGCCTACAAGTAATAATAGCCAGAGGTTTTCTGAGCTAATGCTGCTGGTCGGTACTTCTACAAACGCAATCAGCATAGCGCTGGCAACTAGGGTTTGATAATACATCGCATGCATGCCGGAGTAGGCGGCAAAATAGCGTTTGTGCAGCACATTGCGGCTGGCAAAAAAGCACGCAGAAACGACCCCTACTAAAATACCTAGGCTAATGTCGCCTCCCACATTCCCGCTTGGCACCAATAAATAAATGCCAAACAACACCACACACGCGCTGCCAATATCTTTTAATTGGGGGCGTGCGCCATGGAAAAAGGGCTCAATAAACACAGTGATCACCGGATAGGTAAAGAGCGCTATGATGCCTATGGTCACCCCAGCTAACTGCATGGCTGCAAAATACGTCACCCAATGAATACCCACCAACACCCCTAAGCACAGAGCAATGGCGTAATCTTTTCGCTCTTTTAAGCGCACCGGCTTTTTAAAAAGTACTAAGAGTAATAACAGCGTGATACACGCAATGGCACTGCGATACGCAGTAATGTCTAAGGCAGGTAAATCAATCAGTTTGGCAAACAGCGCGGTGCCACCAAACAATAAAATAGCAAGGTGTAAATGCACTAAACCTAAGCGTTTTGAGTCCATAGTAAAACTTTATGGCAGAAAAAGAGTCGCTATTGTAATGAAAGATTGGGCAGAAGCGATGAGAATTTGGAAAGTGGTGGAGCTAAGCAGGATCGAACTGCTGACCTCCTGCGTGCAAGGCAGGCGCTCTCCCAGCTGAGCTATAGCCCCACTTTAAAGAGTGATGATTATGCCACCGTCAAAGATGGTGGTGGGTCTGAGTAGATTTGAACTACCGACCTCACGCTTATCAGGCGTGCGCTCTAACCAACTGAGCTACAGACCCAAACAATAAGTGTTGTTCTCTTTACAATTAACAA
>JBGTXC010000225.1:0-4237 GCA_041937835.1 Alteromonadaceae bacterium | reverse complement strand
ACTTGTTTCATAACTTTACATCTTTCAATGGCGGCCCCTCAACAAGTCGTCATGGGCTTGGGAAATTTCGAGCCTTACTACCAAGTAGATGGTGAAGTAGGCGGTATCTTTGTGGATATTATTAATGCCACATTTAAGCGTATGCCTGAGTATCAGGTTGAATATATGGTGGATTTATCCAATGAAGGACTTTGGAACCAATTTGCGCTTAAACGGGTAGATGCCATAGCCAATTTATTTGATGATGTACGAATGAATGCCTGTAGAAGCTTACCTGTATTCAAATACAAAGACATTGCCATTTCGCTCAAAAAGAACGACTTAGACATAGATAACGAAAGTGATCTTGAAGGGATAAATATTGTCGCTTTTCAAGGTGCCCGCATGCTGTTAGGGGATGAATTTCGTAAATACGTTAAAAGTGATGCGTTATTTGAGGTACCAAATCAAGCTTTGCAATCCCGTATGTTGATGGCTGAGCGCGTAAAAGTGAGTGTGGGTGACTTGTATATTTTTTTAAGCTCACTGCAAAAAATGAAAGATGAGCGCTATTCGCCCCAATTTTTTAATTACCATGATATTTTTAAGCCCACGGCGTCACGCATTGGTTTTCATGATAAAGCCTTATGTGATGCATTTAACCAAGCCCTGGAAGACGTCATAGACAGTGGTGAATATGACGCCATTTATAAAAAATACTTGGTTAAGTTCGATTATTTCAAATACCTAACGAAGCGCTAATTGAGCTCAGAATCTTGCCAAAACTTAGTCCCTTTGAGTACCGCTTGAAGTGCAATACCACTTTGCGTGAGTGAGTAGACGGTTACATCATCCACAATCACTTCAGCACTGGCAGCTGCCCCTTGTTTATTGGCCTTTGCTGCCGCATCTGCGTTGCCCCCGAATGCCCAACCTTGTTCAATAAAGCGATTTAACGCTGATTGGGAATGAAAGACCATCACAACTCTAAAATCTTTAACCCCAAGCCCAAGCCCCACACCAACTTCGCCCATTTTCATATAGGTACGTTTTGCATTCGCATTATTTTTAACTAAGCCATACCCACCGCCAAAACTTGCCAAAATCACATTGACGTTAGCATTATCAAACACGGCATAGCCTGCGGCATTGGCGATTTGGTTTCGGACATCGGGCTTTGACTGATAGAGCTCTGTGAGTGTTGATTGTGCCATAGATTGAATATGACTTCGTTTTTCATTCACACTCATCCCTGACATGGCACAAGATGTAAGCAATAAACATAAAACTAAAGTAAGTAACTGTTTTACCATTGGTTTATCTCCTCTTTAATATGACTAAGGATAGACGAATCCACTTACCTTGCTTTAATATGTCCGATATAAAACGTAACAATAAAAATGCATGCATCCACTAATCGATAGCCTTAAGCACTTAAGGGAGCAACAACTCGCTTTAAAAGCTGGGCACCTTTCTAAACGTTATCCAAGCCTCAGCCAATTTTTAGCCTCACAGCACCTAAGCGCCATAGACGAACTCATTTTTGTGTGTGATTTTCTTAATTTATATGCGCGAAAGTCTGAAGCAAGCTTTAATCGTTTTCGCAATGAGTGTGAGCGTTTACTCTTGTTTTCGTGGTGTTTTAAACAGAAGTCTGTCTTTGAGCTTACACGGGAAGACATCGAGGCGTATGTTGAATGGGTGGTAGCGCCTCCTTCGCATTTAAAGTCGGAAAACACGTATAGTCGATTTACACTAAGCCAAGGTGTGCGTAGCCAAAATGAAAGCTGGCGTCCTTTTACCCGTAAATCTGAGGCTAGACCCGCGCAAAGTAGTTTGCAGTCAATGTATACGGTACTTGGGAGCTTGTTTAAATTTGCCATGCTTGAGCAAAAAGTAGCGCACAATCCGATCCCTCTTGTTAAAAAACATTGCCCATATCTTCTTAAAAATACAGCCATCTCAAAGCCGGATACCTTAAGTGAACTGCAATGGGAATACATTTTTCGTGTAAATAAGGAGTATTCAACCCAAAACCCTGGGCTGAATCGTAATGTTTTCTTGCTGACTTGCTTAAAAGGGCTTTATTTACGTATATCTGAATTATCAGAGCGCAGCCACTGGATGCCTAACATGGGTCACTTTTGGCAAGATGAAGATGGCTATTGGTTTTTACGTGTGTTGGGTAAAGGTAATAAACTCAGAGACGTCACAGTGAGTGACGCTGTATTAGGAGAGCTGATAGTGTATAGAAAAAGTTTAGGCTTATCCCCATTGCCGAGTCCAGATGAGCACACGCCAATCATTCATAAGTTAAGAGGCAAAGGCGGCATGACAGTGAGACAACTCAGGCGCTTGGTCATGCAAAGCTTTGAACTTGCACAGGAAGCGCTTCAAAAAGACGGCTTCACACAAGCGGCTGAGCAGTTATCACTTGCAACCACTCACTGGCTTCGCCATACAGGCGCAAGTCAAGACGCCCAATACCGACCTTTAAAACATTTATCGGAAGATTTAGGTCACGCCAAGCTGTCAACCACTGATCAAATCTACATTAAATCCAATGTATCAGAGCGCGCTAAATCAGGGAGTAAAAGGCGCTTATAGCGCCTTTGCCAAGATACTGACTGGATGAGGGATTGGTTTATTACTGAATCGTTTGGCTTGGCAACGGCAACTGAAACCAGTGGCAAGTACCTCTGCGTTTTCTTTTATGTGTTTTTCCCAACTCATGGCATACAAGGCTTTGGAGTTAGCTAGGTTTTGTGACTCATGCCCATACGTCCCTGCCATACCACAACACCCTGTTGCTTTTGCCGTTAAAGGCATGCCTGCTTTTGCAAAAATAGCAGTCCAGTGCTTTTGAGAGTTTGGTAAGTTGGTCGCCTCTGTGCAATGGCTTAACAATGTAAAGGGGGTTTCCAGTTTGCTCTTAGTACTGATTGCATCTAAATGCTTATTAAGCCACTCATCCACTAACAGCACATTAAATTCACCACGTTCGGACTCTAATATTTGCTGATACTCATCCCGATAACAGAGCACGGTGGATGCATCTAATCCAACGAGATCAATTCCAAGAGTGTGTGCATGATTTAATAGTTCTGCAGAAGTTCGTGCAGTTTCTTTAAACTCAGATAAGAACCCTTTGACATGCTGTGGTTTGCCATTAGGTGTGTACGGCAATAACACCACATCCTTGCCGATTTTCTTGGCAAGCGTCACAAAATCGATAAGTAATTGGGTCTCGTAAAATCGGGTAAAGGCGTCTTGCACCAAAATAACGGTGTTAGCTTTTTGCTCATCTGAAAAGGCTTTAAGCTCAGCGAAATTATATTTTTGTGTCATGCGCTTTAATTTAGCATTTGTAGCAAGGCTTGAGAGTTTGGGGGTATCCACATAGCCAAGCCCTTTTTCAAGCAAATAAGACACTGGTTTTAGTGATAAAACGGGATTAACTAAAAAGCTCAGTTTAGAGAGTATGGGCGCCATACGCTCAACATTGGCCACAAAATAATCCTTTGCGGGGCGTTTAAATTTACTGTGATAGAGGTGTAAAAAACGTGCCCTAAATGTCGGCACATCCACACTAACTGGGCATGCGGTTGTACAGGCTTTACAGGCAAGGCAGGCATCCAAACTTGCTTTGACTTGGTGGCTAAAGTCATCATCATCTGTTGGCGTATGTTGCTCGCCAGATATCACATTATTGATTAAGTCCGCTTCAAGTTTAACTGGGTCTACCCCATTTTCTTGTTGTAAGCGCAACCATTCGCGCATGAGACTCGCGCGCCCTTTAGGTGAATGACGTCTGTCTTTACTCACTTTGTAACTAGGGCACATAGGTGCTGCTTCGTCATAATTAAAGCAAAGGCCGTTACCATTACAATCCATGGCATTAGTAAAACTGGTTTTTACTGAAATAGGTATTTGTTTGTCGTGCCAGCTTCGCTTTTCATCATCCACACTTACTAAGGATTCTTGGCTATTAATTGGGGTGCAAATTTTGCCTGGGTTTAACCGGTTTTCTGGATCAAAAGCTGTTTTAATTTTGCGTAGCGATTCAAAAAGGCGCTCACCAAAAAACTGAGGGCCATATTCTGAGCGATAACCTTTTCCGTGTTCACCCCACATCAAACCGCCAAATTTTGCGGTTAGTGCAACAACCTCATCAGAAATACTGCGCATGAGTTTTTCTTGCAGTGGGTCGCATAAATCGAGGGCTGGACGGACATGAAGTACACCTGCATCGACATGA
>JBGTXC010000224.1:0-4264 GCA_041937835.1 Alteromonadaceae bacterium | reverse complement strand
AAATCAACGGCAAATGAAAAGTTTGGGCGGCATAACCAAAGCCCAATAAACCAATGCGTAACATAGGCACCTATAAAATAATGTGGGGAATAAAGCGCGAGCTGTCTTTGGTGATGGGGGAGTTATCTTCGCGTATGGTTAGGCCAACGGCTTGATGGCCTACAACCCAGCTGCCAATTAGAGTGTGGTGCGACGCAAATTGTGGCAAGGCCTTGATCGCTTGCATCACATACCCTTCTTCACCATAGCTGCCCGATTCATGAAATCGCCCTTTGCTTGGGTGATACCAAGTGATGTTAGCACCTTCGCGAGAAAAGAGGGGTTTAGATACGTATGCATCGCCTAAATCCGCTTGCTCTTCGCCTTGAAAGTAAGCGGCAAGTAGGTTTGGGTGGCCACGATGCTTTTGCCATAAATAAGGCAAAATGGCTTTATTCGATAACACGGCTTTCCACATGGGCTCAAAAAATTGGGTGTGGTTGTTTAAAAGAGCGTGGTTAAAGTCGTCTTTAAACATGTCTTCCCACGGATAGAGCTTAAACGCCGCGTCTATTTCTTTGTTATCTGTGTCGGTAAAGCGGCCTTGGTCATTGATACCTACGTCTTCAATGGCCATCCTCGCTGTGGCAACGCCTGCTTGGTATGCACAGTCTTGCAAGTAAGTGACCGTGCCTTTGTCTTCAATGGCATCTTGGCTGTAGAGAAAATAAAGTTCCGTGTTTGGCGCTACTTTGGCAAAGCGTTTTATCAACGCTTCTTGAATGCTATTAAATTGGTCGCTTTGACGATTAAGCACACCGGCATCCACTTGCTGCTCTAGCCAGCGCCACTGGAAAAACCCCGCTTCAAAAATGGATGTGGGGGTGTCTGCATTGTATTCCAGTAACTTGGCAGGGCTTTTACCGTCGTAGCTAAAGTCCATACGGCCGTAAAGACTTGGCGCTTTACTTTGCCAGCTGTCCAAAATGGGTTGCCAAAATGCCTCTGGGATTTTAAAGCGAGAGAGCCAGAATTCGCTTTTAACCACGTCTGCCACTAACTCAAGGCACATGGCCTCAAGTTCATTGGTGGGGGCTTCTAAGTCGTTTTCTATTTGCTGTAGTGTGAACTGGTAGTAGGCACTTTCATCCCAGTACACCTCACCATCCATTTGATAAAAATCAAAACCAAACTGCTGCGCCTCCATCGCTAAATGAGGGCGCACTTGGGTAGGTATTCTAAGCATTAACCACCAAAGCCTCTGGAGCTGGCGCGCGAGCCAAACCCACCGCGTTTAACCGTGCGGGTGCGTGGCTTTGAGGTGTATTTTACTTTGGACTTTTTAACTAAGGTGGTACCGCGGTTATTGACCGACCCTATGTACTGGTTATTGGCGTTGCGATAGCTGAAGTAATCATCGCGTGAGCGATAAAGCGGCTTTGAGCCACCATAGGCTGAGCCACCTAAAAACGCGTATTTTTTGCGTTTTTTCTTTTTCATCATGTCAAAGCCTTCGTCTACGGCTTCGGCTACTGCGGCAAGCATAAAACCTGCCATGATAGGGCGCCAAATACTGCCTTCGTTGTCGCAATTGTCGTAGCCAAAGTCAGCCTCGCACGAGCCTTCAGAGCCATAACGCGGGGCTTCTAAAAAGTGATTACTTAAGGCTTGTTGATACTGAGCTTCACAGGCTTCGGCTTCTACGCCAAAGTCCATACAGTCTTCAGGATCTTTAAAAATAAGCGCTTGCTCTTCACTGTCACCACAGCCAGAAAGAACGGCAGTGGTGCCAAGCATGAGGGTGAGCTTTAAAGAAGACGTCCGTTTCATTGTGCCTCCTTAATAGGTCATGCAAGCCGCGTTTAAAATACCCGTTGCCACGGAAGCAACTCCTAAGAAAAGGCCTGCGCTCATTTCGTCTTGATTGATGCGCTCGGCCAGTTTTGGCATGTAAAAACGCACAGTAAAAAAGGTCACTAACTGCATGATGCCAGCAATCACACCCCAAATGGCAAAGTCCATGATGCTCACTGCATTCACCGCAGCGCTGGCCACAGGCAAGGTAAAGCCTAAAAATGCGCCGCTGTAAGCAAGTGCGGCTGCGCGGTTATTTTCACGCAGTAATGTCCACTCGCAATAAGGGGTTACTTTTGAATAGATGAACAAAAAGGCGGTCACAAGCACATAGCCAAGACCAAAATACATAATAAAAGGGATGAAACCTTGAATGGATTCCAAGAACATAGGTGGCTCCGTATTGTTGTTATGTCGTCCGTGAGGATGTACCTCAATATGTAACTACTTTAATCGAGATGACTGAGCTGCTCAAGCTCACGGTGTAATAAGCCTTCGTCACCTGTGTTTAATTCAATGATGCGTTTTAAATGACTGACGCTGTCTAAGTCTACTTGGTCGCACTGAAGGCCAATGTAGGCACGGTCTTTATCATGATGGTGCTCTATGTGGGTGATGTGGCAATCCATGAGTACGTCGATGTCATCAGAAAAGAGCGAAAAGCTCAGTTGGCAGGTATCATTGAGCTGCCCTTTAAATTCATCAGGAAGCGTGAGTAGGGCGCCATTAAGCGATAAATCAATAATACGACTTTCCCAGGTGGTGTTGTGGCACGTCACCTTGGCTAGTGTGGAAAACAGTACTCGGGTAAAACGTCGTCTTTCATCCATAACTCTGTGCTCTTTAACCATCTGCTTTTAGCATAGTGCCTAGTGCCGCTGACTTCAAAGATGCCACAAAAAAGCCCTGCATAAACAGGGCTTTCTTAATATTAACCGATTTTTTTGTACTTAATGCGCTTCGGCTGTGTGGCTTCGGCACCTAAGGTTTTCTTGAGCCACTCTTCGTATTCGGTGTAGTTCCCTTCAAAGAAGTTCACTTGACCTTCGTCGCGGTAATCAAGAATGTGAGTGGCGATGCGGTCTAAGAACCAACGGTCGTGCGAGATACACATTACGCAGCCCGGGAATTCTAAAATCGCGTTTTCAAGAGCACGTAAGGTTTCAACGTCCAAGTCGTTGGTTGGCTCATCCAGCAGAATCACGTTACCGCCGGCTTTTAACAGTTTGGCAAGGTGTAAACGGTTACGCTCACCACCTGAAAGCTCTTTTACAAACTTTTGCTGATCATTGCCTTTGAAGTTAAAGCGGCTAACGTACGCGCGGCTTGGGATTTCAAAATTACCAATGCGTAATACGTCTAACCCATCAGACACTTCTTGGAACACTGTGTTGTTCTCGTCCATGTCGTCGCGGAACTGCTCAACGGTGGCAAGCTCAACGGTTTCTCCTAGGTCGATTTGGCCGCTATCTGCGGTTTCTTGGCCGCTTAGCATACGAAATAGCGTCGATTTACCAGCGCCGTTCGCACCTATGATGCCGACAATCGCCCCTTTGGGTACTGAAAAGTCTAAGTTATCAATGAGCACACGGCCGTCATAGCTTTTGGTGAGGCCAGTTACATCAATCACTTTGTCACCTAGGCGTGGGCCAGGTGGGATAAATAGCTCATTGGTTTCGTTACGCTTTTGGTAATCAGACTGCTGCATTTCAGTAAATTGTGCCATCCGCGCTTTTGATTTAGCTTGGCGACCTTTAGGATTTGAGCGAACCCACTCAAGTTCTTTTTCAATCGACTTTTGACGGGCTTTTTCTGATTTTTCTTCCTGCTTAAGACGCGCGTCTTTTTGTTCAAGCCAAGAAGAGTAGTTGCCTTCCCAAGGAATACCATGACCACGGTCAAGCTCTAGGATCCAACCAGCCACATTGTCTAAGAAGTAACGGTCGTGGGTAATGGCTACCACTGTGCCTTCGTAGTCATGTAAGAAGCGCTCTAACCACGCCACTGATTCGGCGTCTAAGTGGTTGGTTGGCTCATCGAGTAGCAGCATGTCTGGCTTTTCTAGCAATAAGCGACAAATCGCAACACGGCGGCGCTCACCACCTGACAAGTTAGCAATTTTGGCATCCCACTGTGGTAGACGGAGAGCATCAGCGGCACGCTCTAGGGCGTTATCTAAATTATGACCGTCGTGGGCTTGAATGATAGCTTCCAGCTCGCCTTGCTCTTTTGCAAGGGCGTCAAAGTCAGCGCCATCCATTGCGTACTCTGCATACACTTCGTCTAAACGAGTCAATGCACGTTTTACTTCTGCAACGGCTTCTTCTACGACTTCACGGACGGTTTTACTTTCGTCCAGTACAGGCTCCTGTGGAAGGTAACCAATTTTAGTGCCAGGCTGCGGACGCGCTTCACCTTCAAATTCAGTGTC
>JBGTXC010000223.1:0-4276 GCA_041937835.1 Alteromonadaceae bacterium | reverse complement strand
AACCAGCCTTTGGCGAAGAGAAGTTCTTCTGGCAAGACGAATACGAAGCAATGTAAGCATTGCGCAATAATTTAAAAAAGGGTGCTCATGCACCCTTTTTTATTTGCCTTTGAAGCGGCTAAACACACTAACTAACAACACCACCAACAAGCCTGCTAGCACGCCCACCACCCCATTAGTTAAAAGCGGAATGAGCCAACTTGCATGACTACCAAGTGACTCAACGCCACTTTGCGTGATGCTTTGCATCAGCTGATGCAGTGGTGCAATCCCATGCTCTATAATGCCGCCCCCAACTAAAAACATGGCGATGGTGCCTGCCACACTTAAAAATTTCATTAGCACAGGGGCAAACTTTAAAAGGCCAGTCCCTAAGTATTCTTGCCACTTTTGCCCGGTTTGCTCTGCTTTAAAGCGCAGGTATAAGCCCGCATCATCAAGCTTAATAATGCCTGCAACTAGGCCATACACACCGATTGTCATACCTAAAGCAATCACACTTAATACCGAAAGCTGGGTAGTAAAATTAGCCGCAGCCACTGTGCCTAATGCAATCACAATAATTTCGGCAGAAAGGATAAAGTCAGTCCGTATGGCGCCTTTTACTTTTAGCGCCTCGTATTCTTTTAAATCTGTTATTGGGGCAGCTTCTGTGGCACTTTCGCCATGAAACTTTTCAACCAGTTTTTCAGCCCCTTCAAAACATAAATAAAACCCGCCGAGCATGAGTAATGGCATCACGAGCCATGGTAAAAAGGCACTAATTGCCAAGGCGCTTGGTACTAGTATTAGTTTATTGATGAAAGAGCCTTTAGCAACCTGCCACACCACAGGCAGCTCACGGTCTGCGTCAAGCCCAGTGACTTGTTTGGCATTTAGCGCTAGGTCATCACCTATCACGCCTGCAGTTTTTTTAGCAGCCACTTTACTCATAGCCGCCACGTCATCCAGTAAAGTGGCGATGTCATCAATTAAAGTCAGTAAGCTAGTACCTGCCATGGAATTCCTTGGTAAATGATTAAGATAGTTAGACTTTTTACTCTTATTTGTACAAATTACAAGCACTCATTCAACGCACTTACTGTACATGTTAATACCTTGTGATTAGAATCATTAATAGTCAGTAAATAAGGTCATATGCATGGTAAAGCCCTCTTTAACCATAAAGCAAAAGATCATTCTTAGTTTTGCTTTAATCGGTCTCTTACTCATCGCGGCAAGTAGTTTTTTTTATTTCTCACTGCGTGGCATTAATGTCGCAAATACTAATATCACTCGCATTGCCGTGCCTGTTCAAAACCAAAGTAATGCCCTGCGTATTGATTTGCTCAATATGGTCAAAGTGGGTGCCGTTGCTTTTACGCAAACGGAGCAAAGCCAACTGCGCCAAAGTGAACAAGCCTTCACCCAGCTTGCCAACCGCTTTCAAGATCAAAATAGCGCCCTAGCAAGCTTAATAGCCAACCAGCCACAAATGCAGGCAGCGCTTAATAAAGCCGCTAAAGATTTCGTCCAGTTTCAAACGGCATCCAATAAGATGCTAGCAGCCAAACTGGCAGTGGCACGAGATAAAAGCCAGCTTAAAAGCACGTTAAAACAGCTGGATGAGGCTAAATACCAAGCCAGCACCGCGATGTTGGATTTGGAAACCTTAGACGTGCCTGAGCGTTTAACTAACCAGCTCGATGCCATGGTGGGCACAGGCACGCGCATTGATGACATGGTTTTTAATCTTGGCCCAACCATCGAAAGTATTGCCCGTTTAGAAGACTTAGAGACCCTAAATACCCACCAAGAAGACACGCGCTTTTTACTGAGTAACATTCAAAACAACTTGGATTACCTTGCTCAACAAGCACAAAGCTTTGACAGCGTGCCTATGGTTGCTGACTTTAAAAACCAGTATCAAATTTTAGTTGCCGCTTTAGATGAACCTGGTACCGCCTACAACCTGCAGCGCGGAGTAATTACCAACTTACAATCTGCAGCCCAACAGCAATCTGCCGCAAGCGCCGCATTTAACAGCAGCTACGAGGCACTATCGCAATTAGTTAACCTTGCTGATGCCCAGTTTGATCAACTGCAAAACGCCACCAGCGAGCAAATCCAAGCAGGTAGCAGCATTGCCATTGTGCTGGCGTTAATCATCATAGTGTTAGCCAGTGTCATAGCCACCTTCACCACTAAGGCCATGATAGGCCCGCTACGCGCTGTAAATCGCTTACTGGCAAGCTTTGCCGCAGGGGATTTAAGCAAACGCTTAACCAAGCGCAGTGATGATGAGTTTGGCACCCTGATTGGTAACATGAACCAACTTGGGGATGACTTAACCGCGTTACTGAATGCCGTGCGTGACAATGCACTAACGCTTAACCAATCCGCGGACACCACCAATGAGCAAGGCGAACGCATTGCCAGTGCTGCACAAGACCAAATCGGCCGAATTCAAAACGCCACTGACTTAGCCGAGCAAGTACTTAATAGCTCAAGCTCAGTGAATGAAGAGGCCAGCCTCACGGCCAACCATGTGGAAGAAGCCACTAAGCGCAGCCATGAAGTACGTACCATTGCTGTCACCAACAACGAACGCATTATGAGCTTAAATGACTCACTGCAAGATTCAGTGAGCATCATGGCAAAACTAACAGAGCACAGCCAATCCATTGGCACCATCCTAGACACCATTGGCAGCATTGCCGAGCAAACTAACTTGCTTGCGCTTAACGCCGCCATTGAAGCCGCACGTGCTGGTGAATTTGGTCGTGGTTTCTCTGTGGTTGCAGATGAAGTACGCTCGTTGGCATCACGTACTCAGGCATCCACTGCTGAAATCCAATCTATGATCACGGCTTTACAGCATGAAACTCATGCTGCTGAAGCGGCCATTGCCCGTGGGCAAAAACAAGCGCATGAATGTGCCGCGCAAAGTGATGAGCTAACCAATGCCATTCAGCATATTGAGTCAGCGCTAGATACCATTAACGAGATGAGCCAGCACATTAACCATGCTGCTGAGCAACAGCTGACATACACCCAAGAGATCCAGCACACCATGGCACAAACTGCTGAAACGGCATCAAGCAATGCTTCTGAGGCAGGTTCGTTGGCAACCCAAAGTGGTCAAGTGAAGTCATTGGCCACATCGCTCACCCAATCCATGGCGCGCTTTAAACTTTAAAGTGACCAAAATTCATACTCCATGCGTAAATCTTTTAAGTTAACCATGGAGTATGCTCATGAACCGCCACCAACTGCACACCACGTTACAAGCCAAACACACAGAACCTGTGATCCTCAGTTATGCTGATTCAAACCATTATCTAGCGGGCGCTAAAGACGACGACGGTAATTTTTTTCTACTCGAAGAAAAAGGCAAAACCTGCACCTTTGATTCAGTCGCGCAAGCGGCCAATGCCTTAGCTGATTTAGGGGTCGAAGAGGCGAACTTGATTATGCAAACCGCCTACGATGAAATGATAGGACGAGATAGCGTGGGTGCTTCATTTGACCATCATAAGGTACAAGTGAAGCACTTTGCTTAAAGGCTTATGCGCAGACGCGATTACGGCCTTGCTCTTTGGCTTGGTACAGTAAAGTATCTGCGCGCTTAAGCGCTGCGTTGATTTCTAAATCAGTGAGCGCTGTTGCCACACCACAGCTTACCGTTACGCTCAGTGCGCTGCCTTTTACGGCAATGGCTTCAGACTCAACCGCTTGACGAATTTTCTCACCAACACGCTCTGCTGCAGTAAGTGGTGAGCCTGGTAGCAATACTAAAAACTCTTCACCGCCCACACGTGCCACCACATCTGAATTACGCACAGTTTGGCTCATGACTTGGGCAATGTTTTTCAGCACTTGGTCACCGGCATCATGCCCATGAGTGTCATTCACACGTTTAAAGTGATCAATATCAATGCCCAACACAGAAATCGGGAAATAGGCACTTGGGTCATTATGAATGCGCTCTAAAAACACGGAATCCACAAAACGGCGGTTTGGTAATAAGGTGAGTGGGTCTGTGTTTGCTTGCTTTTGCTTATCTAAGTTAATGAGTGCTAGCTCATGATGAGACTGAAAACGGAAATACTCGCTCACCCCAGATAAAAACAAGGTCACCGCATAAGCGGCAATAAAGCGTGATATTTCCGCAGGGCGATACTCAGCCTGCATAAAGTCAGGTGGGAAGTTAATCAGCATCACAGTGGTGGCGAAGATAAACAAGTTGATGATGAGCCCAAGGCGGTGCCCAAACAGCACAAAAAACACCATGGGA
>JBGTXC010000222.1:0-4287 GCA_041937835.1 Alteromonadaceae bacterium | reverse complement strand
CAGGAATATTGCGCCCTTTTAATTCAGAGACGGCAGGGCTAAACATGCTTTCAATATGAACCCGCTGACTCTCCATAAAAGTGACAGACTCAGGCACTGAGCTCCAAAAACCACTGAAATGATCTTGGCGTTTAAACTCATTTAAAATAGCAAAGAGCTGGTCAATTTCGCCTCGGCTCATATCCCCAATGTCTTCAAAACGCATTAATCCTTTGCTTTGCACTGCAAGAGCAAGATCAAAAATGCCGATGGTCGGTGCGTTGACGATACCGACTTTACCGCGATGTGCCTCATCCAATAACCAGCCCCAACTTTCAGTTTCGTAGGGGGTACCGCGGTTAATAAAATCCGTGTTGTAGCCAAAAGAGTCCACGTTATGCACATAGGGCATAAAACTTAAGTAATCGGTATGTGGGATACCGAGTTTGCCATCCGGCTGAACATGCAAAATTTTATGGGGGCTTTCACCAGCTCCAATGGTGGCGGTTGGCACCACTTTGCCCGTTTTAGTGAGGTTATTAATTTCATCAAAATACGTCAGGCGTTTTTTTCAATGGGTTGAATGGCACCTGCGCGCCAGAGCACTCCAATGCTATCTGTCCACTGTTCGTATAAATCAAAGCTACCAGGGTTCATTGAGGCGCGCTGTAGTACGGCTGAGCTACCACCCGGTGCAAACGTCACATCTATGCCTAAATCAGCCATGGCCTTTTGCCGAATAGGGTCTTGCAAGGTGACGTGCGTTCCTAACACACGAAGGGTGCGTTTTTTACGGGCAAACACGTATGGCGCCACAAAACTGCCGGCCAATGCCCCGGTTCCAAGGGCTAAGCGTTTTAAGGTTTGGCGTTTTTGTTTATCCATATTGGCAGTATCCCTTGCTAACTCAGTTTTAATAAGGCTTGTAAGTCTTCTTCTATTGCCGCAAAGGCTTCTTTGACGTTAGTGAGTGAATCTTCTCGCGCGACTGATTTTTGGATGGTTTCATCCACTTTTTTATAGATAAAGATTTCCTGATCTTCATCGAGTCCCATCATGGGGATGCGCATTTCAAACTCTTCTTGTAAGGCGCGAAATACTGCTTCGTTTTCCTTGTGGGATGCATTGAGCTTATCAATCAAAGTTTCAAATTTGCCACGCATCAACTGCATGGTATTGCGTAAATGCTCTTTTTGTTCCGCAAGGCGACGCTCATTCAAAATGGCGAGGAGTTGTTGCTCGGTCACACTCACGATAAAACACACATGATCCCTTATGCGGCCCAGCTTTTCAGGCTCACCCACCGGCATATTGAGCACCAACATGCTGATATAGGGGTAGTTCACTAATAACCTGTGACCAAACTCATGCAGCCGCCCTTTGCTGTGCAGCAACTCAAACATTTCAATCACCATAGGGGAACACACCCCATGACTGGTGTGATGCAAGGTTTGGGATGGCAAGCGGAACTCGATGTCAGTGTGTAAATCGAAGCTGCGCATACAAGCCACAATCGCATGAATCAGCTCTTTCGGATCATGAATTGAGCCAATTTGCTCGATAAACTGCACCACAGTGCCCATCTCTGAGCTATTAGCCATGGCGTTAAAGGCGGTTTCTGTGGCGTATTTAACTTGCTCACTGAGGCTGTCGCGATCGTCTAACAGCTTATCTAAATAACCAAGCTTTGAGAGCAATTCTTCTTTGCCAAAGGGTTTAACTATGTAGTCTTCAGCGCCTGCGTTGTAGCCTTCAATCCGCTCTTCCACAGTGCCTCTGGCAGAGACAAACATCACTATGATGTCTTTAGTGGCGTCATTTTCCTTGAGCTTACGGCACACCTCGTAGCCACTCATATCCGGCATACTCACATCAAGCAGGATCACATCAGGGTTAATGGACTCAACCACACTCAAACACTCAGGGCCGCTGCTGGCACTGTGCAGCTCATAGTGTTGGTCGTCTAAAATTTCTTCAATGATTTCGATATTGAAAGGCTCATCGTCAACGGCAAGGATGCGTTTTATAGCCATTGCCCCTCCATGCGACTTGTTATTGAATTGGTGGCGTATCTAAAGCATAGACAGGCTTAAGAGTTTTGCTAACTTTCTGTTTGCGGTAATTTTTTTGGTAAAGCAAGGGCGATTGTCGCACCGCCATGAATGTTGTTCATCGCCCATATTTTGCCACTATGAAGGCGCACAATTTCCTTACAAATAGCCATACCGAGACCAGTGCCACCTGCGCCACGATTTGTGGTACTGCTTTGCGAAAACTTTTCAAATACCGTGCTTAGTTCCGCATCAGGAATACCGTGGCCTTTATCGCTCACTTCAATTCGAATGCGCTCGTCCTCATCTAATACCGTCACGCACACATCTGAATCACTTGGGCCAAACTTGAGCGCGTTGCCTAAAAGATTAGTGATCACTTGTTGCATCAAGGCAGGATCAAATTCAAATAACATGGTGCGCACTTTGGCATGCACCCGAATATTAATGTTTTTATCCAGCGCTGAGCCTGACATATGCTCAATGCAGGTGCGTAGTACATCCAAAAAGTCAGTTTTGACTGGGTTAAATGGAAACTGCCCCGCATCCAATTTAGATAAGTCGAGCAGGTTATTCAGTAAAGTCAGTAACCGCGCGCCTGAGCTTTCAATCCGTGATAAATACTTTTCGAGCTTTTCTTTGGGTGGTTCGCCTTCTTTGAGTTTATCCAACCCAAAGCGTGAAAAGCTCAAAATAGAGTGCATGGGCGTACGAAGTTCATGAGACATATTGGCTAAAAATTCCGATTTAGAACGGTTTGCCGCTTCAGCTAAATTTTTAGCGTTTTCAAGTTCAGCCGTTCGCTCTTTAACCATGCGCTCAAGGGACACGTTTTGCTCTTCAAGATGCTCTTCTTTTTCTTTTAAATGGGTGATGTTTTTAAATATGGCGGCATAAGCCAAATCACCATGAAAATCGATTTCTGAAAAAGACCCAGCTAAGGGCGTACGCCTGCCACCTTCCATTTTGACATGCAAATCACAGTGAAACTGTTGATTGCCTTTGGCTTTTTCAATCGCAGTTTGAATCACATCAGTGGATTTAGAATCTATAAAGGAATACAGCGAGCAGCCTTTTAAGTGGTTAAGGTCGCTATTAAATAATCGGGCACAGGCATCATTGGCCTCTAAGATATCCCCTTTTTGGCTAAAGAGGACAATAGGGTCTGGCGTGTATAAGTAAACCACCCGTAATAGACTGTCGCGCTCAATCAGTGCATCTACTGTGTCTTGCAAGCGCTCTACAAGAGCCTCATTACTGCGTTTTAATAGCTCGGTTTGCCAGAGTTTATGCACGCTTTGTAGCAGCACATTTTCATTAACGGGCTTAATGATGACGTCATCCACCCCAATGCGAATGGCATCAATTAGGGTGGCTTGCTCAGGCTTTGACGTGAACAAAATACAGCGGCATTGGTCGTTGATGCGTTTTACTAGGCTGAACACATCAATGCCGGTGAAATCTGGCAAGGTGTAGTCACTGATCAAAATATCAATTTGGTGCGCGCGCATTTGTAGCTCTACGTCGTCTATGGTGCTAGCTACATAAACCTGAATATGAATGCCTTCCAGGCTATTTTTTAGCTGCTCTAACCGTTCACTAACGTGATCCACCAATAAAACTTGGGGCAGATCAAATTGCATATTAGCGCCTATCAGTAAGGCATCTTCAATCAGACTGATGATTTCGCGGTTATCAAAAAATGGGTAAATGACCTGAGCACTGGCAAACTGCTTATTAAGCGTGGAGAAGTTTTTGATCGCGTCCGCATGCTCAGTGTTCGGGGCAATCAGAATGCAGGTAGAATCATCCGCTAAGTTGAGCTTCAGCATGGCTTTTTCAGCGATGCTAATGGGCACACCATGGGCAAGCACTAGCATGTCATAGCGCGTATCAAACCAGCTATCACTGAATTCACTATAGTGAGGCGCAAAAACCTCACAGCCAATCAGTTCCATCAGCACTTTGGTGCGCATCGCCAGCACGCTGTTACTGTCTATAATCAGGATCCGCTTTGACATAACCCCACAAAATCACTTAACAAGACGTAAGCAAAGGGTAGTTAAAAATTGGATATTTGACCGAAAAAAGAAAGGGATAGAAATAATTGGAGCGAGTAACGAGGTTCGAACTCGTGACCTCGACCTTGGCAAGGTCGCGCTCTACCAGCTGAGCTATACTCGCGTCACGAAAGGGTTCAAGTTGGAGCGAGTAACGAGGTTCGAACTCGTGACCTCGACCTTGGCAAGGTCGCGCT
>JBGTXC010000221.1:0-4293 GCA_041937835.1 Alteromonadaceae bacterium | reverse complement strand
GAGCATCAGTGATGCAGAAGTTATGGCAAAAACGAGCTTGCTAATTTTAATGAAAAAATCCCAGCCCATGATCTGTCCGTTGAGGCCACCCAGAAATCGGTTTGTTCGAACTAAAAGAAGTCGACAAAGACCTGGACTCTCACCGTATGAAATATTATGAAAAGGTTTAAGAAAACTAACGACAATGAGATGCAAAACAAGGACTTACTACGAGTTACTTTTTGATATAACTATTTACTAATTTTCATCGCTATATCATAGGGTTATTGAATCCCCCATACCTCTGATGCATGAATCATTATACATTTCAGAACGTTAAATTTTACGTTCAAGGTAGCACAGGGTAATTTCTGTTAGTAGGTGTTTACTTAGGTAGCTTTTAAAAATGGTGGCCCCTCCCAGACTTGAACTGGGGACCTAACGATTATGAGTCGTGTGCTCTAACCAACTGAGCTATAGGGCCATGTGTGTTTTACAGCTCCATTATTTGATGTGTAAAACGGACTTTTTAAGTGCGTTGCTACGACTTTCAAAGTGCGATGCAGTATAAAAATTTTTAGTTGCCTTGTCACCTATTGGTGGGGCTAATTTTTAGATAATACAGTCGCTTGGTTGTTTTATAAACAAAAAAGCCGGGGTTAACCGGCTTTGGATTTGCTTACACTTAGATTCCGAGCTTCTTCTCAAGGTAGTGGATGTTAGTGCCACCGTTTTGGAAGTTTTCGTCCGCTAAAATTTCTTTATGTAGCGGGGTATTTGTTTTAATGCCGTCAATCACAAGCTCATTGAGCGCATTGCGCGAGCGGGCAATGGCCACATCACGGTTTTCGCCGTAACAAATTAGCTTACCTATCATGGAGTCATAATGTGACGGTACGGTGTAGTCGGCATAAATGTGACTATCCCAACGGATCCCAAGGCCACCTGCAGGGTGAAAACGAGTGATACGCCCTGGTGATGGAATAAAGGTCATAGGATCTTCAGCGTTAATACGGCACTCAATGGCATGCCCGCGGATCACAACATCATCTTGCGTGATTGAAAGCGGTTGGCCTGCGGCAATTTTTAATTGCTCTTTGATAAGGTCAACGCCGGTAACCATCTCAGTCACTGGGTGCTCAACCTGAATACGTGTGTTCATTTCAATGAAATAGAACTCACCGTTTTCGTATAAAAACTCAAACGTACCGGCACCGCGATAGTTAATTTCTAAACATGCACGGGTACAACGCTCACCAATGTACTTACGCATTTCTGCGGTAATACCGGGCGCTGGCGCTTCTTCCACAACTTTTTGGTGGCGACGTTGCATCGAGCAGTCACGTTCACCTAAGTGAATGGCGTTGCCTTGGCCATCAGCCAGTACTTGCACTTCAATATGGCGTGGGTTTTCAAGGAACTTTTCCATGTACACCATGCCGTTACCAAAAAACTGCTTCGCTTCTTGTTGAGTCAGAGCGATGGCGTCAATGAGTTCCGCTTCGCTGCGTACTACGCGCATACCACGACCACCACCGCCGCCTGCGGCTTTGATGATCACAGGGTAGCCAATACGTTTGGCAATTTGTAAGTTACGTTCGTTGTCTTCTGTTAATGGACCGTCTGAGCCTGGAACACACGGTACACCTGCTTTACGCATGGCTTCAATGGCAGACACTTTATCACCCATAAGGCGAATGGTATCGCCACGCGGGCCGATGAAAATAAAGCCACTTTGCTCAACTTGGTCGGCAAAATCGGCGTTTTCCGATAAAAAGCCATAACCCGGGTGGATAGCAACAGAGTCAGTCACTTCTGCTGCGGCGATAATACGCGGAATATCCAAATAGCTTTCATTTGCAGGCGGTTTACCAATGCAAATGGTTTCGTCTGCTAATAATACGTGTTTTAAATCACGGTCAGCTGTGGAATGCACAGCCACTGTTTTAATGCCTAACTCTTTACAGGCGCGCAGCACACGTAATGCAATTTCACCTCGGTTGGCAATCACCACTTTGTCTAACATAAGGTTGACCTTCTAATTGCCAAATTACTCGATGATAAAGAGCGGTTGATCAAACTCTACAGCGTCTTCGTTATCCACTAGGATGGCTTTCACAACACCGGCTTTGTCAGATTCAATCTGGTTCATCATTTTCATCGCTTCAACGATGCATAAGGTGTCGCCCACGTTGACTGTGCTGCCCACTTCAACATAAGAAGGCGCTTCAGGAGATGGTGCGCGGTAGAAAGTACCCACCATAGGTGATTTAACTTGGTGACCGCTGATTTCTTCAGCCGCAGGTGCCGCTTCAGTGGCTGCTGGCGCTGGGGCAGGAGCTGCTGCAGGTGCTTGTGGTGCAGCAAAATGCTGAGGCGCAGGCATCATCATAGGGGTGCCACTGGCATGGCGATTGATGCGTACCGACTCTTCACCTTCAGTGATTTCAAGCTCGGCAATGCCAGACTCTTCAACTAGCTCAATCAATTTTTTAATTTTGCGAATATCCATGGTACAACCCGCCTTTTATCAATATTTTTAATTTGGTTATGTATGCTGTGTGTTCAGAACGTGCACGGCCGCTGTCAGCGCCATGCTGTATCCGTGTGTGCCAAACCCGCACACCACGCCTTGGGCCACATCGCTTAAATACGAATGATGGCGAAACGGCTCACGGGCATGCACGTTGGAAATATGTACTTCATAAAATGGAATCGCCACACTCAGCAATGCATCCCTTAAGGCGACGCTAGTGTGGGTGAACGCAGCAGGGTTAATGATAATAAAATCAACCTTTTGCCACGCTGCATGAATACGCTCAATCAGCGCAGATTCACTGTTTGTTTGGAACGTTTCAAGGCTGACGCCGAGTGTCTTTGCAGACGCCATCAGTGCATTATCTATGTCAGCGAGGGTTTGGGTGCCGTATTGTTCAGGCTCGCGTTTCCCTAACATGTTTAGATTTGGGCCATTTAGCACTAAAATCTTATAATTTGCTGCCATAATCCTCGAAAATATCCTTAACGTGTTTGTTTTCACAAAATTACAGTGAATTTATGCCAACTTAAAGAGCAATCACATGAATTTTGCAGAAAATCTCACTTTCGCGACCCATTATAGATAGTTCGATGTAAATAGCAGCAAAATACTGGTCTTATCAGCGGGCACAAAAAAGCGACCCTAAGGTCGCTTTATAAAAATAACCATAGAAAGCTAAGCCGTTAGTAAGACTCAGCCAATACTTTATTAAGGTGATCGGCAAAAGGCTCAGCATTTAAAAAGCCGGTGACCCTAAGTGGCGTTAACTCATTACCATCAGCATCAAAGAACAAAATCGTAGGCAGACCAAACACAGTAAAGTGCTGCATTAGCTCTATGGTGGCTTCATCGCTCTCGGTTAAGTCCATTTTAACTAACTTAAAGCGACTAAAAGCTTTTTGCACTTCTGGGTCTGGGAAGGTGAATTGCTCAAACTCCTTACAAGCCACACACCATTCAGCGTAAAGGTCTACCATCACGGGTTTGTCAGTGTCTTTCAAAAAGGCATTTAGCTCAGTTAAATCGGCTACTTTATGCCACTTAGCTAAACTAGCTGGTGTTGCCGTTTCTGTATTGTCTGTGCCTCCCTCGGCAAGTTGCGCTTGCTGCTGGGCCAACTGCGCACTTTGCTTTGCTATGTTCGCTTCAAGGGTTTGAATACGCTTCTCCGTGGCAGGTTTATCTAGCCACACATGCTTACCTAATAACACACTGGCTACAAAGAGTAGGGCAGCACTTAGCCAGAGTAGGCTTTTACCAACCCCTGGGGTTACCAAACTACGCCAATGGCTTAAGTACACTGCGGTGGCAACACCTAAGGCTGCGCCAAGCAGTAAAATCGTGTCCCAAGGTAAGATGCGCTCAAGTAGGATAAGCGGCACAAACAGCATGATAAAGCCGAACAAGATTTTCACCTGCTCCATCCAGCCGCCTGCCTTAGGCAATAATTTACCTCCTGAGGTACCTAATAAAAGAAGTGGTAATCCCATGCCTAAACTAAGGGCATAAAGGGTTACACCGCCAACAATGTAATCGCCACTTTGTGCCACATATAACAGCGCGGCGGATAACGGCGCTGTAGTACATGGTGACGCAATTAAACCTGACAGCACACCCATAAAGAACACGCCTGTATAATTGCCGCCTTTTTGTTGATTGGAAATGTTTGTGAGCTTATTCATCACGCTGCTTGGTAGGCGAATTTCATACGCACCAAACATAGAAAGGGCTAACGCCACAAACAAAATACTAAAGCTAATGAGTACATATGGGTG
>JBGTXC010000220.1:0-4321 GCA_041937835.1 Alteromonadaceae bacterium | reverse complement strand
GAATACCGGCCTGTCACGCCGGGGGTCGCGGGTTCGAGTCCCGTCCACTCCGCCAACAAGGCAAAGCACACAATTCAATCTCTGCGGAGTGGTAGTTCAGTTGGTTAGAATACCGGCCTGTCACGCCGGGGGTCGCGGGTTCGAGTCCCGTCCACTCCGCCATTGGTTCTTATGTGTTTCAAGTTACTCTCTCAATTTTACTTCCTAATTATCTAGTAATTACTCTCTAATAAGTTTTCAACCTATTGGTTTTAAAGCGTCGTTTTATATTCTCTTTTCATGTTATTAGTCTCTTATCAGCTACCACCACTTTGGTGACTGTGTGATCTATAGGAGCAGCTTGTGAGCGCATATCGGCTCATGGCACGTTTTTGTCCTCGCTAACCCATGTGACTTTCCAAGGGCATACCACTTAGGCAGGATTAATGCGCTCTAGTAAGGCAGTTGGCTTTGCTGGATAGGCATGGGTATCTTAAACCTAAACAACTATTTAGCATCGCGTACAGCCACCCTCAAAGGATGGCAGGCACAAAAAAGCCGGCATATAGCCGGCTTAGTGGGTGTTGTCAGAATTTAAGCGGCAGATTTACCTTTGCCTTTTTTAGTGCGAGCGGCCTTGCCAGCAACGAGATCAGCTGGGTCAAAGTCATCCACATTG
Organism: Alteromonadaceae bacterium; assembly: GCA_041937835.1. Classification (GTDB taxonomy): domain Bacteria; phylum Pseudomonadota; class Gammaproteobacteria; order Enterobacterales; family Alteromonadaceae; genus Pseudoalteromonas. The sequence goes on along the minus strand of JBGTXC010000220.1, from coordinate 3,663 downwards.
ATCACGGCCAGTCGACCAAGCTCTGCGTCACGGAGTTTTTGTGCTTCTTCTTCTGAGATAGCATTTAACTCTAAGCCTTGCTCAGCCACTTTATCTAGCATCATGAACGGCAGTTTTTGACCGGCAGCACGCGCTACTTTGTCAAAAATTGGCTCAACATCTAGGATGTCCTTAAGCGTTTGCTCTTGGCGACCAATGAGGTTCTTAGGCTCATTTTTAAGGTAAAGATGATGTGCTAAACGCTCACGTGTGGCATTCGGTGTTTGCAACAAACGAGAAATTTGATGCTCTTGTTTGTCAGTCGGTTTACGTACCGGACGACCCCAAGGGAATAACACGACTTTTAAGAAACCACGCAGTGGCGCAAAAGGAATGTTATTGATCAAATCTGCCAATGAGCGCTGGCATAAGTATAAGTACTCTTGGCATGCCCATTTAACAAGCACTAAGTCTTCTTTGTTGCGGCCTTCTTCGTCGTAACGCTTTAAGGTTGCAGACGTTAAATACAGGTATGACAGTAAGTCACCTAAACGCGCTGAGATACGTTCTTTACGTTTTAGTGAGCCACCAAATACCGCCATACAAATGTCAGACATCAGCGCTAAAGAAGCACTGTATCGTGTTGCATTACGGTAGAAAAACGCCGTGTCGTCGTTTACAGGCGTGCGGGTAAAGCGTGCCCCCGTTAATGCAAGCCAGAAAGTGCGCACAAAGTTAGACATGGCAAACCCGATGTGGCCCATCAGTGCTTTATCAAATACTTCAAGCGCTTCTTGCTTGTCTTCAATGCTGATGGCACCCATTTCGGTTAAAACGAACGGATGGCAACGAATAGCACCTTGACCATAAATCATCATGTTACGGGTTAAGATGTTGGCGCCTTCTACTGTGATAGCGATAGGGGCACCTTGATAGCCACGGCCTAAATAGTTATTTGGCCCAAGCATGATCCCTTTACCACCGTGAATGTCCATCGCGTGGTTTACAGAATCACGCATTTGCTCTGTAATGTGGTATTTCAAGATGGCTGAAATCACCGATGGCTTTTCACCCATATCCACGGCATTGGTGGACATAGCGACCGCAGCATCACTGCTGTATGCGTATCCGGCAATACGTGCCAATGCTTCTTCAATACCTTCCATTTGGCCAATCGGCAAACGGAACTGACGACGGATGCGTGCGTATGAACCACTGGCAATTGCCATGGTTTTGATGCCACCCGCTGAATTTGAAGGTAAGGTAATTACACGTCCTACCGACAAACACTCCACCAACATACGCCACCCTTGGCCAGCCATTTTCGGGCCACCAATGATGTAGTCAATCGGTACGAAAACGTCTTTACCTTGGGTTGGGCCATTTTGGAATGGCACGTTGAGCGGGAAGTGGCGGCGACCAATTTCTACCCCAGGTGTGCTGGTTGGAATGAGCGCACAGGTGATGCCAAGCTCTGGCTCATCGCCTAGTAACCCGTCTGGGTCACGCAGTTTGAACGCTAATCCTAATACAGTCGCAACAGGCGCAAGGGTAATGTAGCGCTTGTTCCAAGTGAGGCGAATACCAAGCGTTTCTTCACCTTCCCATTCACCTTTACACACTACACCGTAATCTGGAATAGCACCGGCATCAGAGCCTGCTTCTGGTGAAGTAAGGGCAAAGCATGGGATCTCTTGGCCTTTGGCAAGGCGCGGTAGGTAATGATCTTGTTGCTCTTTCGTACCATAGTGTTGCAACAGCTCGCCTGGGCCTAATGAATTAGGTACACCAACAATCGACGCTAGTAATGTCGACTTTGAAGTAAGCTTTTGTAACACACACGACTGCGCATACGCAGAAAATTCTAAGCCACCATATTCTTTTTTAATGATCATGGCGAAGAATTGATTGTCTTTAAGGTACTGCCATACGTCTTCTGGCAAGTCTGTTAACTCATGGGTTGCTTCCCAGTCATCTAACATGCTGCACACGGTTTCGACTGGGCCATCTAAAAAGGCTTGCTCGTCAACCGTTAGGCGTGGCTTTGAGTAGTTATGGAGTTTCTTCCAATCTGGGTTACCGCAAAATAAGTCGGCTTCCCACCAAGTGGTTCCCGCATCGATTGCAGACTTTTCAGTATCCGACATAGTCGGAGTGACTTTTTTGAACGCTGCAAATAAAGGCTTTGAAATATACTGTTGGCGAACATGCGTAATCGAAAATGGAATAGCAATGATGGCAAACACGAGCCAACCAATTGCTGAGACAGTGCCAATCACACTGCCAAATACCATCATGATTACACCGAGTCCTAGACAGGTATTCCAACTAGCGCGGTGGTAGCTTGCTGCACTGAGAACCAGTACAAAAGCGAGGATGAATAGTAACGTCATTATGTGTTCCTTTTATAGAGGTCTGACCACCCGCATTCACTGTAGCGATAAGCCACATGGGTTGCAAGTCATGGTTATCCAAAGACACATAAAAAGTGTAGCTGTAACATGACACTTAGCACACTTTACGTAACAAAAAGCCCGCTTGATTGCGGGCTTTTTTTGCTATTCGTTGAAGGTCACTTCAGCAAGTTGAAACTCAAATTGTTCAACCCCTTCTTTGCCTTTCCACATGCGTACTAACATGTAGTCTAACTCGGGGGCAAACCACGCAAGTGCTTGGCGTTTATCATTATCATATAAGCGCTTCACCTTAATGGTTTCTATATTGCCATAGGGCAGGGCAAGGGTTTCTTTGCCAAGCACCACAAAATCATAGGTACGATCCCGGCCTTTTTTGTCAATTAATGGGTAAGACAGCTGAGTTTGCTCAGCTTGTATGTCTAACCGGGCTTGGATTTGATAAGACAGGGCATCTTGCCACTGTTGCCAAGGCACATCGATTGGGTACTTACTTTGATTACTAGTGGCTTTTTGAGTTTGGTAGTCAAATTTCAGCTGGTAATCTTCGTCTTTACCAAAGCCTTCACGCTGCATGCTGTATTCAACTGGTTGCACATAACCATGTTTGGTTGAAAACACGCTTTTTTCGCTGCGCTTATCTGAGAAAATCATAAACTCCACGTCACTGTTGTACATGAGGCTGTAATAATTATCATCAAGCTTGGTTAAAACACGGGTGGCTTCACCGTAGCGTTTACCTTTACGTAAAATCGTGTATTTAGCGTTAAAAGGTTTTAAGAGCGGGGCTTTTTTCTCTTCAATTGGGTTTGCTGCCGGCGTTGAACTTGGTTCAGGGTGCAGCGCGCTGTTGGCGAGCGCTGAAGTGGTAAATAAAGCGGCTGCAAACACAGATGCAACCGCTTTTAATGCACAGTTAGTGACTTTGTTTCCCATTAGGTGGGAGTTTTTTGTTATCAAGCACAGCATGGTCACCTACCATTATTAATCGTTTTTCGGCAAACCACTGAATCACTTGGGGATAGAGCACATGCTCAAGTGCATGCACTTTGGCAGCTAAGGTATCAGGTGTATCTTGTGCTGTTACTTGAGTGATGGCTTGGGCCACTACTGGACCACCATCTAACTCTTCTGTAACAAAGTGCACGCTAACACCATGCTCTTCGTCTCCGTTGTCGATTGCGCGCTGGTGCGTATTCAAACCTTTATACTTTGGCAACAAAGATGGGTGAATGTTCACTAATTTTCCAGCAAAGCTGTCGACGAACTC
>JBGTXC010000021.1:0-19619 GCA_041937835.1 Alteromonadaceae bacterium | reverse complement strand
TAGTTACATCACCAGTGAACCGCATTTGTCTGAACTCACTCGCCGCTTAGAGGCCATTCAGCAAGATAAAAACTCAGTACAAAAAGTGCAGTTTTTATTTTCGCCTAATGTCTGGCTCAGTATCAGTATGGCGGCCGTTTGGGACGACGTAGGGGAGATTGTTTACTACGTTCTGCATGTTAATGACATCAGTGAGTTGATGCTTGAAAAAGAGCGCGCGCTCAGAGCCACAAAAGCAAAAAGCCGCTTTATTGCCAACATAGGCCACGAAGTACGCACGCCATTAAATGCCGTGATGGGCATGCTGAAAATGCTCTTAGAAACACCGCTTAATCAACAGCAGTCACAGTTTGGTGAAAAAGCCTTGCATGCCGCCGATGCGCTATTGATGATGCTTAATAACGTGCTTGATTTTGCCAAGGCTGAAGCCGGCGAAAGTACGTTAGTGAAAGCGCCATTTAGGCTCACTGAGCTGGTGGATGAATGCATTGATGTGGTGGAGCCACTGCTCATTGAAAAACCTGTGACCTTTACTTTGGATGTGGATGCAAAAATTGCTCAGGTGTACAGCAGTGATAAGCTCAAGATTAAGCAAGTGCTTGCTAACATCCTTTCTAATGCGGCGAAGTTTACCCATGAAGGCAGTGTGAGTTTAAGTGTTTCAGAAACAGCTAAAAATACGCTGGTATTTAAGGTGAAAGACACCGGCATTGGTATAGACGCCAAACACCTGCCCAAGCTGTTTGATGCTTTCTCGCAAGGGGATGAGTCCAACACCCGTAATTACGAAGGGGTCGGGCTTGGGCTAGCAATTAGTAAGCAATTGAGTGACATGCTCGATGGGCGCATTGATGTTATTTCGAGCCCTAATCAAGGCAGTGAGTTTACCTTCACCTTAAGCTTATCGCCCGAGCCAGAAGACGGCGTGCGTTTACCAAGTGAAATTACCGTACTTGATAGACATAAAACCCTAGCAGAACCCTTAAAAGCCCTCTTTGAGCAACTGGGGGTGCAAGAATTTAAGTTTATTGATAAGCCTTATTTTAAAGACGTGCCGCCACTTTTGCTGGTGACTGATGTGCTGGCGCTTGGGGTATTAACGCCTGATGTGGTGCAAAAGCTCAATCAAAGCCAGTGCCAAGTGTGGTTATTAGATCGCAGTAAAAAAGTGCACCCAAGCATGTATGCCAGCCTAGATGTTACCTCGTTACCTGATCACCTCTACCCGCAAAGGTTGCTGGATACTTGGCAAGGGCATCACAGAGAAACCGTCACGTCAAAAGCACTTAACTTACAGCGCTTAAAAGACAAAGTAGTGATGCTGGTAGATGATAACGACATTAACCAACAAATCGGTTATCACCTGTTAGCGCAAGCTGGTTGCCAGATTATCCAAGTGTATGATGGTGAACAAGCACTCGCTGTCTGCCAAGACTTTATGCCAGACATCATACTGATGGACTTACAAATGCCGAAAATGGATGGCTTTAGTGCAGCAAAAGCCATTCAAAAAATAAAAGGGCACAGTAAAGCCACTATGGTGGCACTCACCGCTCACACCAATGAAGAAGACATCTTAGCCTGCGTGCGCGCTGGTATGCAGGCGCACATTGCTAAGCCAATTAAAGCCTTAACCTTTTATCGCACCTTAGTGGATAACCTTGACCTTGAAAAAGCACAATTAGAAGATGCACCTTGGCTCAAGGAATGCTACTTTGATGAAGCCTTTGCGAAAGAGCAAGTATTTGAAAACCCACTGCAATTAAAGAAGATGCTCAGTCGTTTACTTGCATATTGTGAACAAGGAATCGACGAACATAACACCATGGCCATGAACTTTATTGAGATGGCGCATAACATTAAAGGCAGTGCTGGAAACTTAGGATTTAACCGCTTAGCCCATGCAGCCAAAGTGGTGGATCAACATAATAAAGAAGAAAAGCTCAGCAGCTATGTGTATGCTTGTTATCAACAACAGCTCACTTATGCGTGCTATTTGATTAAACATATTCTGGGGAAGTTAGGCAGTGAAGCCGAGTCACATATTGATTGTGGATGACGATCCGCTCAACATTATTGTTTTAGAGCGCACACTAAAAGATGGCTTTCAAATTACCAGTGCCAACAGTGCGCAACAAGGCTTAGTGTTAGTTCAAGAACACAATTTTGATTTGATCATTTTAGACATCATGATGCCTGAAATTAACGGCTTTGAAATGATCAAAATGCTCAGAGAAAACCCGCGTACTAAAGACATTCCCGTTATCTTTATCTCAGGGAATGACTCACAAACGGATGAAGCGAAAGGCTTAGAGCTTGGTGCGATGGACTACATCACTAAACCTTTTAGCCCTGCCATTGTACTTGCACGTGTCAAAAACCAGCTTGCCATTAAACACAAAAGCGACCTTCTTGAGCGCTTAGTCAGCATTGATGGTTTAACCGAAATCCCCAACCGCCGTTATTTTGATGAAAATCTCTCTCGGGAATGGCGTCGCGGCATGCGTAACAGTACGCCTTTGTCTGTGATGCTTATCGACATCGACTTTTTTAAACAGTTTAACGATAACTATGGCCACCGTGCTGGCGATGAGTGCTTAAAACAAGTGGCACAAGCCATTTATGCCAATTGCCAACGTGCCACAGATTTTGCTGCCCGTTATGGCGGTGAAGAGTTTGCGTGTGTGTTTTCGGATTGCCCATCACAAGAGGCGGTTTTCCATGCTAAACGCATTGCCAAAGCGGTTAAATCCCTTGGGGTTGAACATGGGTTTTCTAGCGTGTCAGAGCACGTTACCGTGAGCATTGGTATTGCCACTGCATTTGATGGTGATTCGGACTTTGACGATGAACACAGCTTACTTGAGCAAGCGGATATCAGCCTTTATAAAGCCAAAGCCCAAGGCCGTAACTGCATTATTTTTTCCAAACAACGCGGTGGTAAAGACTCACAGTAACTCGTAGTGAAAGCTGTTAGAGCGAATAAAGCCATCTGAGTAGGGGCTGAGCTCAGCTAAAGGAATGAGCCCAGGCCCTGCGGTTTCTGCTAAGACAAAATCCAATCCTTCAATTTTGACTTTGTTGTCTGAAGCTAAAGTCGGTAATTGAAAGCCTATCACAGCATGATCCGGCAAATAGATTAACGCAACACCAAGGCGCGGATACAAAGACTTAATTAACGCCGCCATTAATACAGCCTTAGAGTCACAATCGCCACGGTTTTCTCTGAGTAACCGCAACGGTGGTAAAAAGTCACTACGCTGATGTATGCCACGCCCTTCAAGCACTTGATATGGAATACTTTGCAGCCACCCTAAAAGGTAATTGATGATTACCCGAGGTGGCGCATTTTCATTGGCTTGCCACGCCGCTTTGATGATGGGGCTGACATCTTCCATGGCTTCATTCACAAACCGAGTATGATCCGCCTTGATGCCCATGCGCCCACTGGCGTCATCAAATTGGTGGTAATACACCCGCTCCAAATAATTGTTTAAGGTGTCATCCATGGCGGTTTTGACACGGGCCATTAAATCATCTTGTTGGGCTTGATTGCGGGTGGAAATTTTATATTCGATGCGCGGTGAAATGCTTAAGACTTCAATGCGTTCATTACGGGCATCTAAGGTTTTGCTTAAGGTCAAAAGGGCGCTTAATTTTTCTTGATTTAAACGCTCAGGTTGATAGCCAACAAAGTGGCGATGTTTGGTCAATAAGGTTTTGGCATCAAGGGCAAATGCCAATGTGTGTGTTTTGCCATTCACATCTTGCCAAACATACTCAAATTGCGCGGCATCGTTTTGATAGGTGAGCTCAAAGTCGAGCTGCTTTGCTAAAAGCGAGGTGCTTGAAAGCATTACACTGCCAAGCAGCAGGGTAAACACGCCATGCAAACGGGCTGACACCGCATGCTTAAATTTCTGTGCCATACTCATAAAAAACGCCTAAAGAGAGTGGATATGCGCTTACTGTTATTTTTTGCTCTGATCCTCACCGCGTGGCCTGCCAGTGCAACAAGTGTTATCAGGTATAACATATCTTTGGAGTTTTTTGACCCAAAACAGGATTACTACTTAAGCATACTGCGTTTGGCACTAGAAAAAAGTGAGCCCAAATTTGGCCCTTATATTTTGGTGGAGCAAACCATAGAGCAAATGCCACAGGGGCGCACTTTAGAGATGTTAGCCCTTGGTGAAGACGTGGATGTGCACTGGTCAATGACTTCCCCAAAGCGAGAGCACATGTTATTGCCTATCTACATCCCTTTGTTAAAAGGGCTGATGGGGCAGCGTATTTTTATTATTAAGCGCAGCAGTTTAAACGACTTTGCAAACTTAAATGGCCCATCAGATTTAAAATATCTAAAAGCCGGTTCGGGCTCGGATTGGCCTGACACACAAATCCTAAAAGACAATGGCTTTGAAGTGGTAGAAGGTTTAGCGCGCAGCCTATTGCCCATGTTAAAACGTGGGCGCTTTGACTACTACCCAAGAGCCATTCACGAGCCATGGTCTGAAATCACCAATGAACCCACACTCATGGTGGAGCCACGTTTTATTTTGCGCTACCCAGCCGCCATGTACTTTTTCGTAAATAAAGAAAACCACGCATTGGCAGAGCGCCTCACCTATGGCTTAGAGCTTGCCATTAAAGATGGCAGTTTTGATGCGATTTTTAATCACCACCCTATTACTCATAACATTCTCGAAAAAGCCAAGCTGGGGCAAAGAGAGAGCTTGTGGCTGGAAACCCCGAATGTAACTCAAAACACTCAAGCTGTGTTTAATCAGGCGCATTTGGTGTTATACCCCATTAAAAAGTAGCTAAGTAAGTGGTTGTTTTTAATTGTAAGCCTCACAAACTGGTATGAGCTGTTTCACTTAGCTATTCACCGCGTTGCTCAGTAGAATGTGGCCTCTTGATTCAGGAATAAAATAATCTAATGAGCACAACGGACCCAAAATTTGACGCTATTCGCCCTTATCATGACGACGATGTGCCTAAAGCCATTACCCAATTACTGAGCGACTCCGCCTTTTTGAATTTACTGTGCCGCCGCCAATTGCCTTGGTTGCCAAGGCGCCTGCAGGGGTTAGGTAAATTGTGTGTACGTGGGTACCTTTCTTGGCGCTGGCGCAACATCCGCACTGTGCGCGATGTGCAATTGCGCATTAAAAAAGACTTAACCCAGCTACTTGCAAGCACCACATCTAAGGTGACCTTCTCTGGGCTGGAGCACTTACGCCAAGACGAGCAGTACGTGTTTATTTCGAATCACAGAGACATCGCTTTAGACCCAGCATTAGTCAACCTTGCGCAGGAGAAATGCGGGCGAGACACAGTGCGTATCGCCATTGGCGACAACCTGCTGCAAGTGCCTTACATCACCACATTGATGAAGTTAAATAAGAGCTTTGTGGTGAACCGCTCTGCAAAAGCGCCTAAAGAGCTGTTAAAAAACCTCAGTGTGCTCTCTCAATATATTTGGCTGTCGTTGCAAGAGGGGCAATCTGTGTGGATTGCTCAGCGAGAAGGGCGTACTAAAGATGGTGTAGACACCACAGATCCTGCGCTTATCAAAATGCTCTCGCTGGCAGGCAGAGCGCAAAAAAGCGATTTTCAAACCCATATGAAATCACTCAAACTTGTGCCTGTGGCAATTTCGTATCAATATGAGCCTTGCGTGAAGCAAAAAGCGCAGCAGCTTTATGATGTGGCCACCCTTGGTCATTATCAAAAACAAGCGGGTGAAGACATTCAAAGCATTATTGAAGGCTTTATTGGGCAAAAGGGGCATGTGCATGTGGCTTTTGGTCAACCAATCGATGAGCCAGAGGCAAGCCCAAACGAGCTGGCAAGCAGTATAGATAGTAAAATTCGTTCTTTGTTTTATATTCACCCAGAGCATTTAGCTGCGGCGGACATGGGATCTCAGCAAGTTAAAGCCGAGTTTGAGCAATACCTTGCTGGTTTTCATGTGCATTTACGCCCGTATGTGAAGCAGATTTATGCCGCCCCTGTCTCACACAGTATTGATGCTGAGCACTGTGATTATGCTAAAAAGCAAGCAGTAGGGTAAAAGGCTTAACACGTAATTGCTTGCCACCTTAATTCTTCAAGCACAACCAGGCACCTAAGCCGTTATTTTCAATGACTTAATGACAAGGGTGCCAAAATGCCTTGGCTGTGGTTATACTTTAATCAAAGGAGTACGCCATGGCAGAAAAACACCAGCAACAGGTTGAAATATTTTCCATTGAAAGCCCCTGCATTGGTGTGTGCCAAGCAAATAATAAAGGCTATTGCCAAGGCTGTTTTCGCTCGCGAGATGAGCGCTTTTACTGGAATGAGCTCAATGATGCGGATAAACGCAGGGTCATTACCCAATGTGCGCTGCGTAAAAAACGCGTGTTAGCTGCAAAACGCCGCACTAATTCAACGAAACCGCTTGATACTGAGAGCGCGAATTTGCAAAATAACCAGTCAGAATTTGATTTTTAAGAGTGCCCCATGGCCCATAATTTGTGCTTACTTCCTAGAGACGAAAAATACCAAATCCAGCTGGATTACGAAGCGTCTTTTTGGGCTTACCAAGTCACTAAAGGTAAAAAGGGGCGTGACGTGATTTATCAAAGCATTGGCGAGCGCCCGAAGCGTGATCAAGCCTACTTAAAAACCCAATTCGAGCGCTACTTGGGCCTTATGTCGATTTAATGTGACTTAAAGCGTGCGCTGTTTGCGTCCTTACTATGCACTTCATTAAAGCTTTCGATAAAACGCAGCACGCTGAGCTGGCGTCGTTTATTGAAGCCTACAACTTACCTAAATTAAAAAAATCAGCCGCGCATTTTGCCTGTTTGAGCACACAACCCCTTGTGCCATTGCGCGCATTAAGCCCATCTACGCACCTAACAGCCCTTTGGCAATTCAGTTACTTTATGGTGTGTTTGTGGTGCCTAGTCAGCGCGGTAAAGGGCATGCGAAAACGCTACTTACGGAAGTGCTTAGTCGCTACCGCGATGCTCAGCAAGAACCCCATCCGTTGTTGGTGACTTTTGCTTACCCAGATATAGTGCCACTTTATGAAAAGCTTGGTTTTGTCACTTTAACACCAAATGATCTCATCCCTTTGCCTGAGGTGAGCTCATCACTTGCTGCTTATGAGCGCCAAAATGGTGCATTAGTGGCATTAAAATTGGCTTAAAAATTTGCTAAAACCCCACCTATGGCGCATTATTATACCTTTACAAATCATTAGAAAAAGTCTGTAAAAATAAGGGCTTAACAATAAAGTAGGTACCCTAAATGAGCCCAGCGTGGTTGCTCAAATGCTTGTATCAGTCAGCTACTTCTTTTTGCTTTACGTTATTGTGCTTGCTAGTGCTTTGCTGGCCTGAGTTAAGCTATGCCAATGTCACACGTTTATCCACCACTGAGGGCTTATCTCAAAGCCGAGTGACTTCCATGCTGGTAGACCGTGATGGCTTTTTATGGATTGGTACCTTTGGTGGGGTAAACCGCTATGATGGCGACCGCATAATGCGGATCGCAGATGAGTCAGGCTTATTAAAAGACGCCGCCATCTACAAATTATTTGAAGCGCCCAATGGTGATGTTTGGATCACCACCTTAGAAAATGGCGTGTTTAAGTTTGATATCTCCACTGGTAAAGTCAGCCATGTGCCATTAGAAAGCCCAGATGGCCAACCGCCCATGGTGCTGTCTATGTTAAGCCTAAACGAGCAGCAACTGTTACTTGGCTTATATGACTCCGTAGCGCGATATAACCCAGCAACTGCATTATTAGAGCCGATTTGGCAGCTGCCTGATGCGCAATCTCACAGTGGCGTGCGTGACCTTTTAATAGTGCAAGACCACCTCTTTATTGCCACCACCGAAGGCTTGTATGTGTTGTCGCTTACCTCAGGTAAAAGCCGCCGTATTAGCTATGAACAAGACCCTGAATCAATCACAGAGCAAAATACTAAAGTGCTTACTTTAGGGGGGCATAATCAGCTTTTTGTTGGCTCGGTGGAAGGCTTGTATCAAATCGATTTATCAAGCCTTTCTGAATTTGTAGAGCAAGAAAGCCAAGAGCTTGCAAGCCAGGTGCTGTTGCAAGATATCAATGTGTGGGACATCAAAAAAGACTTAGAAGGCTTAACGCTTGCCACAGACAAAGGGCTTTTTAGCTTCTACCCCAAAGATAACCTGCTGGTTAAAAATAACGCCATTGAAGATAACGGCTTTGAGCTGAATGACTCCAGCATCACCCAAATTTTAATGGATGACAGCGGCGCCATGTGGGTGGGGGCAAAAGACGATGGCGCGTTCTACTTGCCTAGCAAACTGTTTACCTTTGAGAACTTTACTCAAGCCACCACCAAAGGCGATGGGTTATCTCACCCTGTGGTATTTGGCATGAAAGAGCACCAAGGTTTGCTTTGGCTTGCGACGGATAACGGTTTAACCGCGCTTAATCCTTACACCTACCAAACCCAAACATTTTTGAAAAACTATTTGGCCGACCCTTTATTGAGTCAGTTTCAAATACTGGATGTGATCCCATGGCAAGATAGCTTATTGCTTTTCACCATGCGGGGCTTTTATCAGTTTGATACGCGCGATTACACCATCACGCCGTTAACGGCATTAAACCATGAAAACGAAGCCTTATTGGAAGGCGTTATATTTGGTGGTTACCTTTCAGATGACGGGCAGTTGTACGCATTGAATGAAATCCACGGCCCCATTATGTACGACTTAAATAAACGTACTGTGAGCAAGCTCGCTGGGGATTTTGCCGGGTTAGACTCTTTTTATAATGCCAGCTTTTTCCCACCAATCGAGGGTTTTTCAAGCAACCCATTATTCTTCCATTTAGGCCACTTGTATGAAGTGGATTTAGTTAAAGCGCGCTTTCGCACCATTTATGATGCCAGCCCTAGCAATGATAACTATGCCATCTCCTATAATGGCGCGGTGCTGGATGATTTAGGGCAACTCTGGCTGAGCTTTAGCCAAGTGGGCTTAGTGAAATTAGATCCAAGTACGTTAACACCCGATGTAACAGCAACGGCTCAGCTTAATGACGCAGCCAGCTTGTTTTATGGCTTACTCAAAGATGAGCTAGGCATGATTTGGATGAGTGGCCACAACGGTCTATGGCGCCTTGACCCAACAACCAATTACTTACAGCAATACACCACGTTTGATGGCCTAGAAACCAACGAATTCAATCAGTACTCACACACAAAGTTGAGCGATGGTCGGATGGCGTTTGGCCACATTAAAGGCGTGACTGTGTTCGACCCTAAACATAATGTGGTGACTGAGCCTTTAATTGAGCAAGTGAACATCACGTCCATTAATTTAATGTCGCGCAGTTTAAAAGAAGAAAACCAATATCCCATTACGCGCATTGAACTTGAGCATGATGACGTGGGCTTGGAAGTGGCTTTTTCTGCGATGTCGTTTTTCTATCAAGATCGTATTCGTTTTGAATACCAAATTAGTGGCTCGGCGCGCATTGCTCTTAAAAACACTAACAAAGTGGTGTTCCCGTCATTTCAGCCGGGGCAGTACACCTTAACTGTGTGGGCACAAGACCCTTTTACAGGGCGCTACACGCCACCTACCAGTCTCGATATCAAGGTAAATTATCCGTTGTGGCGCGCCCCTTGGATGTTGGTGACTTACTGCATCATCGCCTTGTTACTGCTGACCTTGTGGCTCAGTCATCGTCACAGAGTAGAGCGCATGATCAAAGCTGCGCACCAAGAAGCTGTGGCCAGTGAAGCGCGCTTAAAATTAGCACTTGAAGGCAGCCACTCTGGAGTATGGGATTGGCAAGCAGACACAGGGCAGATTTATCAGCCGCGTTTAGTCAGTGAGCTTGGTTATCAAAAAGAAACCATCGCCCTAGATGGTTACCTTAATTTGATGCATCCAGAAGACAAAGAGAAGTTTCGCATTGAATGGCTGGAGTTTTTATCGACTGACAAAGGCTATTTTAATTGCGTGTATCGCTTGCGTCATAAAACAGGGCAATGGCGCTGGTATAAAGACTTTGGCAAAGTGGTGGAGTGGTCGCAGCAATTCCCGATACGAGTAGCGGGTACCTACACCAATATGACCCGTGAGCTGGTGTTTGAAGAAAATGCACGCCTCTTTGGCGCCGCATTTGAACAAACCAGTGACTGGGTGTTTATTTTAGATAAAAAATTCCGCATTCGCGCCACTAACGAAGCCATGCGTGACGCCTTTGGCTTTAGTAAAGATACGGTTTCAAGTCGGCGTTTAAGCTTAGGGTTAAACCGTGATACCCGCTTAAACTACCTGCGCATTATGTCCAATTTAGAAGCAGGGCAACATTATCGTGCAGAAGACGTGGTTAGAACCAAAGACGGCAAAGCCCATCATGTGATCATTAAAGTCACCGCGGTTGAAAACGCTGAAAACACTTTAGACAGCTACATAGTGGTGCTGACCGACATCAGTGCTCAAAAAGCGGCAGAAGATGAGCTGCGCGAGCTTGCTAACTATGACGCTTTGACCCGCTTACCAAACCGCGCCCTATTACTCGATAGAATAAGCCATGCCACAGAGCTTGCTAAACGCCATCAGGAAAAGTGCGCCTTGCTCTTTATTGATTTAAATCGCTTTAAACAAGTGAACGATTCCCTTGGGCATGACAAAGGGGATTTATTACTCATTCAAGTGGCTTGCCGATTACGTGATGTGTTGAGAGAACAGGACACGGTGGCACGTTTAGGCGGTGATGAGTTTGTGATCTTACTGGAAGATGTGACAGAGGCGGACGAAGTACTGCCAGTGTGTCACAAAATCGATGAAAGCATTTGTGCCCCGATGGATTTAGAAGGGGAAGTCGTCACTGTGAGCCCAAGTATTGGCGTGGCCATGTTCCCAGACGATGCTGAAAGCGCACAGGACTTATTAAAGTCTGCTGATATTGCGATGTACCATGCTAAAACATCCAACGGTGGGGTGCAGTTCTTCAAACAAGAGATGAACCATAAAATTCAGCGCAAACTAAAACTCGAAACTGAGTTGATGCTTGCCAGTGAAAATAACGAATTTGAAAACTTTTATCAGCCGATTGTGAATGCGATCACCCAGCAAGTAGAAGGTTTTGAAGTGTTATTGCGTTGGCGCCATAAAAATCAGATTGTGCCGCCAGGGGATTTTATTGATGTCGCAGAAAGCACAGGGCTTATCACCAAACTGACCATACAAACGCTAGAGCGTGCTTTAACCGCAGTAAAAACTTGGCTGGTGAACTCACCTGATTTATATGTGTCTGTTAACTTGAGCGCCCGTGATTTTGATAATGCTCGCCTTGCCAGAGACATAGAACAAATGCTGAAATTTGTTGATGTGGCGCCAGAGCATTTAGCTTTTGAAATCACAGAATCAGTCTTGATGTACGACACCGAAAAAGCACTGGGTGTGATGCGGGAAATAAAAGCCCTAGGGTGTCGTTTGTATTTGGATGACTTTGGTACTGGCTACTCGTCATTAACCTACTTAAAGCGTTTCCCAATCGATAATATTAAAATTGATCGCAGTTTTGTGAAAGACATTGGCGTAGATCGGTCAGACGAGGCCATCATACATTCGACTTTGGCGCTTGCACATGCGCTTGGTAAAGAATGTGTCGCCGAAGGTGTTGAAACACAAGAACAAATTGATTTCTTAACGGCATTTGGCTGCGAAAGCCTGCAAGGCTTTTTGTATTCAAAACCCATTCCAAAGGATGAGGTGCCAGCACTCATTGCCAAGCTAAACCAAGGCACATAAGGCATTGGCGTGATTTTGCTAGTTGCCAGCAGCTAAAAAAAATTGGTAAGGTTTTAGGAAATAAACCTTTTCAGTGGCAAGGATGCAGCATGACTTTACTGCTGGTTGCAGCACTCAGTAGTACAGTGCTCAATTTAGATAACCTAGTTAATCTCGACCCAAACGATAACATTCGCGTTCACAAACTCGGTGAGGATGAACACGCGTCAGAATTTGTGATTTGGGTTAAAAACAATGTGCCACTGCACATTCATCGTCATCACACAGAAATCATTTATATTTTGGATGGCGAAGGCGTGATGCGTATTGGTGATGAAAAGCGCACAATTCAAAAAGGTGATTACATTCGCGTACCAGAAGGGACGCCGCACGGTGTAACGGTGACCTCTGAAGATGCACTTAAAGTATTATCCGTACAAACCCCTAAGTTTTTAGGTAAAGACCGTCACTTAGTTGAAGAGTAATTCACACTCACAGGTTACATGGAGCCCCCATGACCACCTACCATTTGGTTAACGGCAGTAACATGGCGCTGTATTTAAAACGCATTGGCGTTAAAGGCAGCGCACTTGATTGGCATGATGCCCCTATCCACGGCCCCCATGGGGTTAACTTGCCTTATCAGCAGCATGTTGCTCTTCGTAGCGACTTTTTAGCCGCGTTTTTTGAGCTAAACCCAGATGACATTGCCGCACGTTTTGCCAAACGCACTGAGCAGCTTGAAGGCATTAAGCCATCTGATGAGGTGGTGTTATGGCTTTCTGATGAGCCATACGATGCACTGATTATCCTAAACGCTGTGTATGAATTAACGCAGCGTGGTTTTCCAGCCAGTCACTTTAAGCTAGTGACTGTCTCAGATCGGGTGCCACCCTGGGATTTAGAAAAAGACGCATTAATTCAGTTATATAAAACCCGCATTCCCGCCAATGATGCCTTTGTAAATCTTTGCTTAAAGGTGTGGCAGCACATTGACGATAAAAGCGCGCTAGAGCAGCTACAAGCAACAGAGTCCTTTTCTCATTGGCCTAAGCTTGCGCGTTTGCTTGCTCGTTACTGTGAAGAGCATGAGGACGATTTAGGGCTTAATCGCACTAAATGGCAACTGCTTGAAGCGCTTGAACAAGGACCATTAACTTTGGCGCAGTTATTTGGTGCCAACCAACAACTTGAGCCCACTCCGTTTTTAGGGGATGCCAGTGTGTGGCGCTACCTGATGGATTTACACCAATACATTGACGTAACAGGGCCTTTTTTAAACACGCCATCAGCAAGCGAGCTTGAAAGCGCACCTAAGTATTCAGGCAGTTTATTGAATCAGGAAGTGTTTTTTTACCACCAACACATGGCAAGCTTAACGGAAAAGGGCAAAAGCCTACTTTAGCTCTGTTAAAGCTACTCATTAATTCTAAGGCATAAAAAAAGCCGCTTATTTGCGGCTTTTTTAAGTGTTTACCTTAAGGGTAATTAGGCTTTTTTGCTTTCGATGTACTTAGCAACAAAGTCTTCTAGCACGTTAAGTGGTACCGGACCATTTTTAAGTACCACATCGTGGAACTCACGGATATCAAACTTTTCGCCTAGCTCTTTACGCGCGTTTTCACGCAGTTCAAGGATCTTCAGCATACCAATCTTATAAGCAGTAGCTTGAGATGGCATCACAATGTGACGTTCAACCATCTTCACGGCGTCTGAAGTCGCGTTAGGCGTGTTATCAACGTAGTAGTTAATGCCTTCTTCACGAGTCCACTTCATTGCGTGGATACCTGTGTCTACCACTAGACGGCAAGCACGCCATAATTCCATTGCTAGACGACCAAAGTCTGAATATGGGTCTTCATATAGCCCCATTTCTTTTGGTACTAGCTCAGAATATAAACCCCAGCCTTCGATGTATGCTGTGTAACCACCAAATTTACGGAACTTTGGAATGCCCTCAAGCTCTTGCGCAATCGCAATTTGCATGTGGTGACCTGGTACACCTTCGTGGTATGCCAAGGCTTCAAGCTGGTACGTTGGCATTGCTTCCATGTCGTACAGGTTGGCGTAGTAAATACCTGGGCGTGAGCCATCTGGCGCAGGCTGTTGGTAGAAAGCTTTACCCGCTGCTTTTTCACGGAAAGCTTCTACGCGTTTTACTACTAGGTCTGCTTTTGGTTTGATGATGAAGAGCTCGTCTAAGCGTGCTTTCATGTCATCAATCATTTTCACAGCAGTGTCTAAGTATTCTTGCTTGCCTGCTTCAGTGTTAGGGAAGTAGAACTGCTTGTCAGTTTTCATAAACTGCATAAAGGCTTTTAAGTCACCTTCAAAACCCACTTTTTCTTTGATAGCACGCATTTCATCGTGAATACGCGCCACTTCGCTCAAACCAATGGCGTGGATTTCTTTTGCAGTTAAATCTGTCGTTGTAGTGCGGTTTAGCGCATTGTTATAAAACGCATCGCCTTCTGGGAATTTCCAAGCACCATCACGCGTATCCGCACGTGCTTCTAGCGTTTCTAAGTAGCTGATTAGCTGCGTGTAAGCAGGCTTAATGGCTGTTTCAAGGGCCGTGGTTGCACGCTTAATAAGCGCCGCTTTTTCTTCCTCAGCAATCTCAAGGGCTGTCACTTTACGTTTGAAGTCAGCTAATAGAGTTGAGTCGTCACCATCAGTGAACGGCGCACCTTGGATGATGTTTTTGCTTGAATCAATTACGTGAGGGAACACAAACTTAGGCGCAATAATGCCTTTTTCAGCACGGGTCTCTAAGTCTTTTTCAAGCTGAGCAAATACCGCTGGCACACCTTCAAGACGAGCAATGTAGGCATTGGCATCATCAAGGCTTGTTACTTGGTGTTGGTTAATTAAAAACGCAGGCACCATAGAGTGGGTACCATACATTTGGTTAACCGGATACGTGTGGTGACGCCATTTAAAGTCGTTGATTTGACGCTCAAGACCTGCTTTGAATAAGTCGTAACTGACGCGCGTTTGCTCATCAAGCTTGCTGGTGTCGAAAGATTGTAGTTTTACTAAATCTTGCTTAACTAGCTCAAGGTCTTCAAGTGCGCGCTCTTCAGAGCCGTCATCCCACTTGTCGTAGTCTTGCTTGATGCCCATGTAAGTTTGGTAAACCGGGCTGCGCATCACGTTACGCTCAAATACTTCGTCAAAAAACGCGTTAAGCTTTTGCGACTCAGTCTGGGCTGTTTGCTCTACAGGAGCGGTTTGTGTTTGGTTTTCTGTGTTTGATTGCTGACATCCCATCAGCAAGGTTGCGCTGATGGCGGCTGCCACCAAAGTAAGTTTACGCATTCCCATTTCCTTCATTATTTTTTTAAGTGTTAAACAAAAAGTTCAAGTAAATCGTTGAGGTACCTGTGGCCATGCTCTGTGACTTGCCACTGCTCCCCTAAATCCCTTAGCATGCCTTTTTGAAAGCCAACGGCAAAGGCATCTGCCACTGTGGCGTCCTGTAAGCCGGTAAGCGCAGTAAAGTCGCTTTTTGGGCAAGGCTCCATTAAGCGTAAGCGATTCATAAAAAATTCAAACGGCAAATCGTCATCGGCCACTTGCCACGCCTTAAACAAATAAGGCTTGGTTAAATCCATATAGCCTTTAGGGTGTTTTATTTTTACTCGGCGCATGATGCTGCCATTAGGTAAAGTGACTTTACCATGAGCGCCGCAGCCTATCCCAAGATAATCGCCAAATCGCCAATAATTTAAGTTATGCCGACACTTGAGGTCATTTTTGGCATAACCGGAGATTTCATACTGCTTAAAACCGGCGTTTTGGATAAGCTCAAGCCCAGATTCTTGGATTTGCCATAAGGTATCGTCTACCGGCAAGGTGGGCGGCTTAGAATGAAACTGGGTGTTAGGCTCTATGGTCAATTGGTACCAAGACAAGTGATGCGGATTAAGCGCGATGACTTGTTCTAAATCATACATGGCGTCTTCTAGGCTTTGCCCTGGTAAACCATGCATGAGATCTAAGTTAAAGCTTTTTACCCCAGATTGGTGGGCAAAGTCTGCCGCTCGTTTTGCTTCATCTGCATTGTGAATACGCCCAAGGCTTTTCAGTTTATCCGCCTGCATGGACTGCACCCCAATGGAGAGGCGGTTAACCCCTGCGTTGGCATAGCCAATAAAGCGATTGGCCTCTAAGGTGCCCGGGTTTGCTTCTAAGGTGATCTCAATGTCGCTGGCAAAAGGGATAATGCGGTTTGCCCCTTCAAGTAAATCGCCTATGGCTTTTTCACTCAGTAAGCTTGGTGTACCACCGCCAATGAAAATAGTGCTGATAGGGCGGTTATGCGCATGCACGGCCTCTTCTTTTAAATCGGCTAGTAAGTGCTGCACGTATTCAGCTTCTGGAATGCTGTTTTTCAGCCCATGGCTATTAAAGTCGCAATATGGGCACTTTTGCACACACCACGGAATGTGGATGTACAGTGACAGAGGTGGCTGCGTCATTATTGCTCTTGCTCTAAAGTCGCCACGAGTTGGCGAAGCGCTTTAGCGCGGTGGCTAATGGCGTTTTTTTCTTCTTTGCTGAGCATGGCCGCCGTTTTGCCCGCCACATCATTGGGTAAAAACACAGGGTCGTAACCAAAGCCGCCGTCGCCGGTTTGCGAAAGGGCAATGCTGCCATCCCAAAAGCCTTGGCAGATAATTGGGGTTGGGTCTTCATGGTGGCGTAAATACACCAGCACACAGCAAAAGCGCGCTGCGCGATTTGGATTATCACCAAGGGCCTGCATGAGCGCCTCTATGTTGCTTTGATCTGTCGCGTTTTCACCACTGTAACGCGCCGAATAGATGCCAGGGGCGCCACCTAGCGTGCGAACTTCTAGGCCGGAGTCATCGGCAATGGCAGGTAAGCCAGTTAATTTTGCAGCATGGCGCGCTTTGATAATGGCGTTTTCAACAAAGGTGGTGCCGGTTTCTGGCACGTCTGGCACATCAAAGGCGCTTTGCGCCACCACGTCTAGTTGGTGGTCTTTTAATAGTTGCCCCAGCTCTTTGACTTTGCCTGGGTTGCCTGTGGCTAATACGACTTTTTGCATGGTTTCTTCACTTGTATGCAGGGTAGCCTGCAAGGCGTTAATCTACGTAAAATTTGTTTTTAAAGCGCAAAGTATGTGTGCTTTTTTTATGGGTGACGGTTAGCTCAAACTGAAAGGTTTCTTGGTTTTCGTAAGCTAACTCACTGAGGTAATAAATGGCATCACCGTCGGTCACCTGCTTAAAATTGAGCGGCGTTTTATTACCCAGTAGGTTTCTTGCAAACCCTGTGATGGTCACTTCGCGCGCTGGCTTTTCTGGGTAACGGGTGTCTAATGCCGAAATATTAATAATGGCATTTTTGCCACTGCGGGTCAGGCCATATTGTTTGGCAATCACAGGTTTAAGCACAGTCGATGGAAAGGCGATGTAATGCACTTCTAAATCGCCTAACTGTTTAAACTGTGCGCCTTGCTCATTGGCGTTTGCCGTAAGCGAGAGCAGGCTAGCGGCAAGCACTAAGGTAACTAAAAACTGTTTAAGCATGGTTGCTCCTTAAAAGCGCATGATGTCCATGAGCAATATTTGCACAAATTGTAAGCCAACAATCAAAATTAGGATGGATAAATCCAATCCACCTAAAGGCGGAATAACACGGCGAATCGGCGCTAACATAGGCTCAGTAAGCTGGCTAAACACAGCGGCAATGGGGTGGTAGCCTTGGATAAACCAGCTCATAATGGCGCGGATGATGAGCACCCAAAACACCATGTTAAAGGCTTCTTTTAATAAGGTAAGTAGGCCACCAATAAAGGCGTTTGATGCGTGCCACACTCCATAAAAAACCAGCATCACTACAGACACTTTGGCAAACGCCACTAAATACGCCAGCAATAAGCTTGCTAAATCCAGCCCGCCAAACCCAGGCACGATACGGCGCAGTGGATTAACCAGCGGCGAGGTGGCTTTAACAACAAATTGGCTAAGCGGGTTGTAAAAATCCGCTTTTACGAGCTGCAACCAAAAGCGCAGCATGACTACCATTAAAAATAAATCAAACGCGATTTCGATGAGAAATTTCAAAGCGTTCATCTTTGATTCCTTATAGTTCTTGTTCCATTTCTTTGGCGCGAGCGATGCAGTTGTCCATAGCATCGGCAACAATGCCATCGAGGTTCATGCGTTTTAAGTGTTCTACGGCTTCGTGAGTTGTGCCGCCTTTTGAGGTCACGTTGGCGCGTAACGTTGCAATGCTATCAGTTTGTTCTGCGACCATATGAGCTGCACCAAGCGCTGTTTGCTGCACTAAAGCGCGGGCATCTTCTGGGCTAAAACCTAAGTCGATGGCTTTTTTCTCTATGGCTTCCATAAAGAGGAAAAAATACGCAGGGGAAGAGCCCGTGACCGCAATGATGTCGTTAATGTCATCTTCGCTTTCTAACCACTTGGCAATGCCGGTGCTAGAGAATACTTGGGTGGTAAAGTCGCGGTGTTCGCTGGCAAGGTCTTTGGCATAAAGCCCAGATACGCCAAGCCCCATGAGTGACGGCGTGTTTGGCATGCAGCGCACTAAGGTAATAGGCGCACCAAACATCTCAGCAAAGCGTGCAGCTGTAATACCAGCGGCCACTGAGATAAAGATTTTATCGCTCAGCTGATAGCCATACTCGGTGGCGTTTTGTGCTATTGCTTGGCACAAGTCTGCCATCATTTGAGGTTTAACGGATAACACCACGTAATCGGCATCTCGGATGGCGGCAAAGTTATCGGTTTGAGTCACAACTCCTAAGTCGTTTTCAACTTTGGCTAGCTTTTCTGGATTACGGTTGGTCGCGATGACTTGCGAGGCTTTAAAGCCTTTTTTCAGCATGCCGCCTATGATGGCGTAGCTCATGTTACCTGTTCCAATGAAAGCTATCTTCTTGTCTGACATAGAGTTATGTCTCCTTTTGTTAGTTTCGTGCTCCAAAAATGTCTGTGCCGATGCGCACCATGGTACTGCCGGCCATAATAGCTTCAGTCATGTCGTTGCTCATCCCCATGGAGAGGGTATCCATCGTCACATAGCGCGTTTTTAGTGTATCAAATTCGCCTCTAAGTTGCTTAAAAACTTCAAGTTGCGCGTGACTGTCTGTGGTTTTAGCTGGGATTGCCATTAGTCCTCGTAAGGTCAAATTTGGGCACTCATCCACAAAAGCACATAAGTCATTCAGCTCACTCAAGGCGCAGCCTGATTTTGACGCCTCAGCGGAGATGTTCACTTGCACCAACACATTTAACGGGCCGCGCTCTTTTGGGCGTTGATCGTTTAACCGCCGTGCGATTTTCTCACGGTCCACCGATTGCACCCAGTCAAAGTGCTCTGCCACCTCTTTGGTTTTATTGGACTGAATAGGGCCAATAAAATGCCATTCGATGTCCTCATAGGTGTGCAATTCAGCAATTTTTTCTACCGCTTCTTGGACATAGGACTCGGCAAATATTCTTTGCCCGGCGCGATAAGCTTCTATGATTAATTGAGCTGCTTTGGTCTTACTGACCGCCACTAAGGTGACATTTTCAGTAAAAGCGGTACATTTTTTGGTTGCCTCATCCTTTCGGGCGTAGGCGGATTGCAGTCGTTCTGCTATTGTAATCATAAAAAATTCAATCAGTTGTGGAGTTTAACTCATGGATATTACCGAACTGTTGGCGTTCAGTGTGCAACACAAAGCGTCGGATTTACACTTATCGTCTGGTGTCTCACCTATGATCCGCGTCGACGGTGACGTGCGCCGTATCAATATCCCAGCCCTTGAAGCCAAA
>JBGTXC010000219.1:0-4327 GCA_041937835.1 Alteromonadaceae bacterium | reverse complement strand
ATGAGAACCCTTAGTTCGACAAAATGTCTGGAACATTTTGAGCCGCGTAAGCGCCCGAAGGGACGAGCACAGGAAGTGTGAGCGCTAATCCCGACTGTTCCTGATTCATTTCATACTCTCTCAAACTCAAGGATTTGAAGCTGTAACCCCTCATAAAAAAACCGCCTCTTGGCGGTTTTTTTATATCTGCACCGAGAAGGGGCGAGCACAGCAAGATTGAGCGCTTACCCCGACTGTTCCTGAGTCATTGCGCTAACTCAGCTTAAAACTCACACACTCTGAGCTATGGTGCGATGCAACGCCTCAATTTCACTCTTATCTATATAAAAGTGGGGTGATAGCCTGGCTCCTAAACTACGGCTATCACAGTAAATACCAGCCTGATCAAGCGCTGCCATCACCGCATCATGGCGCTTGCCAAAATGTGCGATAAAAGTGCCGCTACGCTTGGACTCTTCGCTTGGTGAACGAGCAAAGTCGCTAAGTAGTGCGTGCATCTCATCTAAGCAGGCTTGGTTATGGGCATATAACTCAGTTTGGCGCTCAGCAAAGTAAGCAATGCTGCTACTTGCTAAAGCATAAGGTGCCACTGATGGCGTGCCGCCCCAAAATTTAAGGGCGTCATCTGCATAGCGAAAATCATGTATGTTCATTTCAAATGGGTTTTCATGGGAAAACCAGCCCACATCTTTCGGCTCGCACTCACTTAATAGTTGTGGCTTTAACCAAAGGTATGCCGCACCCGGGCCGCCACAAAGCCATTTCACACTTGAACCTATCATGGCATCCGGTGTGTGTTGACTTAAGTCGAGTGGAATCACGCCGGCTGACTGCGCCACATCTAAAATCACCAACACCTGATATTGTTTAGCAAGCGATATGATTTCTGCAATCGGCGCGCGTTGCCCAGTATTAGAATACACATGGCTTACAAACACCGCGGTAGGGCGTTTTTTTAGCATGTCATGCCAAACGTCTGGGTCGGTGATGTCTTTGTCTTCGGCAATAAAAGCGAGCTTTGCGCTAGGATGCATGGCTTTTTGCATCGCAAACCCCATGCTTGGGAAGTCGATTTCACTCATCACAATCTGGGTATCGGCTTCGCTTAAACGCGGGTGCGCCATCAATATTTTAGTCAGCGCGCTAGATAAATTCACTTGTGGGCAAAATAATGGCGCCTCAGTGTGAAATAAGGTTGCCAAAGCCCCCCTAAAATCATGAATGACATCCAGCCACTCGCCCCAAGGCTCTTTATGGCCAGTTTGCCAAGGCGCTATAAACGCCTCTTGGAAGTGGGCTAGTTGGCGCTTTAATGGTCGCCCTACCGAATGGCTCAAAAAGTAATGCCCTTGGCTAAGCTCAAAATCCGCTTTATACATGGCTGTCTCCTAACAAGCTGCGCAGCTGGCTTACTTTTTCGTAACTGGTATTAATGTCCTCACGAGGGGCTGCAAGGCGTTTATCCCTGAGGTTTTCTAAGCTTTGCATTAAGACATGTAAGGGCGGGCCGCTAGCTGTAACCTTACTTAAATGCGCTTTTTCCATGGTGTCAGAAGGCACTGCGATGTATTTTTCCACCAGCTGATCATGATGCTGTGCGGCGGTTTTTCCATGAGCAGTCAGCGCACCTAAAAATGCATTTAGGCTGGTTTGATACCAAGGCTGTGTGGCTTTGTCTTTGGCTGCAATAAAGGCATCAAGGTAGTTATCTAAGCGCATACAATGACGCAGCAAGGTTTGGTCTTCTGGCATCATATACAAAAACTTATCCACTAAGATTTGTGAGTAACTGGCTTCATTGGCGTTACATAGCCCAAGTAACATGTCGAGCACATTAATGCCTGCAAAGTCACCGGCGTTTGCACCGCGATACACTTGGCTGCCAACACGATGTGGCTTGTAATAAGGGCGCACACAGTAAAAAAAGCGCTCGGCATCTAAGGTATCAAAGAGGGTAGCATTTGACGCCAAAACATCCTCTAGCGCATGAGTACAGGCATTAAAGAGATCCGGTGCACAAGGGTGCGAAATACCTAGTGGGTGTAGATGCACTAAGGCTTCCGCAGCACGTTTGTATGCCAAAATGCCGCGGGTGTTGTAATCGATAAACACTTTTTCATCGACCAAATCCGTAAAGCGCTTATACACACCGTCTGCTGCGCGGTTGTGTGTGGTTAAATGGGCCGTTGCAAAACGGGGGGTGACCCCAATTGATGCCCCTATGTGCATGGCCAATGCCGAGGCTGCCGTCAGCGGGCTGGTGCGTTCTCGGCTAGGTTCTGTGATTTCATGACGCCGGCACGCCGCCATAAAAAGCCCAACATTACCTAATAAGTCAAAGGCGCTATCAAACCCTTCGTCTGTGTTGCCTTCAATGCGCAGTGCTTCAACCAGTGCATTGCCCTGCTCTGTGAGTTCAGTTTTGAGGTTTTCACCTATGCCTTCAACATTGGCTTTGTCTTCTTGCTGCCAATATAAGTCCTCTAAGGCGTTATTAATTTCCACAAAGTCATGGCGCAACCAATGATCAAATGCGCGGCTGTTTTTTGTCATAGTTTTAATGTTCAATCACTGCTGGATAGGTTAAATTTAACAAAGCCTTTTGAGTTAAAATGGACAAAATCACCCAAAACACCGTTAGTTTTGAGTGATAATCACTCATATGTTAGATAATAAAGATCGCCAAATCTTGGCTCAGCTGCAACGTGATGGGCGCATGAGCGTGGCTGAATTAAGTGATGCAGTCAGCCTGTCTGATACCCCATGTAGCCGCCGCATAAAAAAGCTAGAAAGCAACGGTGTGATTGAAGGCTATTACGCTAAAGTGAATGCGCAAAAAGTAGGGCTAGGTGTACAGGCCTATGCTTTTGTAAAACTGAGCGCTAACTCACAACACTTAGCGGAGCATTTTGAACACGCAGTGGCAGAACTAGCCAATGTCACCGAGTGTGCTGTGGTCACAGGTGCCCATGACTATTTGCTCAAAATCGTCGCCAGTGATTTGGAAAGCTATGAAAAGTTTGTCAAGCAAGGGTTAGGTTCTTTAAACTGTATCGCAGGAATTGAAACCACAATCGTACTCAAACATGCGTTTGTGCATTCGCATTTACCACTTTAACTCGGCGCACAGGGAGTAAACGCAGACCATGATCCAGGCAGTTACCGTGTCGCAAAAAGCGCCTATGTCGTTTTTCCTGCTAGCTTTTTTCTATGTTGCTGCTGGTTACTTTTCTTCCGAGCTATTACTAAGCGGTGTTGCCATCCCAGTGTGGGTTCCGGCTGGCATTGCCTTAGCTGGCGTGTTTAAACACGGTTATCGCTTTTTATTGGCGATTTTTATTGGCACCTTGCTGTATAACTTTATTGGTAAGTTTTTCCACAATACCCTAACAACCGAAGCCGAAACCTATTATCAATTATTGGTGCTTGCCATAGGTGCCACCGCGCAAGCTGGCTTAGCAGGTGGATTATTAAAGCAGATTGGCAATCCATTAAGCTTTACCGCAGACCGCTTTGTGTTTGTATTTGTGGTGATGATAGGGCTGGTATTAAGCAGTGTTTCTGCCAACATTTGTGTGTTAGGCCTGTCTTACTTTAACCCTTACTTTGTGTTTGGCGATCACTGGTTTAACGTGATCACTTGGTGGCTTGGCGATGCCCTTGGCATCATTATTTGTACTCCAGCTATTTTAGCTTTAGATAAACGCTTTAAAGAGTTAGCGATACGCCGCTTTTTGCTGGCTGCCTGTGTGTTGCTTTTTGCCTCTGTGTTTATTTCATCCCATTTGTATGCCATCAGCATTAAACAAAATGCCACTGAACTTGCTAAACGCGAGCAGCGCATCATAGAAAACACCCTCTACCGAAATATTAATAACAACCTGATTTACGTAGAAAAAATTGCCAACATAGTGCAAGCCCGGGAAGACATCGACGAACGCACTTTTAGTCACTATGCGCGTCAGTTTGTATCACAACAAAACACCATATGGGCTATGTCTTGGGCGCAAAAATATCCTAATACCCAAGCGATGGCGGCCATTGCGGATTTAAAGCAGCATTATGCGTTTCCAATACGCATAAAAGGCGCCCCTGCTGAGCCTGATCACCCTTATGTGTTGGTGAAATACGTTTACCCAATTGAAACCAATAAAGAGGCCATCGGCTTTAATATTTACTCTGAGCCTGCCCGCCGTGCGATTTTGAGCTCGCCGGATATTTTAAGCCAGCCGTTAGCCACTAAAATCGTCCGTTTGATTTTAAGTGACGTCAGTGCTCCAGCGTATCTTTTATATTCGCCCGTGTTTGATAAAACCGTAACCGGTGA
>JBGTXC010000218.1:0-4349 GCA_041937835.1 Alteromonadaceae bacterium | reverse complement strand
AAAAAATAACCTCACTGATTGTTATAAAAAGGCGCTTTAAAGCGCCTTTTTTTGTGCCTTCATTAATAGCGCTCAGTGGGTGTGAACACCTTATCTATTTATCACTTTTAGCGCATGCCATTACTTAATGCTTTAGGTACAAACACTCAGATATAAATTGTTTATTAAACGCACTAAAAAAGTATGGATTTTTGTTGCATTAATAGGCGCAAATTTGGATAATTTTGTTGTTATAAAAATGTAAAAACAAAAATAACTAGGACAACAAAAATGGATAAGTTGTATACCAAGGGACTTGTAAGCCTTGCGCTTACAGCGGCGTTAGCTGGTTGTGGTGGAGGGAGCGACCCGCTTCCGCCAGTTGCAATCTCTGAAACAGTGAGCGTCAACGAAGATAACTCAGTGTCTTTTACACTCAGCGGAACGGCTAAGAACAACGGCACTTTAAGCTTTAGTGTTACAGGGCAACCTAGCAACGGCACCATCAGTGTGTCAGGCGCTAACGTGACCTACACACCCAATGAAAACTTTTTTGGCGCAGATAGCATCAGCTTTAGTGTTAAAGAAGGGGCGTTATCTGGCACAGGTAAAATCAGCGTCAATGTGGCCGCTGTGAACGATGCACCTACCGTGGTTGCTACCAATTTTTCACTTGACGAAGACGGTGAGTATCAAGGTCAGTTAGTGGGCGAAGATGTGGATGACACCGTGCTGGCATACCACATTGAACAAGCGCCAAGCCAAGGTACCCTAACCCTTGAAGATGACGGCAAGTTTACTTACACCCCAAATGCAGATTATTTCGGTGATGACAGCTTTAGCTTCACAGCCAGTGACAGTGAACTTAAAAGTGTGGCCGCGACCACATTGATCACTGTTGACAGTGTGAATGACTTACCTGTTTTTTCGCAAACCAGCCTTGCATTAACTTTAAATGCCGGTGAAAAGCAAAGTGTATCATTGCCTGCCACAGACGTTGAAACTCAGGCTTTGACCTACCGAGTGACCACAGCCCAACAAGCTGACATCACAGTGGCAATGGAGCAAGCAGATGCGCCTGATGTTATGGTAGAAACCCAATATGGCGCTTGGGGTGAGCACACTTACCTTGTTGAGGTGGAAGATGCGGATGCGGGCATGGCACAAGCCCAAATTGACTTAACCATCACAGTCCCTGATTCAGAAGCAACCTTAACTGAAATCAACACAGATACGTTGGGTAACATTTCAGACGCATTAGCTGTGGTAGAGCATCAAGGCCATTTATATGCCTATGTGCGCACAAACGGTGACTTTACTGATGCAGCCAATAAAGGCAGCTTTCCTAAGCCTTACCTTGTTAAGTACACCTTAGCGGGTGAGTTTGTCTCTGCTACGTTAATTGCGGACAGCCCAGTCAATTACGGTGATGTGTCTATGGCATCCGTGGGTGATGAAGTGCAAATCCTAAGCGTATTCGGCTCAACTCAGATGAAAGGCGCTCCAGTATCAAGTTATGCCTTATTTATGACTTTGGATACAGCAACGGGCCTAACCTCCATATTAAAGCGTGATTTACCATTTAATGCAGAGCACAGCAGTGTGTCGCACCGTGTTGGGTATCTAGATACGCTTGGCTTTGTTGTGGTAAGTAACGACGGTCACACGCACATTGTGAATACAAAAGGTGAGCTAAGCGCATCTATCTTGCCTCAAACGGGTGCACGTAGTGATGTAAGTACGGTGTACTTACGCGACCTTGTACTTTCTGGGGACACCCTGTACACCCTTGCCGGTGGCTTTAACTGTGGTGGCTCTGAAGACTGTAACGGCGGTCTTGGCACTAAAACTCTGATGACACAAGTGGACTTAACAGCTAACACCAGTGCCCTAACATTATTGGAAAATCGTTTTCCAAAAGATGCGGCTTTAGATGAACAAGGCAATGCGTATATCTTTGATAACAACGCAGTGTTTGCCGTATCTGCCTCTGGTGATGACCTTTGGACTCACAGCTTTGAAGGGGATTTCTTCTATTCGGGTGTGTCGTTCGTACGTGATGACGTGTTTGTGTTTAAAACCACCTACAACGATACTGCCAATGACACAGTACTGGGTACTGCAGCACGTTTAAACAAAGACGGCTCGGTAGTTTGGCAAACAGACTTAGATGTGCCAGTAAGTGGTTACTTATTCTCAAGCCAAGCAATTGTGGATGACTACGGTAACCTTTACTTTGTGGCTTCAGATAATCAAGAGTATGAAGCAGGTAACACCTACATGAAGCTGCTTGTTTCTCATGTGGATTACACTGGTAAAGCACAGTGGTCGAAGCGCAGTGAAGGCAAGTTTGAGCAAAGCAGTGGATATCAATTCCAAAAGCCAGTTTTCACCAGCAATGGTGACATCATTCTAATGAGTGATGACGCAGGTGCAGCCAGCATGGCGCACTTGAGTATCAAGCGTTAAGCAAGCTAAGATGCCCCGAAAGGGGCATTTTTTTAATCTAAATAAAGGACTTAGCCATGCAAGAACGGATTTTAAAAACAGCAGAGTTTGATCATGCTGTGATTCAATATTGGGTCGTGATAGGTGTATTTATCAGCTGCGCAACCTTATTTGGTATTGTGCTGGCGCCTGTAATTGCACTTGTTATCTTTTTGGTGGGTAAGCGCATACTCGCAGCAATGGCAGCAGAATTAAAAGAGCGCAAACTGGTTGTGAGGCGCGGTATCTTTTTTACTGAAGAAAAGTCCATCCCCCTTGAAAAAATTACGGACGTTGCCATGACGCAAGGGCCCTTAATGCGTATGTTTCACCTCAAACGCTTGAGTTTTGAAACCGCAGGGCAATCGGGGCAAGGTGCCTTGGTGTCGCTCATTGGTATTAAGGATGCCCAAGCGTTTCGTGAAGCGATTTTGCAGCAAAAAGACGCCCTAATGGCGCATCAAGCCAACAGTGATGAGCACGCCCCTACCACGGATGCCAGTGAGCTTACATTACTGCGCCAAAGTGTGGAGCGCATTGAAAGGTTACTTGCAAAGCACATAGAAAACACAACTGCTGACAAAGTGTAAGCCAAGCATATTGCACTACGCCATGGCATGTTAAACTGCCAGCGTAGTCATTTAAGAATAAGTGAAAATCAGCGTGCTAAGTATTTCAAACAGTGTGACGTTAGCCTCTTGGGAAATCGAACTGACGGCCATTCGTGCCCAAGGTGCCGGTGGGCAAAACGTGAATAAAGTGGCAAGTGCCATACACTTACGGTTTGATATAAAGCGCTCAACCTTGCCTGATTTTTACAAAGAGCGTTTGTTAAAACTCAATGATAGCCGCATCACTAAAGAAGGGGTGGTGATCATCAAAGCGCAGCAGTTTCGTACTCAAGAGCAAAACCGTGAAGATGCCTTAAACCGTTTAGCGGCTCTCATTAAAAGCGTTAATAAAGTAGAAAAGGCAAGAAAGCCCACTAAGCCTTCACGTAGTGCGGTGCGAAAGCGCCTAGATAGTAAGACTCAGCGTGGGCAAACCAAGGCGCTACGCAAAAACGTCAAGTTTTAATCGCTTTTTTGGTGCGGTAAGCGCATTTGATGCTTTTTACAGTACCAAAGCAGCATGGGGATTTCGCACATGCCAAAGGTGATTAACGTAAACCAAAACCAATTTAGCTCAAAGCCAAGTAACGAGAACACGGCGCCCGTTCCATAGTAGCTCGTACCTACTACAAGCAATACAAACCCAGACACCAAGAGATCCAATAAAGAGACTTTACTAAAGTCGGCCTTGGCCACTTTTGGGTAAATAGATAAATACGCCACCAACACCACGATGGCATTGAGCAACACGATACTGAGTTCGCTGCCTTGCATTTTTGCCTCCATACTTCACAGACCACTTAAAATAAGCTTGATTTAAACCACACCCCGTTGCTTAAATCGATACAATCATAACAAAAAACAGGACAGCAAACATGGCTAAACCTCCCTTTTTAGCGCGCATATTGGCAGCAAGCTTTGCGTGTGTGGCATGCACCCTATCAGCAAATTCGTTAGATGTTGAAAACGCGCCAGAAGTAACCATTTTAGGCACTTTCCACTTTAATAATCCTGGGCTGGATGTGGTTAAAAACGAGGTGATGGATGTAATGAAAGCGCCGCAACAGGCCGTGCTTGATACCCTAGCCACTCGCCTTGCTAAACGTGCCCCTAAAGCAGTTCTGATTGAATGCACCAAAGCAGATGAAGCAAAGTTAAACCAAGAGTTCCAAGCGTATTTAAAGGGGAAATTCGCCTTAAAACGGAATGAAAATTACGGGTATCCGGAATTTCTGGTTGATAAAATGCCAAAGATGTAAAGAAGAAAATCTT
>JBGTXC010000217.1:0-4456 GCA_041937835.1 Alteromonadaceae bacterium | reverse complement strand
CAGAGCACTTAAAAATTGATTCAACATACTAACCCCCGTGTTTCGCAAGCTCATCATGAGTATAGTAAGTGTTTTATTTTTGTGTGTTTTTTCACATAAGTTAGCTAAAATTTGCGCGCTTATAGGGGCAAACTGTGTGGCGCACTGAGTACAGTAAAAGCAGGCTATCTTAAATGCATGGTTGCTAATTAAGGGGCTCATCATTATAATAGCCGCAGAATTTGACGCGGGATGGAGCAGCCTGGTAGCTCGTCGGGCTCATAACCCGAAGGTCGTCGGTTCAAATCCGGCTCCCGCAACCACTTCTTGTAAGATGAACACCTCTCTAGTTTTAAACTACCTCGCACAAATTAAGCCATAGATTACGAATTCAGGTTTGCTTGCTACCAATCTAAGTTGAATCATTCACTGCTTAGTGTGTTAATCCCAATAAGCGTTTTATCGACGAATGTCCTCACAACTGTAAATGCTATAAACCAATGCACTGACATACATTGACGTTTCTTGAATGTTCAAACAAAAGCTAACATTTTTTTAACAAAGCTATCTACCAATTTGATGATGATTCATCTAACATCATTAAAAAATATGAGTATATGACGTTCAACTAACATTAAAGTGTGATTTATGCGTGCATCTCAACTGCCTCTTAGCCTCTTTATATTATCTTTAGCTGCGTGTGGCGGGGGCTCTGATGAAGGCGGCTCAGACAACAGCACGCCACCTACTACAGCAACTAACCAAGCGCCTACTGTGGTCATTAACCCAGTGAGTGATGCTAAAAAAGGGCAGCCGCTAACGCTATCAGCAGATGCCACTGATTCGGATGGCACCATTGCCAGTTATCAATGGCGGCAAGTTTCAGGCCCGTCGCTTTCTCTTTCTAATCTTAATGAGTCAGAACTCACATTAACGCCTGTATTAACCGGTCACTTTAACCAAGACCAATACACTTTGAGCGTGGATGTCGTGGATAACGATGGCGCATCCGCATCTCACAGTATTTCCTTTTCGGCCCGAAATGCCATGACGCAGGCACAAGCATCTCACCTGTTACGCCAAAGCACCATGGGGGTTACCGGTGAAGATATTAATAACGCAGTCGGGCTTGCTGAAACCCAATGGTTAGAGGCGCAATTTAATGCACCTATGACGCTTCATGAGCCATTACTCATGGATTTTTTGGATGCTGATGAGCCATACCAAATAAGCCGTATTGATGCGTGGTGGAAAGCCACGTTGCACGGTGAAGACCAATTGCGTCAGCGGGTGGCATTCGCGCTGAGCGAAATTTTCGTGGTATCGGATAAAAACAATGGTTTGAGAGAATACCCGCAAGCCATGCTGCACTATTACGATATTTTGGTAAAACACGCCTTTGGTAACTACCGTGATTTACTTGAAGAGGTAACTTTATCCCCAGTAATGGGCGTGTATTTGAGTCATTTAGGCAATGAAAAGCCAGATGCTGAACGTAATATCCGTCCGGATGAAAACTATGCCCGTGAAGTGATGCAGCTCTTCAGCATTGGTTTAGAAGAGCTCAACCTAGACGGCACCCCAAAGCGTGATGGGAATAACCAAACCATTGCCACGTATGGCCAAGATGAAATCGAGGGTTTTGCACATATCTTTACCGGATGGACGTATGCTGATAGCGAGCGCTGGTATCGCCCAAGTCGTAACTTTTTAAAACCAATGGAAGCTTGGCCTGCATTTCATGCTGATGGCACTAAGCAGCTGTTACGTGGTGAAGTCGTCAATGCTGGGCAAACGCCAGAGCAAGATCTTAATCAAGCATTAGATAACTTATTTAATCACCCCAATGTTGGGCCTTTTATGGCGTTTCGCTTAATTCAGCGATTAACTACCTCAAACCCTACACCAGGTTATGTGGCGCGGGTAGCCAGTGTGTTTAATGATAATGGCGAAGGCGTCAGAGGGGATCTCAAAGCCACGGTTGCCGCAATTTTATTAGACCCAGAAGCACGTCAAGTAGCGCCGTTTACTTACTTTGGTCGTATTAAAGAGCCGCTTTTGATCACTGCACAGCTCTGGCGTGAGCTAAATGCTGCTAGCTCAGAAGATGTGTATTACACCTGGAGCTTAAGTGAAAACCATGGCCAGGCGCCGCTTAATTCGCCTTCGGTATTTAACTTTTTTAGCCCGACACACATTCCACAAAGCTTAGTGTCTGAAGGCTTGTTCGCTCCTGAGCTGCAAATCCTAGACGACGCCACGCTAGTGAATCAGTTTAATCATTTATTTTCGGCTTTAGCGTGGAGTATTGATGAGCTAAAAGACCGGCCTCACCGTTGGCATGTGATGGTCAAGTTAGCGCCTCATGTCACAAAGCTTGAACAGCAAGGTGTAGATGCTCTACTGGATTATTACGACACCGTATTTTTTGCAGGGAATATGTCTATAGAAATGCGCCAAGAGTTACTGTCTTTGCAGCAAGCACTGAATGGTGCGGATGCCCATTATCAGGTTGCTTACATGCTGTTTCTAATTACCACGTCCGCGCAATACCGATTGGAAGGCTAACTTATGTCACATTCATTATTTAATTCTCGCCGCCAATTTTTAAAGCGTTGTTTGGTGGGCTCGGTGTCAGCGGCTGCGCTGACTCATACACAACTGGCTGCGATGCAAGGTCTATTAGCCGCGCCAAGTAGTCAGCAAGCCTATAAAGCCCTTGTTTGTGTGTTTTTGTATGGTGGTAACGATGCCTATAATATGCTGGTGCCGATTGACGGTCAGGCTCGTACAGATTACCAAGCGGTTAGGCAATCCCTCGCGGTTGAGAACCCAATCCCTCTCGCACTTTCTGAAGGGGTTGAAGGCGGAATAGGTTTAAATCCTGCAATGGCTAACTTAGCGCCATTAATTGATGGCGGAGAAGTAGCCGTAATCGGCAGTGTTGGCTCCTTACTAAGGCCGACAACATTAAGTGAAATCGACAACGGCACAGCCGCCCTGCCGGCGCACTTATTTTCTCACAATGATCAGCAAGCCACTTGGATGAATGGTCAAGAGCGCGTGAGCCTAAATTATGGCTGGGGCGCGAGAATGCTGGAATTAGTCAATCAGCAAGCGAACTTTGCCTCAAGCGTGTCGGTTGCGGGCAGTAATCAATGGCAAAATGGCGTAACTAGCGCACCTTTCTCGTTATCTGAATCTGGGATTGCAGAGTTACATGCGTTTAATACCAGCGAAACGTTAGCTAACCACTTACGCGGTGCGTTAACACGGTTACAAGAGGCAAATAACCATCCTCTTGCTTCTAGTTATGCCAATCAATTGCAAGGCGCCATCAGCAACACTGAAGTGATGAACCTTGCACTCGTTAATGCCCCAACCTTAACTACACAGTTTAGTGATAACCCGTTATCAGCACAGCTTGCAAATGTGGCACGGACTATTTCTGTGCAACAAGAGTTAAACCCAGGGCCGCAAATCTTTTTTGTCGGCATGGGTGGGTTCGACACCCATGATGCTCAAGCGCAAGTACATCCAGGCTTATTAAATACCCTAGCAACAGGGCTCAGCGAGTTTAACGCAGCGCTTAAAGAGCTCGGCGTGAATCAAGATGTCACGACCTTTACGATGTCGGATTTTGGTCGCACTTTAACATCGAACGGCGATGGCACAGATCATGGCTGGGCAAGTAACCAGTTAGTCATGGGCGGGGCGGTTAACGGCAATGCTTTATACGGGCATTGGCAGGCACAACGCTTAGGTACAAGTAATGACGTTGGAGGAGGGCGCTTTATTCCTCACATCGCCAATGAGCAATACTTTGCTACGTTAGCCCAGTGGTTTGGTGCGTCATCATCAGATGTATTGGACTTATTTCCAAATCTCAATCAATTCAATCAAACCAACCTTGGCTTTATGCGAGGGTAAAAAAAACGGCGCTTACAGCGCCGTTTTTTTATTGTGCTTTGGTTTCCACTTGGCGCCAAACGCGCATTAAATTTTCAGATAAAATCTTTTTAATGTCACTTTCTGAGTAGCCGCGGTCTAATAGACCTTGAATCAGATTAGGGTAAGTGGAGACATCTTTAAGCCCTACTGGGAGTGAATCACCCACACCATCGTAATCAGAGCCAATACCCACGTGCTCAATGCCAATCAAGTTAACCACGTGATCTATGTGATCAAGCACATCATTTAAGGTGGCAAACGGGAAAGGATTGGTATCACGGTAATTTTTGCCAACGCTTGGATCGGCTTTTCGTGCTGCGTTGAGCTTGTCGTACCAACCGCGGGCTTGGCTGGTCACAAAGCTTGAACCAAAGTTAATCATGATGACACCGCCATTTTTAGCCAGCGCTTTTAACATCTCGTCATCCATGTTGCGCTCAAAACCTGGTGTGTACTTACGTAGCGAAGAGTGCGAGGCAATCACAGGCGCTTTTGATAACGCCATCACTTGATAAAACGCATCATC
>JBGTXC010000216.1:0-4497 GCA_041937835.1 Alteromonadaceae bacterium | reverse complement strand
AAACTAACCACATTGAAGGTGAGTTTGTTGGCACAGGTAAAATAGTCGCAGCAGAATTTATTAACCAAGGCGAGCGCTTTAGAGCCGTTCGCCATGACGATGGTAACTTTTACACCCCTGAAGGCCGCTCAATGAAAAAGGCCTTCATGCGTGCGCCAGTAAACTTTAAATATGTAAGCTCGAGCTTCAACCCACGCCGCAAACACCCTGTGACAGGCAAAATCAAAGCACACCGCGGCATAGATTACGCAGCTAAAACAGGCACGCCTGTGATGGCTTCAGGTAACGGAAAAGTGATTCGCGCAGGCTACAGCAAATACAATGGTAACTATGTGTTCATGCAACATGGTAATACTTATGTGACCAAGTATTTGCACTTACACAAGCGTAAAGTAAAACGTGGCCAACGTGTGAAACAAGGCCAAGTAATTGGCACAGTAGGCGCTACAGGCCGAGTTACGGGCCCGCACTTACATTATGAGTTCTTAGTCAATGGCGTTCACCGTAATCCACGTACGGTCAAACTGCCAAAAGCGGAATCACTGCCGAAAACGGCGCTAAAGCGCTTTAAACCAATCGCAGAGCAATACCTCGCTCGCATTGAGAAGAACAAGGCCCTCATGCTGGCCATGAACTAACATTCAAGCAAGGCACTCGCCTTGCTTTTTTTATCCCTGCACTAATTCATAAATGATGCGGATCACAATACTGAGCATCACTAAAGGCAATAAGAAGCGTGATAAGCGCATCATTTTAGTTTGATCTACGTGTTTATTGGTGCGCTCAAGCACGGGGATCATCACCAATAACCCCAGCACCACACCTATGATTATCCAAATTGACGTCATTTAGTTACCTGAAATTGTTACATCAGCACTTGAAATTTTTACCAAGTGTAAGCCTACCTCACTCACACAAAAAGAACAAAAAACATAAAAATCAATACGTTACAAGTTGGCACGACCTTAGCTATATCATTAGCGTAATCAATTAAATCCAAGGAGTGAGACATGTTAGGTTGGTCACTGACTTTTTTAGTCATCGCTGTCATCGCGGCTTTATTTGGTTTTTCAGGCATTGCAGGTGCCGCTGCTGGCATCGCTAAGATGATTTTCTTTTTATTTGTTGTGTTACTGGTTATTTCTTTATTGGCCGGTGCGCTGCGAGGTAAAGCACCTAAAGCCTAGTTTTGTATCATTCACACACTATCCATTTAAGTTACACGGAGTACATTATGAAGATGTTAAAACTTTTAAGTACTGCACTTATCGCAACAGTGCTATTCACAGGTTGTAACGACAATACTGATGCGGAAGAAATTGGTGAAAACATTGATGAAGCGGTTACCGACGCAGGTAACGCAGTAGAAGACGCATGTGAAAATGTGAAAGAGAAATTAAAAGCTGAAGAAGAAAATTGTTAACAACCCCTCATTCTTCAAAGCCAAGCCCAACTAAGTTGGGCTTTTTTATTGCCAAAACCCAACCTAAAGTACCAAAATTGCAAATAACGCAAAATTACCTTTTAGATAAATTTAATTTAATAATTAACAAATAAA
Source organism: Alteromonadaceae bacterium (assembly GCA_041937835.1). GTDB lineage: Bacteria > Pseudomonadota > Gammaproteobacteria > Enterobacterales > Alteromonadaceae > Pseudoalteromonas. Next base: position 2,939 of record JBGTXC010000216.1, on the reverse strand, counting down.
GATAAATTATCCCGTAACTACAAGTCACACAACAAGTTTAATCAAACCGTCATTAAATAAAGATTGCAATAATAGACCTAAATTTACATAATTCACGCCGCATTCACATAGATGAACTGCAAAAACACGGGAAAATGCTTTTTCACGGAAGATAAAAGTTTAAAACAAATAATTATCAACCAGTTAAAAAGGTCTAGCTATGAAAATCCATACCCTAGGTATCGCGATTGCTGGAGTTATTGCATCAACTGCGGCACTAGCAGCCGCTCCTGCTGATTATTACAACAGCGTGGATGCAACTAACGCACAAACTTTACGTAATTCATTACACGAGATCATTGACGATCACACTAAGATTCCTTACACCTCATCAGCTACTGATACGTGGGATGTTTTGGAAATCGCAGACCAAGACCCAAGCAATGCTGGTAACGTCATCGACGTTTACAAAAATGCCAGTTACGCAAAAGTGGGCGGCGGTAATACTAACTATAATCGCGAGCACAGCTGGCCTAAATCATACGGTTTCCCAACCGATCGCAGCAGCAACCTTGCCTACACTGACCTCCACCACCTTTTCATTGCCAATAGCTCTTACAACTCAAGCCGTTCAAACAAGCCTTACGCTCCTTGTTATGAAAGCTGTTCAAGCAAACCAACCGACAATAACAATAATCGCGGTGGTTCAGCACAAGACGTAAACTTAACAACTGGCTCAGGTTCAACGGGTTCATGGCAAACATGGCCTGCGCGCCGTGGTGATGTGGCACGTGCTCTTTTATACCTTGCAGTACGTTATGAAGGCGGTATGCACGGTGTGACGGGTAACTTAGAACCAGATTTGATTCTAACTGACGACCGTAACCTGATTGAAGCCTCTAAAACAGGTGGTAATGAGTCAGTGGCTTACATGGGCCTGAGATCAACCCTATTAGCATGGCACCATGCTGATCCAGTTGACGACTTTGAGCGTCGCCGTAACGATGCTATTTTCCAGTATCAAGGTAACCGTAACCCGTTTATCGATCACCCTGAGTACGTTGCATGTGTATTTGAAAGCAGCTGTAGCGGCTTAGGTGGCGGCACTGGCGGCTCTGATACCACAGCGCCAAACGCACCAACTGGTCTTAACGCAACATCAGGTACTGGCTCTGTAAGCCTAACTTGGGCAGCTAACACGGAATCAGACCTTGCTTCATACAGCATTTATCGCAGCACCAATGCGACATCAGGCTTTAGCCAAGTAGCTAATACAACTGCAACTAGCTTTAACGACTCAGGTCTTACTGCTGGCACAACGTATTACTACCAAATCACTGCGCTTGATTCATCAAACAATGAATCAGCTGCATCAAACACAGTAAATGGCACGCCAAGCGCACCAGCTTCTGTGGATGTATGGATCAATGAGTTCCATTACGACAACAGCAGCACAGACCAAAACGAAGGTGTTGAAGTTGCAGGCACAGCAGGCACTAACCTTTCAGGCTGGCAGATTCTTGCTTACAACGGCAATGGCGGCACTGTGTATAAAACAGTAACGCTTTCAGGCACCATCCCTGATCAAGCGAATGGCTTTGGTACCCTTAACTTTGCTATCAGCGGCCTACAAAATGGCGCGCCAGACGGTATTGCCTTAGTTGATAACGCGGGTCTAGTTAAGCAGTTCATCAGCTACGAAGGCACTATGACTGCCACTGATGGCGCAGCAGCAGGCATGACATCTAACGATGTAGGCGTAAGCGAAACATCATCTACACCTGTAGGTTATGCAATCCAGTTAACGGGTACAGGCACTAAAGCATCTGACTTCACGTGGACACTGACAAACCACTCACGTGGCGCTGTGAACGCAGGTCAGTCATTTGCAGGTGGCACAAGCACACCAAGCGAGCCGGCACCAGCACCTGTTGAAACCAGCTTTGAAAATACGCAAGCCACTGCGATTCCTGACAACAGCAGCATGACGAGCCTACTTGACGTTAGCTACACAGGCACTGCAAGCACAGCGACTGTAGATGTAAACATCAGCCACACATACCGTGGCGACATCAGCTTAACGCTTGTTAGCCCAGCAGGGTTGCAGTACACCCTGAAATCAAAAGATGGCCGTGACGGCGCTGATAATGTAATTGCATCGTATGCGATTTCAGTATCAGGTGCGACACAAGGCACTTGGGAACTAATTGCACGTGACAACTATAACCAAGATGTTGGCACATTAAACAGTTGGGGCATTACGTTTAACTAATTTAAGTAACAACGTAAGCAAACCAAAAACGCCTCTATTTAGAGGCGTTTTTTATTGCTCTATTTGCGCTACCTCTAAGCCTTTCCACTCACATACCACAGTGTTACTCCGCCATCCCTCTAGGGCGCTTCCTGAAAGCCTTCTTCTTGGCATTTAACCAACCACAAAGGTGTATTCAGTAAGTCACTTAAAACTGCATTTAGACACGTTTTGTGAGATTGAGGTTTACCAGTGGATATGAGCAGATTAGGAGCCCTGAAAAGCACACCTTTAGTTTGAAAACCCTCACTTTATTACAGGCACAAAAATGACTTAATGTCGGTTTATTGTTCATCTTTTAACTTAGTAAAAGATGGCGTATACGGGCAGTGTTGAAAGCCGAACCTACGAGGTTCGCTCCCGCAGTTTTAAAACACTCACTTTATTACAGATACAAAAAAACCGACTTAATGTCGGTTTATAGTTCATCTTTCATTTAGTAAAAGGTGGCGTATGCGGGCAGTGTTGAAAGCCGAACCTATAAAGTTCGCTCCCGCAGATTTAAAACACTCACTTTATTACAGCCACAAAAAAACCGACTCAATGTCGGTTTATTGTTCATTCTAATCAGTATATTGAAAAGAATGGCTAACGCGGGCAGTGTTGAAAGCCGAACCTACGAGGTTCGCTCCCGCAGTTTTAAAACACT
>JBGTXC010000215.1:0-4498 GCA_041937835.1 Alteromonadaceae bacterium | reverse complement strand
AGGAACCAAGTTCATGGTTTGAGTACAACGCTCTTTCGGCGGTAAGTTATACCCTGTACAGCCCAAGAACACCCCAGTGGATGCCGTACGAATCCCCATTTTGCGTGAGCACGTTGGGCAGTCGATGTCCGTTTCCACCATTTGGTTTTGGCGCATGCCGCCTTCGTCTTCCTCTAACTGAGCTTTGTTAAGCTTGCTGTTAAAGTCTGCGTAGAAGGTATCGAGCACGTGCTTCCAATCTTTAGTGCCCATGGCGATTTTATCGAGGCGATCTTCCATTTTGGCGGTAAAGTCAAAATTGAGTAGATCAGTGAAGTTTTCTACTAATCGGTCAGTCACGATTTCACCCATTTTCTCGGCAAAGAAACGGCGATTTTCGACGCGCACATAACCACGATCTTGAATAGTAGAAATAATCGATGCATACGTTGAAGGACGGCCAATGCCACGCTTTTCCAGCTCTTTAACCAAAGAGGCTTCTGAGAAACGTGCAGGCGGCTTAGTAAAGTGCTGTTTAGGATCAACAGCGAGTAAGTCCAGCGTATCTCCAACTGCTAGCTCAGGTAGCGGCTGCTCTTCTTCGTTTTTCTTACGCACTTGTGGTTGTACTTTTGTCCAACCATCAAATTTTAATACACGGCCTTTGGCTTTAAGCTCGAAGTCGCCGGCAGCAACCGTGACTGTGGTGAGCTTGTATTCAGCAGGCACCATTTGGCAGGCCACAAACTGACGCCAGATTAACTCATAGAGTTTTTTAGCATCTGCTTCCATGCCATCTAAATGACCGGAAAGCACACGTACATTTGAAGGGCGAATGGCTTCGTGCGCTTCTTGCGCGCCTTCTTTGGCACTGTATGAAATTGGGTTATCTGGTAAGTAGTTACCGCCAAACTCAGCGTCAATGTAGTCACGGGCCATAGCAATGGCATCGTTTGACAAGTTGGTTGAGTCGGTACGCATGTAAGTGATGTGACCGGCTTCATAGAGGCGCTGGGCCAACATCATGGTTTTTTTCACGCCATAGCCAAGGCGAGTACTGGCCGCCTGTTGCATAGTCGAGGTAATAAATGGCGCACTAGGCTTTGACTTGCTCGGCTTTTGTTCAACGTTAGAGACGCTGTAAGCGGCCTGCTCAAGCTTTTTAGTTGCAGCATGCGCGTCACCCTTATTTAGGGGCTTAAATGCGTTTCCAGCCTCTTTGGTGACCAATAAGCGGATAGCTTGGTCGCTCTTTTGGGTATCTGCGTGAATATCCCAAAATTCTTCCGGGATAAAGGCTTTAATTTCGCGCTCGCGCTCTACCAACAAACGCACAGCTACGGACTGTACACGGCCCGCACTTAAGCCACGCGCTACTTTTTGCCAAAGCAGCGGCGATAACATAAAACCAACCACACGGTCTAAGAAGCGCCGAGCTTGTTGCGCATTCACCATGTCGGTATTGACATCACCTGGCTTTTCAAATGCGGTTTGGATGGCGTTTTTGGTGATTTCGTTGAACACCACACGTTTGTATTTGTCTGGCTCACCACCAATGATTTGCTCGAGGTGCCATGCAATGGCTTCCCCTTCTCTATCCAAATCCGTTGCTAGGTAAATGGTGTCTGCTTTTTTAGCTAATTTTTTAAGCTCATCCACCACCTTTTCTTTACCCGGTAACACTTCGTAGTGTGGCTCCCACCCATTTTCTGGGTCGATGCCCATACGCGCCACGAGATTTTGGTAATCACGGGCTTTACGATAGGCGGCCTTTTCCTCAGGTGACATCTTACGAACTTCCGCTGGGGTTTTAGTCGCAGCAGGTTTGTTTTTGTTACTTGAGGTCGGTAAGTCACGAATGTGACCCACACTAGATTTCACTACAAAATCAGTGCCTAGGTATTTATTAATGGTTTTGGCTTTCGCAGGAGACTCTACGATGACTAGCGATTTGCCCATAATTGCCTATGAATCTTGTTAATGATGCCGTCTTTCTTAACACTTAGCGTGTTTACTTGGCATGAAAAAATGTCGTTCCTTTTTATAGGTATATCGACAATCCTGCATGCTGACAAGCTTTAAATGGACGAGCGGCTGCAAATACTGCTTTATTAACCAATACTTGCGTTAAAAATAAACAAACTAGAAGAGGGTCATAAAAAAAGCCAACCTAATGGTTGGCTTTTTTACTTATTGGTTATCTAACACCGAGATACTTTGTGACACCTCTTTACCTGTGCCACCCTCTGTGCCGCTTGGGATTTTGAAGTTAATCGTCAAGCTACCGCTGAGTTTTTGGTTACCTTGTGTTTCAGGTCCCACATACACAGCCGCAACAGAAGGTTTATCTGACGTGGTGTTGGCAACTGGCGATGACAAGTTAAGTACGTCAACTTCACCATTACTTGCTGTGATAGTTACTTCAGTACCTACTGGTAATGGGTTACCAAATTCATCTGTGTAGAAGATGTAGATCACTGAGCCTGCATTACCTGATGACACATCAATGCTATCGATATCACAGAAGTCATCACGATCTGACGCTTCGGTATTCATGTTAGCAATCGCACCACAGGTTGCTGTACCACGCGGCACGGCAAAACGTACGTATGGGTTATCACCTGACATGACAATCTCAAAGCTACGACGCACGTGAACTAGCTCTTTATTACACTCACCAGCATTTTCTGCCTCTTGTGAACATAATAAACCGTTATATTTACCATCTGGCGTTTCGTAACGGCCTGAACCATTACTTGAGAACCAGATTTCATCATGGCCGCCGTTTGAGTTAGCAGGCGCACATTCATCTGGCGTACCGCCACACTCTACACCATCGAAGACACCGTTTTCGTTGTAATCAATGAATGCAGTGTCTAGGTCAAACGGTGCATAGAATTCACCGATATCAAAGATACCAACTTGGCGCTCTTGGGTATCCGTGCTTTGCTTATCAACAAAGTTCTCTTGGCCTAGCGCGTAAGCCAAAATGGTCACACGACCGCCCATCACAACGCCATTAGGGTCGTCTTTGGCACGAGTTAAACCATTGATACAAGGCGCTGCTGCACCAAAGTAAGGATCACAGTTTACTTGGCCAGTTTTCGGGTTCACACCTTCTGTTGTGGCACTGTTACCATCAATCTCACCGATGCGGTTACCCCATTTCACATCGTAAAATGGACGATCGCCTTGTGAGCGCCACTGAGCAGTACAAAATGCATCGTCTGTAATACATTCAAAGGTACCACCATTCTCAGAGCCACCAATTGAACCGATGGCACCGGCTTCAGCAATCAGCGTTGCCGCTACGCCATCCGCGTTAAACTGATTGAACTGATCACCAAAGTACACTGTGATGTCAGTGCTCACGCCGTTGTAATAAAGGGCGTTAAGGTTTAGCTCATTAGGAGAGGCATCAAAGCTGTTTTGATCCGTCACGCCTGAGGTAAGCGTCATGCTTGAAGACACAGAGCTGATTTGCTCAGCCAGTGGAATAAGCTTTAAACCACCGCTTGGGCAATCTGCCGGAGGCGTTGTCACATCACAGCGGTCAAATTCTTCAACCCAACAAGTTGCATCTTCATTGGCGCTTTCATCGTAAGCAGAATCTGGCACATAACAGGCTTGTACTACGATAGGACCTGGGATCACACCCGCTTGCACAGTGGTTTGTACAATGCCTGCGTTATCTGTGGATGCCGTTGCTTGAGTTAAAGAGGCTTTACCTGTTGTAGAAGCTAAACGGAAATCAATACGTGCTTGAGACACTTGCTGCCCTTCAGCATCAAGTAAAGCAAATTTCACGATAGACTGAGTTGGTAAACCACCTTCACCTGGCGGTAAGGCAATAAAGTTGTTTGAAACAGATTCAAAACGAAGTGATTGCGCTGGCGCTTCTTCAACCGGAATGGTTGTTTGCGCGCTGAAGTTCTGACCGCCAGACTCCACTGTGATACTCACAACGTCATCAATTTTACAGCCCGTTGCACGGTATGTAGAGGTTGCGACGCCACCTGATGACGTCACAGGTGAGTCAATAATCGCTTGGTTTGACGCGCTACAGGTAGATTGGAATTCTACTTCGGTTGGCGTGTTAAAGGCATTACCTGCATCATCTGTTAACGTCACTTCGATGATGGTACTGCCACCGGCTTTAAGCGCAATGTCATTACCGTCGGTATCTTGTTGAAGGCCGTTATCAACCGTTAAGCTGATGCCAGTTTGGCCCACAGAGAACACACTTTCTTTGCTGATGTCTTTCGCCGTTACCGTAATGCGCCCTGCACCGCCTTCGTTACCCGGCTGCAGCTTTAATAGTGCCACACCTTGAGCATCGGTAATTGCAGTGCCAGAAGATGGTAATACATTACCTAGGCTTGATTGTACTTCAACAAAGGCCGCGTCAATGCCATCACCACTTTGGGTGCTGGTTACATCCACATATATCTCACCCAATTGGTTTGAGATAATGGAATTGGTCACAGTACAGCCTGTGCTTGGGTCTTCTGGGTCCAGC
>JBGTXC010000214.1:0-4566 GCA_041937835.1 Alteromonadaceae bacterium | reverse complement strand
ATAGCGCCACATCCGCAGGGCGATTGACATCAGCAAGGGTAAAGGCCACATGGCCTGTATCACTTACTGCATAATGCCCCCCTGAATAAGGGCGCCCCATAGCGGTACTACCAATGGCGTCTGTCAGCACTTTGCGCTGCCCGTTTAATCGGGTAAATGCCAAGGTAGTTTTACCTTGATCATCATAATGAAAGTAAAGACCGCTGCCGTCTTTAGCAAATTGTACCGCTTCGATGTTGCGGTCTAGGTCTTGCGTCAGGTTTTGCGTTTTACCGCTTTTTAAATCTTTTAAATAAACATCGGCGTTTTCGTAATTGCGCTTTTTATCGTCATACCCTGTGTATGCAAGGTAGCGGCCATTGGGCGAAATGCTCGGAGAGGTGTCGGGACCGACACGATCTGTGATGGCTGTGATTTTGGCTGGACTTTGCTGTAAATCAATCTGATAAATTTCGCTGTTCGTCGGCGCATACTCCCAGTTTGCATGACGATTGGCGCTCAAATAGAGGGTGTCGCCTTGGCTATTAATGCTCATGCTGCCACTGTGATCAAACTCACCATGGGTGATCTGGGTGGCATTTCCGCCTTCGCTACTAATGCGAAAAACATGGGTATTACCTGCTTTGGCGTATCCCGCTCCATCAAAGCGATAGTACACATCATCAATATAACGGGCAGGCTCAGCCCATTTTGCGCCTTTGGGTTTACCCGGTAGTGACACTTTGCCTTGTTTGGCTTTTTCTACAAAACGTTGGAAATAAAGGTGTTTGCCATTGGGAGACCAAAGCAGCTGGCTTGGCGATGTATCAAGGTGGCTGATTTGTGCTAATGCGCCGGTATCAAGCCACTTGATGAAAATTTGCGGTTTGCCGTCTCGGTCTGAGATAAACGCGATACGACTGCCATCAGGAGACAATTTTGGTGACCAGTCATTGTATAACCCAGAGGTGACTGGGCGTAACACTTTAGTTTGAGTATCTACCTGCCAGATATTACTGACTTGGCGGTCCGACTGGATGTCCATGCGGTTGCGCACAAAGTATGCGGTGTCACCATTGGCGGAGAGTGCAATTTGATTGGCGTATTCTAACGTAAAGACGTCTTCTAATTTGAGGGTGTTTGGCTCAGCGTTGCTAGCGATTGCCAGCGTACTTGGTAAAAGCCAAGCAAGGCTCAGTAGTGTTAATTGGCGCATCAGTGCCTCCTTTTATTTTGTCTCAGTAACTTAGGAGGCTTTTGCTGCTAAATCAACCGTTTAGGATGAAGTACGTGATAAATTTCGCGGCAAAGTGCGATGGCTGCCGGGGTATCTGAATGCACACACAAGGTGTCTGCTTGAAGTAACAAGGGGCTGCCACCCAGTGCTGTGATAGGGCGCTTTGCAATCAATGCTTTGGCTTGTTCAAGTGCTTCTGCTTTTGTGAGTACTGCGCCTTCTTCTGAGCGAGCTACTAAGCGACCATCAGGTAAATAGCGCCTATCGGCAAAGGCTTCAAATATCAATTGAAACCCCAAAGCGTCCGCAAAACGTTTACTGTTTTCACTTAATCGATTGGCTTGCACCATGATGGTTTTAGGCGATTGGATGCCACTCATAGCCTTAAAAAACTGCATGCTTTTAGCTTCACTCGCCATGATGTCATTGTAAAGTGCGCCATGGGGTTTCACGTACTCTAAGGTAATGCCGTTTTGCGCCGCTAAATTGGTCAAATGGGCCAGCTGTGCTTTGAGTGTGGCTTTTAGAGCCTCATCACTGAGCGTCATAGAGCGGCGGCCAAAATGAGGGCGGTCTGGGTAGCTTGGATGCGCCCCCACACTGACTTGATGCAGTTTAGCTGCCTTTAAAGCTGCATTGATACAGGCGTCATCGCCTGCATGGGCACCACAGCTGATATTGGCATAATCCAGTAAAGGGAATATCTCCTCATCACCTGGGGCGCCTTCGGCTAAATCACAATTAAGATTCATGGCTTTGCCTTAATACTGACAGGAAGCGTGCCTTGAAAATCATTTGAGATAAGCTTTTGTGCCAGCACATCAAACACCGCACCTTGCTCAGACTGTTCAACCTGATAGCTATAGGTTGCAATGCTGGCATTCGTAACATCTTTGATTTCGGCCAACTCATACGGGGCACGCAGCGCGGTATAAATCACAGGAACCTGTGCCGATTGCGCATGTTTTATGAGCGCATGAATACGTTTAGGTACATGAACTTGTTGTGCCATTGCGGCTTTTAGTGCTTGCCAGTCTTCAACACCACCTAGCTCTACTGGGCTTGGTTTAGGTTGAATACTGCCAATTAAAAGCACATCACTGTGACTAAGTTGATTGTGAGTGTCTTTATCGAGTTCATTCAGTAATGAGTGGCAATGCGACTTCGAAAGGCCTGCTTTATGTAAGCCATGTTGCATGGCACTACATAAACGTGGGTCTGGCATGGCAACGAACACAGTTTGCTCAGGCTTAAGGGGTAGTACGCCATCGTTATGCACTAAGGTGATGGCATCATGGAGTAAGGCATTATGAAGTTTAAGCGCGTCAGGTGTCGTATGTGACGGCTTAGGTGCGCTTGCATTGTGATGAAGCGACGCTTTGGTAATGCGAATTCGATCGTACGAGGTGGTAAGGTCTTTTTCACTCAATTCGCCTCGTTCAACTGCTTTGGCAACGTCTTTAATGAGCGCGCGATATGCTTTTAAATCGTCTTGTGAGCGCAGTGCAATAGGCATTAACGCGATGTCTGCACCTGCTTTAAAGGTTTCAATCACAGCTTGGCTTGGTGTGAAAAAGTCACTGATCCCTTTCATGTCTAGGGCGTCAGTAATGATCAAACCGGAATAGCCGAACTCTTGGCGCAACAATTCGGTGAGAATTTTATGTGACATGGTGGCCGGGCGCACCATAGTTTGCCCCGCTTTATTCACCAGTGTGGTGTTATCAAGTGCCGGAAATTGCATGTGCGCCGTCATCACCATACTGGGTTGATGGGAGGCGATGATATGTTGAAACGGATATAGCTCGGTTTGAATTAACTCAGCTTTTGACTTGCTAACTAATGGCAGCCCTGTGTGGCTATCTGTGTGGGTATCACCATGGCCAGGGAAGTGTTTAATGGCGCTTAATACGCCACTGTCTTCGAGTGCATGACTGGCCGCTAAGCCAAGCGCTGCCACCTCTTTGGCAGACTCGCCGAAACTGCGAATGTTGATCACCGGGTTGTCTGGGTTGTTGTTGACATCCACAGTGGGAGCAAAATTGACGTTAAACCCTGTGGCTTTTAATGGCTCAGCCAGTGCCGCATACACCTTTGTCGCGTAATCCGTACCATGAGTTTGATATGTGGCACCCATTGCCATATTGCCAGCATAACTAGGCGTTTGCGCTCGAGGTAAGCGGGCAACGCGGCCCCCTTCTTGATCTGTGGCGATGAAAAAGGGTAACCCTTTTGGCGCTTGCGCTTGAATGCTTTGGTTTAATGCGCTGACTTGCTCTAGCGATGTGATGTTTTCGCTAAATAATATTACCCCAGCCGGTGGGAGTTCTGTGAGTAACTCACGTTGCCATTGGGTTAGTTGGGTCACACCCTGTAATTTGCCGTTGGCATCTTCACTGTAGCGAAAGTCCAACATGATTTTTTGCGCAATGCGCTGCTCTAAAGTGGCGCTCATAACGGTACTCGTCATTAGACCTAAGCCTAAGATAAAAGGTCGAAGCATGAAATATAATCTATGTGATTTAAGGTTTTGCCAGGTGCCAATGTCACACAGCCTAACGAAGCCGCTTGGCGAGCACCTGTGACTGAAGTGGCATTACTGGGCTGTTGGCAAAGTCGTTTAGCACCAAGCCAAGCAAATGCCAAAGCTTCAAGGTGTTGGGCATCCATACCTACCTCATCTAATAGCGCTAATTTGAATGGCGCAAGATGATGAGCAAGGCGTACCATAAAATACGGGTTTTTGGCACCGCCGCCAGCACAAAGCAACGTGCCTGTTTGCTCAGGTAGGCTGGTTTTACACGCCTCAGCGACTGTGATGGCACTTAGCTCAGTGAGGGTATTGAGTACATCTTCACGGCGCGTGTTTGGCGTTAGCTTTTTTTGTAACCAAGCTAAGTTAAAATATTCACGACCTGTGCTTTTTGGGGGCGCTTGAGTGAAAAAGGGATCTTCAAGTAAGCGTTTAAGTAGTGCCTCATCCAAAGTACCTGATTGGGCAAACGAGCCATTTTCATCAAAGTCACACTGAAACGCATGCTGGCAATACGTATCCATTAGGGTGTTTGCAGGCCCAGTATCAAAGCCGCACAATGAAGGTTGAAATAAAGTGACATTAGCGATGCCACCCAGGTTTATCACCCCAACACATGGGGAACCCGCAATTAAGGTATCCTCAAAACAACTTTGATGAAATGGCGGCACTAACGGCGCGCCTTGCCCCCCTAGTGCCATATCCATAGCTCGAAAATCACTGACCACATGGATGCCTGTTTCTGCGGCTAAAATAGCGGGATCTAACAGTTGTAGTGTAAATGGGTTTTCATCTTCTGGGGCGTGATAAAGCGTCT
>JBGTXC010000213.1:0-4578 GCA_041937835.1 Alteromonadaceae bacterium | reverse complement strand
GTCGACAAACTTGAAAACAGTTTAAGCTTTTTAGCAACTGTGGGTTCAATCAGTCCATACATTGGCTTATTCGGTACTGTGTGGGGGATCATGAACGCCTTCATCGCGTTGGGTGAGGTTAAGCAAGCCACATTGCAAATGGTTGCGCCGGGTATTGCCGAAGCGTTGATTGCAACCGCAATGGGTTTATTCGCGGCTATTCCTGCGGTCATTGCCTATAACCGTTTTGCCCACTCGGTTGAGCGTATTGAGTCTAGCTATGGCAACTTTATGGAAGAGTTTTCAAACATTTTGAACCGCCAAGCTGCTCAAGCAAACCCAAATCACGCTAACCAATAAGGACGCGCCATGTACCAAAGAAAACGCCGGCGCCCCTTAGCAGAAATTAACGTGGTGCCTTACATCGATGTGATGTTAGTGCTCTTAATCATCTTTATGGCAACGGCACCGCTTATTACCCATGGGGTAAAAGTAGACCTGCCTAAAATGGAAAAGTCTGAATTAGTTGAAACCAAAGACGCGCCGCCGATTATTGTGTCCATTGATGCTGAAGGTAACTATTACGTTTCGATTGGTATCGACCCTGAAAGCCCAATGGATGCCATCGACATTGCCGCTCAAGTGAAACTGGCGCTCGATAAAAACCCAGAAACCCCAGTGATGATCAAAGGCTCAGGCAAAGTGTCTTATCAAGAAGTGCTCCTGATGATGGATTTTTTGAAAAATGCGGGTGTACCATCGGTTGGTTTAATGACGGAGTCCTTTGACTCATGAATCAGACGTTTTTAACTGCTCTTGGTAAATCGACGGCGCTTCATGTGGTGCTAATTGTGGTTTTAGTGGCCAGTGCTGAGTTTTCACCAAGCCAACCTAAAGTCATGGAAGTGACTTTGAATGCCCCAGCTAACCCACAGAAACAGGCGGTTGAAGCCATGGCTGTGGACGCCGATGCTGTGGCCAAACGCATTGAGGCTCTAAAAGCAGAAGATGCGAAGAAAAAAGCCCAAGAGCAACAGCGCATTAAAGATTTAGAAAAACGTGCTCAGCAAGCGCGCAAAGAGCGTGAAGCAGAGGCTCGTCGCATTAAAAAGCTAGAAGCTGAGCGCAAACGCAAAGAGCGCGAAAAGCAAAAAGCAGATGAAGCTGCGAAAAAAGCCAAGCAAGCACAAAAACAAGAGCAAGCTAAGGCTGAAGCTCTACGTAAGCAAAAGCTCGCGGAAGAAAAAGCTGCCCAAGATGCTCAGAAGAAGCGTCAAGCGGAAGAAGAGGCACTGAAAAAAGCCGAAGCTGAGCGCAAGCGCCAAGCTGAAATTGCCAAACGTAAAGCCGAAGAAGCTAAGCAAAAGGCTCTTGCCGAGCAACTACTGCAAGAGCAATTGGCGATGGAGCAAGCTGCGCGAACACGTGCGCGTCAGCAACAAGCGCTAACGGAAGTCGAAAAATACAAAGCCATGATCATGGGGCGCATTCAGCAAAACCTTTTGATTGATGAAAAGATGAAAGGCAAACAATGTAAGCTTAATTTAAAGCTTGCCTTTAATGGTCTTGTCACCAGTGTGACGCCACAAGGCGGTGATAAACTGGTGTGTGAAGCGGCACTGCGTGCCGTACGCATGACAGACCGCTTGCCAGTTTCAAAAGACCCTATGGTATTTGAACAGCTTAAAAACATTAACTTAACCATTAAACCGGAGATTTAACGCGTGATGTTTAAACGGTTAAACATGCTACTTGCCGCCTTGTGTGTGTGGTTTGCAAGCACAGCCCATGCGGCCCTTGAAATTGTCATTACCGAAGGGGTAGACAGTGCGCGCCCAATCGCTGTGGTGCCATTTAGCTACCAAGGTGTGGGTGAAATGCCACTGCGCATCAGCGAAATCGTGGCAGCGGATTTACGCCGTAGCGGTAAATTTAACCCAATTGCTGCCATTAATATGCCGCAGCGCCCAAGTGTCGACTCAGACGTGGACTACGGTGCTTGGGTCAGCGAAGGGGTTGAAGCCATCGTTGTAGGTAATGTAGAGCAACAACCAGGCGGACGCTATTTAGTGAGCTACCAATTGATTGATGTACTACGTGGCCAAATCACAGGTGGGCAAACTCAAGTACTGAGCAATGGCCGTTTGATGAAAAGCCAAGACCACATTCTTGATGCCCGTAAAACGGTTATCACCAGTGACAGCTTCCGTCGTTACGGCCACCGCATCAGTGATGTGGTGTATGAAGCCTTAACCGGCGAGCGCGGTGCGTTCTTAACTAAAATCGCGTATGTGATTGTGCGTGATGATGACGACAAACCATACCAGCTGGTTGTTGCAGATTACGATGGTTACAACGAGCAAGTGTTACTGCGCTCGAAGGAGCCTTTAATGTCGCCAAATTGGTCACCGGATGGCACTAAACTGGCCTATGTGACCTTTGAAAATCGCCAAAGCCAAATTTACATTCAAGACATTTACACTGGTAAGCGTGAAAAGCTAACGTCTTTCCCGGGTATTAATGGTGCGCCTCAGTTTTCACCCGATGGTACTAAGCTGCTAATGGTGCTTTCAAAAGAAGCGATTGGTGCCACAGACATCTATGTCATGAACCTCAAAAATAAAGCCGTAAAACGCCTCACTCGTCATCGCAGTATTGATACTGAGCCAAGCTGGCACCCAAATGGTGAAGAAATTGTGTTTACGTCCGAAAGGGGTGGTAATGCTCAGATTTATAAGTTAAATTTGAAAACTGGCAGGAAAAAACGCTTGACCTTTGATGGTGATATGAACCTTGCAGGGTCCATTAGCCCAGACGGTGAACAACTGGTCATGGTAAACCGTACATACGGCCAATATCATCTTGCCAAAAAAGAGTTAAAAACAGGTGCGTTTCAAATTTTAACGAAAACGCGCTTGGATGAGTCACCGAGCATTGCTCCCAATGGTTCGATGATCATCTACAGTACATTACACAATAACAAACAGGTGCTTGCACTGGTTTCAATGGATGGACGTTTTAAAGCACGTTTACCCGCCTTGAACGGCCAAGTGAAAGCCCCTGCATGGTCACCGTTTTTATAATTAACAGGTGCTGGTTTCAAAACTGAGAAATAGGAATCAACTCAAATGCAACTAAATAAACTACTTAAAGGCATGTTTGTCGCTTTGCCTATCATGACGTTGGCAGCTTGTAGCTCGTCTTCAAACGTAGACGAAGGTGCTGCGCAGCAAACTAACCAAGCTGCACAAACTGAAACGGCTAACGACACTGTTGAAGTAGAAACGATGACGCGCGAAAAGACGGCTGAAGAAATCCGTCAAGAGAAATACGAAGCGCTACGTCAGCAACAAATCATCTACTTTGACTTCGACAAGTCAACAGTATCAGGTGAGTACGTTGAGCTGCTTGAAGCACACGCTGAATTCCTAGTTGCTAACCCGTCAGTAAAAGTACTGATCGAAGGTCACGCAGATGAGCGCGGTACGCCTGAGTACAACATTGCGCTAGGTGAGCGTCGTGCTAAGTCAGTTGAAAAATACTTACAAAGCCTAGGTGTTTCTGCTAACCAAACTTCAGTAGTAAGTTACGGTGAAGAAAAGCCAATGGTTAAAACACGCACGGAAGAAGCATTTGCTAAAAACCGTCGTGCGGTATTGGTTTACTAATCCATACCGAGGTTTAAGGATTTAATATGCCGAAATACACAATTTTGGCAGCCTTAATGTTGAGCGGGAGCACCCAAGTGTGGGCTGCTCCCGCTCCTGTTTCTGAGGCTGCAATGAACCCATCTAGTTTAGAGGCACGTCTTACTAAATTAGAAAACATGCTGAGCCAACGTAACCGTCTGCAATTTGAGCTGCAACAACAGCTGACTATCTTGCAAGAAGAAGTGAGCGACTTACGTGGTACCACAGAAGAGCACGCTTATCGCTTAGAGCAACTGCTTAATCGTCAGCGCGAGTTATATCAAGAAATTGAAGAGCGCGTCGCAAAAGCCTACAGTGCACCTGCAACGCCTGTGTTGCCAGGGGCAACAACGGCAAGCACGCCTTTAACTGTGAGTAGCGATTTAAGTGAAAACGAAGCGTACGATAAAGCCGTGGCGCTCATCATGAAAGATAAGCGCTACGACCAAGCTATCCCAGAATTTGAAGCCTTTATCACAGCTTTCCCAAATTCTGTCTATATTCCAAACGCACATTACTGGCTTGGTCAGCTGCGCATCATTAAAGATGATGTGAAAGGTGCGATGACACACTTTGAAACTGTGGTGAATGATCACCCAGAATCAAACAAGCGCGCGGATGCCTTATTAAAATTAGGCGGTTTATTGCAAAAACAAAACCGCGTTGCAGAGGCAAATCAAACCTTTGATCTGCTTATTAAAGAATACCCAGATTCGACCGCTGCGAAGCTGGCGAAGGACCGAAAAGCGCAATAATGTTAATCACTTGTGCATGGATGCACGAAAGCGCCGTAAAATTAATCAAGTAGACATAAAAACGAAAAAAAACCACGGTTTTGTGTTGCACTGAGTTTTTAAATAAGTATTATAAGCGCCCGCAGCCGCTTGAAGGAAACGACAAAAACGCTGTA
>JBGTXC010000212.1:0-4582 GCA_041937835.1 Alteromonadaceae bacterium | reverse complement strand
TTAAACCTTTGAAAGAGATCAATTTGGACATGATAGTACAATCATCTTCTGCCGATAAAGGAGAAACTGATATTACTTTTACAATAAAAAGAGAGGATATTAAAAAAGCTATAAATCTATTAAAAAAGAATAAAAAATAACTTTGATAGTCTTTTTTATAATGATTTAAAACCCCATTAACCCGCATGACGTAACTTATTCCCTAAGTTAATTAACCACGCGGCAAACACGTCTAAATCTTCCACAAATTGGCTTTTAGGTGCACAGTTTGCAACCACATTATAAAAGCCCAATGATTCATTCACGGCTGCATCATAATGTAAAAAGCACGGTGCTAATTGCGGATATTGCGCCTGCATCATACGATACACGTTTTCTTCGGTGGCCACAGTTGCATCATACTTATTGATGAGTATGGTGTGTTTGCATGCTAACTCATTGAGAAGGCGATATTTTTTTTGAATGGCACCAATGGCACTAAAGTTCGCTTGTGCCACAACGATGACAATGTCATCGTTTTGTAAAGTAAGCGCATTAAGATTGACGTAATGGGGCACATCAAACAGCAACCACTCGGCTTTACGGCTATTTAGAAGCTCAGGGTGATTAATGATGTCATTCACAGCTGATAAGTACGACTCAGTGTGAGTAGGTACTTGCTCACCAAAGGGCAATACA
The DNA here is from genome assembly GCA_041937835.1 of Alteromonadaceae bacterium. Lineage (GTDB taxonomy): Bacteria > Pseudomonadota > Gammaproteobacteria > Enterobacterales > Alteromonadaceae > Pseudoalteromonas. Next base: position 3,904 of record JBGTXC010000212.1, on the reverse strand, counting down.
TGCTCGCCATCTTCGCTTTCAAACACATTAGCAAACCAGTCTTGTTGTAAATGCCAACCTGCACTTTCTTGCCAAGGTACGCCAAAGTAAAGTTTCAGGTCGTTATCGTCACCCAAATCCACACATAAAACGCGTTCTTCGGCAAGGTTTAAACTGTGCGCTAAATTGGCTGTGATGGCCGTAGTGCCTACGCCTCCTTTCACTCCCTGAATGAATATACGCTGCATTAAGACGTGCCTTTGCCATCATTGGCGAAAATATCGCGGGTAAATGGGTAGCGCGAAATAAGGGCGCGGCGTGCCGCACTTTCTTCGACTTCAATGTAATCAGATTGTAAAAAGCCAGTCTGCGCTGAGAGGTGAGTAATGTCGTTGTGCGCTTTTGCAGGCACAACTGATGTGACAGGTGCTTGAGATTTAGGCGATGTAGTATTTAATGTTTTATTTTTTACATCAATATTCATTTTTCGCTCAATTTAGAAAACACAAGGGCCACTTGGTAGACATAAGAGGGTTATTATAATTAAAATACCCCCCTAAACAATAATAAATTATGAGCTTTTGTTTTTAACAATTTTCTTTTTATTCACAAGCTTAACGGGTTTATCAATTTCAGGGACGCCGAGTGACTTATTTGCACTTACCTTGTAGCCAACCAGAATTAAAACACCTTAAATCTGGCGGCCTTTATTTAGTTCACAGTGAGCATGCTAAAACCTTATTTGACTTTAGCTGCCACTGGGTCGATGCCGATACGTCCAGCCTATTTATGGTATCACCGAATATGGCAGGCTTCTTTGAAAGTGCGATAAGCACAGATCTTTCGTTATGGCAGTTACATCAAAGTGGGCGGGTAAAAAGCTTTAGTTTAGAAAAGCACGGCAAGCACCAAGCTTCAGAGCAATTTATTAATAGCGTATTTGCAGAGCTTGATTTCTACCCACAAAGCCAAGGCTGCAAACTCATTTTTGATTTACCCATCAACTTTTTTGCAGGGCTTACAAAAAGTAAGCTGATTGACGCTTTTAATCGCCTTGCCGAGCTATGCCTTAACAAAAACATTACTTGTTTATTAACGCTCGGTGGGGATGTAAGCCAGCAGCCTGAGTTACAAGGTGCATTAGCGCAAAGTATGTTTAGCGGCCTTGCGCACTTAAAGTACCATGCCGGTTTAGTGACAGCTCATTATGAATTTTGGCATGGGCAAGGGCAGCTTAGTCATGTAAAAGAAGTGTTTAATGCTCAGCCTAAAACCCATACTGTGTGGCAAAGCCATGCATCCCTTGTGCACGACCGCGACACACCAGACGATGGCTCAGACGATGTGTTAATCATCCCAAATACCTTATTAAATGAACAAAGGTTTGCAGAGCAGCTTCCTAAAGACGTCATCCTGTGCCGTGATAACGACGAAGTGTATTTAAAGGCCAGTAAGTACCAAGCCGCCACCTTATTAATGACCTTAGATTCAACTGCACCGCAAAACGTGCTTAAAACGGCGCGCAGTTGTTACGAACTACGTAAGCAAATGGGTGTGAAAGCAAAACTCATTGTGGCGCACACGGCTGGCTTTTTGCGCTACCAAGATGAACGTTTATTACAAGCGGTTGGCATTAATGCGGTGATCCCAAAAGGGGAAAACGTGAGCCACATTTTAACTCACATTGAAGGCGTGCAAGGGGTGCAGATGCATCGCCAATTACCGCCGTCGTTTGATCATGTCATGCAGCTTCACCAAGAAGCCCTACCCAGTGGTTATAAAAAAGCAGATGAATTTGTAAAGTATGTGCTTACTCACAGTGAAGCGGCAAAAGCGCTTGATGTAAGCGGTGTACTGCTGGTATTTGAACTCTCCCCAGAGCAATCCATGCGCCACACCTTAGGTTTATTTAAACTAAGCCGTAATGGCGATGTATTTACTAATTCGGATTCGGCGATTTACGTATACCTTCATGCTTGCCGCGAGCAAGATGTGCCCAATGCCTTGAAGCGCTTATTTCAGTTAGATGCGCGCCATTACTTTTTAGCATCGAGCGTGTTTACGGATTTATTTTTTGTGCGCCAACAATGTGATGCCTTAATGAGCGAGCCTCATTTGATAGCGAAATGGGATCAAACTGACGTACTTGCCAGTATGTCTACGCAACTGCCCGCAAGCGATGATAAAGCAGGCGCGCTGCAATCCCCTTTTAATGAGGTGGAACGGCGCTGGGCGAAAAAAACCAACTTATTACTTTCTGATGAGGCGCAATCATGAACCTGTTATTTGTATTAGGCATGATCGTAGGCGTGTTACTGGCAATCCTGCTGGTTGCGCCTTTAAGGCGACTGCGTGATTTTCTTAAGCGTATGACCTTTCGTCATAAAGTACTGACCCCATACCAACCGCATAAAAAGGATGATTCATGAGTAGTGCTTCAAAAGCGCAACCTGCTTTTCAGGGGATAAAGTTACACCCTGAGATTGGGCTATGGAGCTTATATTTTTTAGGTAAAGGCCTGTTGTTTTACCGTGGCACCATAGAGTTTGACGTGCTGCTCAATGGCCTGCTGTTAGTGGCATTACTCATTAAATTACCAAACGCTGTGAATGTGCTGCGTCATGTTGTGTTAGTGCCTTTTGCAGCTTGGCTTGCCTATGAAGATTCATATTTACCGCCTTTTTCACGCATGTTGGATAACCAAGCCTTATTAGAGCAATTTAGCTTTAACTATATGTTGGAGTTAGCTGGACGATTTATTAGCCCAGATCAATGGCTGATGATTGGGGGAACGATTGCAGCTTTTGTGGTGCTGAATAAATGGGTGCGCTTTACTTCGTTTGCGATTGTGGCCTACGGTGTAATGGCGATGTCGCAGTTAAGCCTTTTTCAAACACCCAGCACACCGCCACTTGTGGCGACAGCGCCCTTGGCTACCACTCAAACACAAAGCACAGCTGGTTCGGCTGAACTGACATTGGATCAGCGTTTGGAACAGTTTTATCAAACTCAAAGTGCCCTTAAAACTGAGTTTCCATCACGCTTTAATGGCGCGCCATTTGATGTGATTTTACTGAATGTCTGTAGTCTCTCTTGGCAAGATTTAACGGTAGCCGGCTTAGTAAACCACCCTTTGTTTGACCGCTTTGATGTCACCTTTAAACAATTTAACGCAGCCACTACCTACTCAGGCCCTGCTGCGGTGCGCTTATTACGCGCTAGTTGTGGGCAACCAACCCACGATGAGCTTTACGTTAATAACCCGCCGAAACAGTGCTTTATTATGGAAAACTTGGCTGAGCTTGGCTTTGCCACAGACTTTGCTATGAATCACACCGGCTTTTTTGATGATTTCTCTGGGCTCATTCGTGACAAAGGCATGGTGTCTGAAAAACCACTAAGCCTTGCGAATGTGGATGTGGCTCAATATGCCTTTGATGGCTCACCGGTCTATCGTGACCGCAGCTTATTTAACAAGTGGTTAGATAAGAGCAACGAAACACAGCAAAATCGCGTGCTTTATTACAACACCATTTCGCTTCATGATGGCAACCGTATTGTTGGGCGTACCAGTCAACGAGACAGTGTGGCAAGTTATGTGCCGCGTGCTGAAATGTTGTTTAACGACATCCTCAATTTTGTTGCCCAATTAGAGCAGCAAGGGCGTAATGCCATGGTCGTTATGGTGCCTGAGCATGGTGCGGCTCTTAAAGGGGATAAAATGCAAATTGTTGGTATGCGTGAAATCCCAAATAGCCAAAATACTCATATTCCAGTAGGCGTCATGTTCACAGGCAAAAACGCGACTAACCTCAGTAAGCAAGTAGTGACCTCGCCAAGCAGCTATCTAGCCATTTCAGAGCTAGTTGCAAGAGCACTGCGCTTCAACAGCTTTGAAAGCGGCATTGATTTACCATTTTTGACC
>JBGTXC010000211.1:0-4603 GCA_041937835.1 Alteromonadaceae bacterium | reverse complement strand
AATTTAACAAACCCTTAATCCACAATACATAAAGAGATAGTAAACACTTTCGTTTTGTTACAAAGATTAACGTTTTTTAAGCAAAATCAGGGGATTTTCCGCCGTATAATGAGCAGATACTAAGCACTCAAAGAATAATAAGGTTAAAAATGGCAAGTTACTCAGTTGTTATTGCATCTAAAAACGATGCAATTCGTACCAATATCCAAACTTTGATACGCCAATACGGTGAACTCAGCGCGCATGCCATTGCTTATTCCCTCGATGAGGCCATTGCTGCCTGCCGCGCCATGAAAACCCATGTACTTATTGTGGACTCTGAGTTTTTAACCTCTGAGCGCATTGTCAGCTTAAGCAGTGAGCTAAGTCATACGTTACACATCATCGCCATAGGTCAATCAAGTAGTAAAGCTCAACTGGCTTTCGAAATAGGCGCGTTAGATCACTTAGTGATTCCAGTCTCATCCGCTCGCTTTCAATTAACCTTTGACAGGCTCACTAAACAGCTTCAACGGCCTGAACCGGATTCCACGCCGCTGATTCAACAATTAACAAAACACATCAAGCAAAGCCAAACACCGCCGCAAATCATAGTGAAGGACGGCGGGCGCATCCGCTTTATTGAACAAAGTGACATAAACTGGATTGGGGGGGCCGGTAATTATGTGGAGCTACATTTAGAAGGTGATGAGCGCACTTTACTCCACCGTGAAACCCTCAGCGCGATGGAAGCGCGATTAGCACACACCGGCTTTATTCGTATTCACCGCTCTACCTTAGTGCGCAGTAAAGCCATTGCTGAAATTAAACCCACGGAAAGTGGTGACTACATAGTCACACTCAAAAATGGTGAAACCCTTAATTTTTCACGCCGCTACAAACCATCCCTTGAGGCATTACTGGCTAGTTAATTAAGCTAAGCATTTATAAATTAACCATTTTCTCCTAAGCTAGTCATCAAGGAGGGCCTATGACTAGCTACCGAGTAGAATCCGATTCCATGGGGGATGTAAAGGTCCCCACTGACGCACTGTATAGCGCACAAACTCAGCGCGCTTGTAACAATTTTACGGTTAGTCCCTATGTGTTGCCTGAAGCCTTTATCAAGGCGGTGTTACACATTAAACAAGCCGCTGCGCAAGCAAACTTCCAAGCCGGCATATTAGATACATCAGCTTATCGCGCCATCACCCACAGCACCCAAGTTTTATTAGCCAACTTTGACCCAAGTCATTTCCCAGTGGATGTGTTTCAAACTGGCTCTGGCACGAGCACCAATATGAATGTGAACGAGGTGATTGCGACTCACGCCAGTAAGGAAAGTAACGAAGCTATCTTGCCGAACGATCATGTCAACATGAGCCAAAGCTCGAATGATGTGATCCCAACAGCCATTCAAATCAGCTGCGCCAAAGGGCTAACGGGTGAGCTACTCCCAGCTCTTGAACATGCCATGACGGTGATCAGCACTAAGGCAGAGACTTTAAAAACCACGGTAAAAACTGGGCGCACTCATTTAATGGATGCCATGCCAGTCACCTTTGCGCAAGTGTTAATGGCGTGGCACAGCCAACTTGCTCATTGCCACCAATTATTAAGCCAGCACCTCAATCAACTTGTGCAACTCCCCCTTGGGGGCACAGCAGTGGGTACTGGCGTTAATACCCCGCAGCATTTTGCCACAGATGCATGTGATGCCTTGTCTAAAGCACTAGGCCTTACTTTTAGCCCCAGTGACAATCCTTTCTTTGGGATTGGCAGCCAAGATGTTAGCGTGGCATTGGCAGGCAGTTTAAATACCTTAGCCTGTGCACACATGAAGCTCGCCAACGATCTCAGGTGGATGAATTCCGGTCCGTTAGCAGGGCTTGGAGACATCGAGCTTGAAGCGCTTCAGCCCGGCTCTTCCATTATGCCGGGTAAGGTTAACCCAGTGATCCCAGAAGCGGCGGCCATGGTCAGCGCGAAAGTCATGGGTAACCACACGAGTGTGAGTGTGGCCGGGCAATCGGGTAACTTTGAGTTAAACGTGATGTTGCCAGTGGTGGCATTTTGCCAATTAGAGAGCATTCATATTTTAACTAACAGCCTTAGATTACTTGCTGACAAATGCATTGATTCATTTAAAGTTAACCATCAGCAGGTCAATCTGGCATTAGATAAAAACCCAATTTTAGTCACCTCACTCAACACTAAGATTGGTTATAATCGCGCAGCGAGTATTGCTAAAAAAGCCTATGCCAGCCAGCGTCCTATTTTGGATGTGGCACTAGAAGAAACAGAACTCACACGTGCTGAGCTTGAAACATTACTCGACCCATTAAAATTAACCCAAGGCGGGTTAGCCAAGGAGTAACCATGAAACCACTCATTTCCATTGCATCCGCATTACTGTTCTTAAGCGCTTGTCAGCCAGCTCATTCACAAAGCCCTCGCGCTGAAGGGGACATTCCCCAAGACAAAGGTCATTTTGTGGCACTGAAAAAGCAAATTTCACAAGACCGTGAAGCACTGGCTCAATTTGAAGCAGATCAAAGCTGTGAGTCTGATAATCAATGTAAAGTGATTGGCTATGGCAAACGCCCTTGTGGTGGCCCTGCCGCATTTGTACTTATTTCCACCAAACAACATGCTGAAAGTGACGTTACCGCAGTGGCTAATCGCCTTACAAAAGCAGAAAGCCAGCTGCAATCCTTAGGCAACATGATGGGTATTTGCCAGCATTTAGTCTTGCCACAAGCGCAATGCGTTAATTCAAGCTGCTCTGTAGCGGGGCCTGAGCAATCATGATCCGGTATTTTGCAATCGCGGCATGCAGCTTAATCACTGCCTGCAGTAGCACGCACATAGCGCCAAACAGTGCACCAGAGCAACAAAACACCATCTCGCTGATGAGCTTACAAAGCTGCCAAGCAAGTCATCAGTGCCAAGTCTACAGTGAACAAAGTGATTGCACCCAAGGCGCTAAATACCTCGCGGTGAATAAGTCTGATTCTGAGGCGATTCACCAGCAGCATTTAGAGTTATTAGATGTGACATGTCGTGTGCAAGCGCCGAGTGTGGCTTTGTGCCTGCAAGAAAAGTGTACCTTGGTGGATTAGCTAAATTTCAGCACCAGCTTGATGATCACCACAATGAAGATGGCAACTGCAGCGCGTACTAGGTATGTAAAACGGTAGCTGTTTTTAAACCATAGAAAGTAGATGAATTGACAGAAGCTGGTTGCTGCCACACCTAAAAGTGCAAAAATAAAAATTAGAATATAAAGCATGACCTACACAGCCTAACAAGATCAAAGGCATACCTTAACATGCAGACTCTGGCATTGACATGGCAGGGGCTGAGTCACTTTCTTACAGGCATAAAAAAAGGCCGCCTAAGCGACCTTTTTATCAAGAGTATTAATTACGCTTCGATTGTAGCTATGACCACCATGGATGGTGGAAATGTCGAACATGCAGGACGCAATGTTCGACCAACACCAGCACCAACTGTGAGGCCGTAAGGCCTCTTGTTTATTCTTACACTGACATGCACGGGTTATTTGCGAGCAATTATCACATTTAATAACAGCCATCGCTTTCCTGCAGGCATAAAAAAAGGCCGCCTAAGCGACCTTTTTATCAAGAGTATTAATTACTCTTCGATTGATGCTACAACACCAGCACCAACTGTACGGCCACCTTCACGGATCGCGAAACGTAGACCTTCGTCCATCGCGATTGGGCAGATTAGCTCAACAGTCATCTTGATGTTGTCACCTGGCATTACCATTTCTACGCCGTCTGGTAGCTGGATGTCACCAGTTACGTCTGTTGTACGGAAGTAGAACTGTGGACGGTAGCCTTTGAAGAATGGCGTGTGACGACCACCTTCATCTTTTGAAAGTACGTATACTTCTGCAGTGAACTTAGTGTGCGGCTGGATTGAACCAGGCTTAGCTAGTACTTGACCACGCTCAACTTCGTCACGCTTAGTACCACGTAGTAGGGCACCGATGTTCTCACCTGCACGGCCTTCGTCTAGAAGCTTACGGAACATCTCAACACCTGTACACGTAGTAGTCGTAGTTTCTTTGATACCTACGATTTCTACTTCGTCGTTCACGTTGATGATACCAGCTTCAACACGGCCAGTTACTACTGTACCACGACCCTGGATTGAGAATACGTCTTCGATAGGCATGATGAATGGCTTATCGATGTCACGCTCTGGCTCTGGGATGTAAGAATCAAGTGCTTCTGCAAGCTCAACGATCTTGTCTTCCCACTGCTTCTCGCCTTCAAGGGCTTTAAGAGCTGAACCTTGGATTAGTGGAAGGTCGTCACCTGGGAAGTCGTACTCTGAAAGTAGCTCACGTACTTCCATTTCAACTAGCTCAAGTAGCTCTTCGTCGTCAACCATGTCACATTTGTTCATGAATACAACGATGTAAGGTACACCAACCTGACGTGAAAGTAGGATGTGCTCACGTGTTTGAGGCATAGGACCGTCTGTAGCAGCAACTACTAGGATCGCGCCGTCCATCTGAGCAGCACCAGTGATCATGTTTTTAACGTAGTCAGCGTGTCCTGGGCAGTCTACGTGAGCGTAGTGACGAGTC
>JBGTXC010000210.1:0-4619 GCA_041937835.1 Alteromonadaceae bacterium | reverse complement strand
GTGAGTTCCTTGGGGAATATGGTCTCGTGGTTAAAACTGCTAGCACGGTGCTGAAATATATCCGGAAGTTTCGGGAGGAGGACGCTGAAGAACTCATTGAAAAAGCCGTTGAACTTGCCGATTCTGCCCGAAAAGGCGGCTTTTTAGCCCTTGAAGAAGCCGAAATCTCCAACGGTTTTATGCAAAAAGGCATTGATATGCTGGTGGATGGTCACGACGCCGATGTAGTGCGTGCCACCTTGCAAAAAGACATTCAACTCACCACCACTCGCCACGAACAAGGCGCTGGGTTATTTAAAGCACTTGGTGACGTAGCCCCAGCCATGGGTATGATAGGTACCTTGATTGGTCTGGTTGCTATGTTATCTAACATGGATGACCCAAAAGCCATTGGCCCTGCCATGGCGGTAGCACTACTAACAACCCTTTATGGTGCCTTTTTAGCAAACGTAATTGCGATTCCGATTCAATCCAAGCTTGAAAACCGTAAAGACGAAGAAGAGCTTAATCAAAAACTTATTTTGGATGCGGTGCTTGGTATTCAAGATGGTCAAAACCCGAAAGTCATCGAAGGCATACTGCGTAACTATTTGGCTGAGTCTAAGCGTCAAGTAGATACCGAGGAGTAACCATGGCGGATGAAGCAGAAGAGTGTAAATGCCCCCCGCCCGGGTTACCTGCTTGGATGGGAACCTTTGCGGATTTAATGTCATTGTTGATGTGCTTTTTCGTACTGCTATTGGCATTCTCAGAAATGGATGTGCTTAAGTTTAAGCAGATTGCCGGTTCGATGAAGTTTGCTTTTGGTGTGCAAAACAAGCTGGAAGTAAAAGACATTCCTAAAGGTACTAGTGTGATTGCCATGGAATTTCGCCCAGGCAAGCCAGATCCTTCTCCTATTGAAACCATTCAACAGCAGACCGTTGAAATGACGCAGCAAATGCTGGAGTTTCAAGCCGGTGATGAAGACTCCGCAGGCGGACGTCGTGAACAGCGCGGTAATCAACGAGGTGGTGAGTCGCAAAGCACAGCTAAAAAAGATTCTGCCAGTGCAGAGCGTGCTGCGGATCAATTACAAATTAATGAACTAGTTAAAAAGATTGCACAGCAATTAGAGCAACAGATCATTGATGGTGCCATTGAGCTTGAATCGCTAGGGCAGCAAATCATCATTCGTATTCGTGAAAATGGCTCTTTCCCATCGGGCAGTGCGTTTTTGCAGCCTAAGTTTAAGCCGATCATTCAAGAAATTGCCGAGCTACTAAAAGACGTGCCAGGGGAAATTACGGTTTCTGGCCATACGGATGATTACCAAGTAAGTAACGAGCTTTACAGTAACAACTGGGATTTATCTGCAATGCGCGCCGTGGCCGTTGCCAGCGAAATGCAAAAAGTCTCAGGCTTTGATAAAAACCGTATGGTAGTTGTAGGGCACGCTGACACCCGCCCACTGGTACCTAACGAAGACACAGACTCACGAAAGCGAAACCGCCGCGTGGAAATTTCTATCATGCAAGGTAAAGCAAAAGAGTCAGACCCAATTGAAATTGCCAACTAGCAATTCAGTTAAGGCGTGTTACACTAAATGCATGTATAAATATACAGTGCTTTAGTTGTGCGACTCATCATAGCAGAAAAACCATCCATGGCACGGGCGATTGCCGGTGCCTTACCTAAGCCTCATAAATCTGAGCAAGGCTACATTCAAACAGCGAATGGCACCACAGTAACTTGGTGTATAGGTCATCTGCTTGAGCTTGCAACGCCGGATGAGTATGATCCTAAATACAAACAGTGGCGTTATGACGATTTACCGATTGCACCGGTTAAGTGGCAATTAACGCCTAAACCTTCGGCTAAGAAACAACTTAGCACTGTGGTGCGCTTAATTAAAAAAGCGACAACCTTAGTCCATGCAGGCGATCCTGATCGTGAAGGGCAATTATTAGTGGATGAAGTCATTAACCACGCTAATCCATCGCCGCAATTAAAACACAATGCGCAGCGGCTTCTTATCAGTGACTTAAATACCGCGGCAATTAAGCGCGCACTTGAAAACTTAATCCCAAACACCGAGATGATGCCACTAAGCGTTTCGGCACTCGCGCGCAGCCGCGCCGATTGGCTGTATGGCATGAACCTTACTCGCGCAGTGACCTTGTCTGTAAAAAAGCACTGCAGTAGTTTGCTTTCAATTGGGCGGGTACAAACTCCATTGTTAGGGTTAATTGCTCAAAGGGATGAAGCCATTGCTGCATTTGTGCCACATGACTTTTACGATGTAGAAGCGCAGTTACAATTTGCCGATGAGCAAATAAACGCGAAGTGGCAACCTAGTGAGGCATGTAAACCCTACCAAGACAGTGAAGGCCGGGTCATTGATATTCGCCTTGCTGAAAATGTGGTAAAGCGCGTTAAAGGCCAAGCGGCAGAGCTTACAAATCTTAAACAAACAAGCCATAAGCAGTCGCCACCCTTGCCTTATAACTTGTCGAGCTTGCAAGTAGACGCCAACAAACGTTTTGGGTTAAGTGCTCAGCAGGTATTAGATACATGTCAAAAGCTTTATGAGACTCACAAAGCCATAACATACCCTCGTTCGGATAACCGCTATTTACCTAAAGCACACTTTAAAGAAGCCGCAGGGCTATTTAGTGCGATAAGCAATAACGCCAATGATTTAACCAATGCTGTTGAAAACGCCACAATAGGCTCTGCCCCTAAGTGCTTTAATGACGCAAAAGTTGCAGCTCATCATGCGATTATTCCAACTGCAAAAAAGCTCGGCGCGCATGTACTCGGCGATGTTGAAAAGAAAGTCTACGATTTAATTGCACGTCAATATTTGGCGCAGTTTTACCCAGACCACCAATACCAAAAACAAAAGCTGAGCTTTAATGTGGCAGGGGGGCACTTCATTGCTAACCGTAAGGCTACAGTTGAGCCTGGGTTTACCGTTTTATTTAAAGACACCTCAAAAACAACGCGTTTGAGTGGTTTAGCTGAAGGGGCAACCGGTATTTGCCAGGATGCTCACGTACTAGCGAAGCAAACACAGCCCCCTGAACCATTTACAGAAGCCAGCTTACTTAAAGCGATGACGGGCATTGCCAAGTTTGTTGAGGACACTTCATTAAAAACAATCTTAAAAGACACTGATGGCCTAGGCACTGAAGCCACACGTGCAAGTATGATTGAGCTTTTAATTAAGCGTGGCTATGTTCAGCGTAAAGGTAAGGTGCTTAATGCAACCGAATTAGGCCTGACATTAATTAAGCGCTTACCAAAGCACATGAGTTTGCCGGATAAAACCGCGCTCTGGGAGCAGCAACTTGCTCTGATGTCAGAACGCAAAGCGAGCTATAAGGATTTCATGGCGGCATTGAATGATGAGCTCACTCAGACATTACTAGAATTAAAGAAAACGGACTTTTCACTTTTTGCTGGTATTTCTGCGCCCAAACGCAGTCAAAAGCGCCGCTTTAAATCAAAACCTAAGCGAAAAAAGTCAGCTTAACGCTTGTGATATAAAAGAACAGGCATATATCTAATACATATCCTTTTACAACCAAGAAGAATATTGTGCTGAATTTAACCCCAGAAAATGCCCAAACAATTTTTACTGAATTGGCGAGCGAAAAAACTGTATTAGTAAACTTTTACAGCGCACAGAGTCCGGATGCTGTGATGCTGTTCAGTAACTTAGAAAACATCACGTCTCAGCATCAAGATACGATTGCACTCGTACAGTTAGATTGTGATGCGCAACCTGCGCTTGCTTCTCAGTTGGCTCAGCAATTAGGCCTTCAAGGGATCCCTGCCACGCTAGTGTTACAAAATGGCACACCAGTGGATGTCATCATGGGAGCTCCAGAGCTTAACCAGTTAAAAGACAAACTGAGTGCGTTTTTACCAAACCCAGTAGACGACTATTTAGAAAGCGCGAAAAAAGCCTTACTTGCAGGCGACAAGAATGATGCCTATGCAAATGCTAAAAAAGCTTATGAGCTTGAGCCAAGTACAAAAGTAAAGCTTGTGCTTGCAGATATCTGCATACAGATGAAAAAACGCGATGATGCTAAAACGCTGTTGGAGAGTATTCAACAATCTGAGCAAGACCCTTATTGCGCAAATTTAATGATGAAGCTCGAGCGTAGTTATGAAGAGTCGGAGTCAGATGAAATAAAAGCACTAAAAGAAGCTTTGGTAAAAAGCCCTGATGATTTGAGTCTATTGTCACAACTTGCCAAAGCTTACCTTCGAGAAGAAGATATTAAGCAAGGGCTCAGTGTAATGCATCAAATACTTGCGACTGATTTAAACTTTGAAGACGTAAAGGCAAGTTACTTAGCAACAATCAATAGTCTCCCAGAAGGCGACCCATTGGCATCAGAGTTCCGCAAAAAGCTCTATAGCCTGCTCTATTAATTTCTTAATGACAGTCTTGTGCAAGTTTAATGACAATTTATTGCCAATAAACTTGCAAAATGAGCATCCTCTTACATACTTATTAGTCCGCAAAGGGATGTCATCAAGCGCATTTAAGTGTCGAAATCACAAGGTTTGTCTGAATTTTAACCGAACGCACTAAAATTCATTGTTTTATGCATTTTAGTGCT
>JBGTXC010000020.1:0-19802 GCA_041937835.1 Alteromonadaceae bacterium | reverse complement strand
TGATAACCCAACCATGCTTTACGGCTATGGCGGCTTTAACGTGAGCTTGATGCCGCGTTTCTCATCCACTGTGGCATTGTGGCTTGAGCAAGGCGGCGTGTATGCCGTACCAAGCCTACGTGGTGGCGGTGAATATGGTCAAAAATGGCACATTGCAGGCACGCAAATGCAAAAGCAAAACGTGTTTGATGACTTTATTGCTGCCGCTGAATACCTGATTGACAACAAATACACTTCAAGCAAAAAGCTGGCAATCCGCGGTGGTTCTAACGGTGGTTTGTTAGTGGGTGCGGTGATGACGCAGCGTCCTGATCTTGTCCAAGTAGCACTTCCAGCCGTGGGCGTGTTAGACATGCTGCGTTACCACACCTTTACCGCAGGTGCTGGCTGGGCGTACGACTATGGTACGGCTGAGCAATCTAAAGAGATGTTTGAGTACCTTTATAACTACTCACCGGTACATAACGTGAAATCTGGTGTGGCGTATCCTGCGACTATGGTGACCACAGGCGATCACGATGACCGTGTTGTACCAGCGCACTCATTTAAATTTGCCGCAGAGCTGCAAGACAAACAAATGGGTAAACTGCCTACCTTAATTCGCATTGAGACGAATGCGGGTCACGGTGCGGGCACTCCAACGAGCAAAATCATTGAGCAATACGCCGACATTTACGGCTTTACCCTTTGGAATATGGGCGTAAAATCTCTGTAATCTCAATGGCATACTACACTTAGCCGAGCAATTGCTCGGCTTTTTTATGACTAAGGAAAAGGTATGTGGCGAAATAAAACAAGTCACTATGGGTTAGTGAGCATCTTGCTGCACTGGCTGATGGCGCTTTTAGTGTGTGGGTTATTTGGTCTTGGCCTTTATATGGTGGACTTAAGCTATTACGACGCCTGGTACAAAGGCGCGTTTGATTTACATAAAAGCTTAGGCGTGTGTGTGTTTTTGCTATTGCTTGTGCGATTTGTCTGGCGCCTGTACAACCCGAAAGTCCAAGACTTAGCAAGTTTAAGTGGTAAATCGCCGTCATTGTTAACTCGCTTAGCGCCTTTTGCGCACGGAGTGATATATATACTCATTGCTTGTGTGTGTGTGGCTGGCTATTTAATTTCTACTGCGGATGGTCGCGCTATAGATGTGTTTGCGCTTTTTTCAGTGCCTGCGCTTGGACTCGATGTGGACGGCCTTGAAGACACCGCAGGAGAAATTCACGAGATTCTTGCATGGTTTTTAATTGGGCTGGCTATACTTCATGCATTGGCGGCGTTAAAGCACCACTTTATTAATAAAGACAACACCTTACGAAGAATGTTAGGACTAAAAGGAAGCTCACAATGAAAAACACACTCAGTGCACTTTTGCTCAGTTTGGGCGCAGTAATACTTAGCGTGCCGGCATTTGCGGCAACATACCAAGTGGATGTAAAAGGCGCTCATGCCTTTATTAATTTTAAAATCCAGCATTTAGGGTACAGCTGGCTGTATGGGCGTTTTAACGACTTTAATGGCACTTTTGAATATGACGCCAGTGCACCAAATGCCTCACGCATCACTATAAACATTGCCACTAAAAGTATCGATTCAAACCATGCTGAGCGTGATAAGCACCTTCGCGGCGATGATTTTTTAGATGTTGAAAAATACCCAAAATCTGGTTTTAAGAGCACTAAAATCGTGTTTTCTGATGACAATAACGCTATGGTCACGGGCGAATTTACCTTAAAAGGCGTTACGCGTACCATTAGTTTTCCAATTGTGAAAATGGGTGAGGGCAGTGATCCTTGGGGCGGCTATCGTGCCGGATTCAGTGGCCAAACTCGCATTGCGCTAAAAGACTACGGCATTAATTACAACTTAGGGCCGGCTTCCACGCATGTGGATATTGAGTTTTCTTTAGAAGGCATTAAGCAATAAAAAAGGCGCATTACGCGCCTTTTTGGTATTTTACTTAAATGGTGATTCTGAACTTATAACGTATTGCGTGTTGCAGCGCTTGCAAGCGCTTGTTTCTCTTCTACGTATTCACCCACTAAACGCTCTAATATCGCCAGTGGTACAGCGCCGTTTTTAAGCACAACGTCGTGGAAATCTCGGATGTCGAAGTCAGCACCTAGCTTCGCCTTAGCGTTATCACGTAGACGCAAGATTTCCATCATACCGATTTTGTATGCCGTGGCTTGGCCTGGCATGACAATGTAACGCTCGATTTCAGCGGTCACATCAGAAAGCGCCATGCCCGTGTTATTACGCATATAGTCAATCGCTTCTTCACGGGTCCAACGCTTGGCATGAATGCCGGTATCAACCACTAAACGTACTGCGCGGAATAACTCAGCTTGCAGGCGACCTACGTTATCAAACGGGTCTTTTTGATAGCCCATTTCCCAAGCCACTTGCTCTGCATAAAGTGCCCAACCTTCAGTGTAAGCGGTAAAAGGCGAGGCACGGCGGAAAAACGGTAAGCCTTCCATTTCCATGCCTAACGCAATTTGGTAATGGTGACCAGGTACCGCTTCGTGGTAGGCCAAGGTACGCATGCTGTATTTAGGTGTGGCTTTGATGTCGTATAGGTTGGCAAAGAAACGCCCTGGGCGTGAGCCATCAATAGCAGGCTGCTGATAGTAGGCACCTGGCGCTGTTTTCTCTTTGAACTCAGGAATACGCACCACTTCCATGCCGGCTTTTGGCTTTAAGTTAAATGCCTCACTCATCCCTAGCTCAATTTCATCTATGATGCTTTGGTAGTCAGCAAGGATTTGTGCACGGCCTTCATCAGAGTCTTCGTAGTAAAAGCGCTCATCAGCAGCAAGGGCATCAATGGCGGCGGTAAAACCGGCATCAGTTGGGTAGCCTTCAGCGGTTAAAATCGCCATGATCTCACCTTGAATGCGTGCAACTTCATCTAAACCAGTTTGGTGGATGTCATCGGCGCTTAAGTCTGTGGTGGTGTATTGCTTCAGTGCTAGCTCATACACGCGCTCGCCATCCGGTAAGCGCCACAGGCCATCATGCTCGTTGGCTTTTTCTTTGATGTTTGCAAAATAACTGATAAAGCTTTGATAAGCTGGGTAAACTTGGGTTTCAACCGCTTTTGCTACATCGTTTAGGTACTGGGCTTTTTTAGCATCATCTAGGGTTAAATCATCCAGCTTTGTCGCAAAAGACGTGTAAATGATGTTGTCAGTAGCAGGCGTTGCCACAAAGCCTTGCATTTCATCTAGTACACGCTCAATGACAAAGCGTGGCGGTAAAATGCCTTTTTCTTCACGGATTTTTAAGCCTTCAAGGGACTGCGAAAATTTACGCTCAACTTGGCTTAAACGGCTCAGATAATGGGTGATGGCTTCTTCATCACGGATCTGATGCTGGGCCTCTAAAAAGCTAGGTAAGTTACTTTGAATGCCAAACAACTGGTTTACCGGATAGTTGTGGTAGCGGTACGGTTCGCCTTCAATGGCAGCTTCAACAAGGTAAAGCGCAATTTCTTTAGACAGGGCATCTGCTTCTGATAAGCCATCATAGCTTTTCAGTACTTGATACTCGTCTTTTAAAATCACATAAAGCTCATCACTTTTTTTAGGTGATGCATCGTCTAAGTCTGCATTATGAGATGTCATGCCTAGGCTTTCTAAAAAGCCAAGGGATGTGAGTGCTTCTGGGCTTTCCATCGCCAATTGTAAGACGGTACGGTCTAAATAGGCGCGAAAAAAGAAAGGTTTTTTGGCATGCCATTCATGGGCAACCAAGGCAACGGCGAGTAACACTAAGCTCAGCAAAGTGATAAACAGCCACTTGATGAATTTCATGGATCTGTCCTTGTTATTATTTATGGAACAAAGCAGAGTGTGAATGAAATTTAAACGCAGGACAAACTAAGTTTGTAACAAAAGAATAACAACTAGGAATGTGCTGCAAAGCAGGCAGTGTGCCTGGGCTTTGCAGCTTGTCGTGTTAGGCGGCAAAAGCGTGTCGCTTCAACCAGTGAACGAATGAACGGGCGTCCTTAGGGTTACTAAAATTAGGGCGCTTGATCCCGTTTCTATCTGTAAATATGACTTTGTTTTTATTTACAGACACAAAGGTCACTGGGTGTGCGATGTGAATTTGTTCGCCATTATATTGGTATGACATCACGCACCTCACATTGTTAGGTTAACAACATATGTATGAAACAGTGGCGTATTGCGATCACTAGGGTGAGAGTCCATTATGTCGCTCAGTCTGCTTCCATTGCGGCAGTGGATCATGCTGCCGTGACTTCCATGCACTTTTTAAAAGGCAAGGATGGAAATATAATCAATAACTAGCCAAAAAACAAGCATTATAAGGCGAACATGCTGATATTAAGTGACATACACGGGCTTGACCCCTATTTTAACAACGCCCTCAATGATGAGGCCCAGTGGTTGTACGCTTCCCCTCAAAGTGAAATTGAAAGCACCACACAGCCAGCAAGCTATCTTAGTGAGCAAGACCAAGCTGCAGCTTACCACGATTTTTTACAATCAGGCGGCTTAGATGCTTACATCAAACGGGCGTATCATGCACTAAAACACAGTAATCAATGCCAAAGGGTGATTGGCTTTAGTGCTGGGGCAAGTGTGCTGCATGTGCTCAGTTATTCGGATGTGGCGCATCACATTAGTCACGGTATGAGTTTTTATGGCTCGCAAATTCGCCATATGCCCAGCCAAAACGACGTTGAAACGCGTTTAGCCCGCTTAGGTTTACAAAAGGGCGTGCCATCATCCAATACCCACATACTTGCTGAGTATGAAACCAGTTATAAAGCAGGTGACATTGCTAAAGTGCTAAAACGAGCACCCAATAATCACGTGGAGATAGTCAAAGCTGAGCATGGCTTTATGCGGCAAAATAGCACCGCCTTTAACCCAGACTTATTTTCACACTTTGTCGCAAAAATAAACACAAACACCCTTGGCAAGCGGGTCACTTTTAGCTAACTTTTAGCCTCTACACAGAAAAACTTAAGTTCAAAAAAGGATTTTGTTCATGAGTCAGCACCAAAACCACGACGCCTACGTCTGGGACATTTGCTTATTCTTTTGTGCTTTGGTGATAGCCGCTTTACTGCATTTGTTGAGTGAATTTTATTTCATTCAAGGTGTGTGTATTGTGGTGATGGCGTTATCTGTGTGCCGTATTTTACATACTTACTACCACAGGCCGTCTATGTGTTTAGATGAAGCCATTTACTTAGAAGGGGATGTGCTGCATTTTGGCCATTGGCACTTAAAAAAATCCGCCATTGCCGCTGTACGCATTGAGCCAGACCCACCTTTACTGACCCTCACCCTAGAGCAAGATGCGCTTTATCAAAGTGAGCCCCATTTAGCTGTGCCATTGACGCAAAAAGCGCAAGCCAAAGCACACATTAAAAAGCTTGGGCTTACGCTTGTAGAAGCGAGCGCTTAAATTACTTTTTGCGCAGTTAAATACGCTAAAGCGCCTTTAATGCACGCCACTTGCGCGGCATTACAGATGGCGTCATTGGCATCTGGGCTATCTGGATAAACTTCTGTGGTTGTAACAAAGGGCGCGTCCGTCATGCCCATACACAGCCCAAGAGGCTTGGCATCATAGGTGATTACCCCTTCAGTGCTTAATGGCACGCCAATGAGTTTACCGTCATCATCCGCTGGCGCTATGTGAGTCACCTTACTGACTGCCGCTATCATGGCTTTTTGAAACTCAAGCTCTGGGCGGCGTTCATCCGCCACTAAGTAAAAGCCATCAGGAATGTTCCAGTTAGTGTTAGTGGTGCCATCACGGGCGGCTTTTGCTGGGCGAAACTCGCTGTTGTCTGTGTCAGTGGTTTCGTGCAAATCAATGTGGCAAAGGGGAGTGATCCCCAGCTTTTCAAGGTAAGCCATGATCTGGGCACTCTCACCCGCTTTGCTATTAGTCGCAAAAGAGCGATTTGGGTCAACGGCATCTGGGTTCCAGCGGTTAATGGTTTCATAACCCCATGGGCTAATGCAGGGCGCAATAATAAAGTTCACTTGGTGTAGGAAGTGTGCGGCCTCTTTGACAAAAGCAAGCGCACCATGAACGCCTGAGCTCTCGTAACCGTGCACGCCGCCTGTAATAAGCACTGTCGGTAAGTGTGCGTTAAAGTCGCGGTTTTTTATCACATACAGGGGGTAGGTTTCTTGATAGTTAAGTGCGCCGTATTGCTCAGCTTCAAACTCGATAGGTAACGTTCTTAGCGCTGGCAGCACATCATCAAAATAGCTGCGCTTTTTGTTTTGAGTGTTTAACCATGCTGCCTTTTCTTGCTCACCCCATGGGGTGCCTGGCTTGCCAATTGGGTAGGTGTGCATAAGCGTCCTTATTCGTTGTTATGCCATTAGGCTAATGAATTACAAGGTATTTGCAAGGTAAGTCGTTAAAAGGTGTGGTTAATATAAAACGTGCACAAAAAAGCCCGCACTCATTGCGGGCTTAATCTTAAGTTCAAAGCAGAGTTTAAACTCACGGCTTAACCGCAGGCTTGCCACGTGCTGCCATCGGTTGAGCACGTAACCTCATAGGTGCCATCAGCAAAGGTGTGGGTGCGCGTCCACTGGCCTGTGTGATCAAACTGAATTTGAATTCGGTCATCACCTTGGTAGGTTGTTTGGCGTTTGTAGAAGCTGGTGAAAGGCACCAATACTGGGTCTTCAAACAAGTGACCAAAATGCTGCATGGCTTCTACCATAGCGTTTGGGGCAAAGTCAGCAGGGCTTTGGTGTACGTTCCACCAATTCGGTAAGATGAGCAAATCATCTTGGCGGATGTCCGTTAGGTAATACACGTTTTCACCGCTTTGGTAGTCAAAGGTAAAGCTGCGGCGCACATCTGTGGTTGCTAATGGGCCAAAATCACATTCAGCGACCGTACTCACATAGGGTGAGTCACCCGAGCGGTTACTTAAACCATACGTCACACCACCTTGGGTAAACACCATTGTTTCACTGTTGTTACACTCAAGACCTGCGTTTTTGCCGCGGTAAATCACATCTCTTCTACGCGACAGTGTGCCACCTTGCCATGGTAAGTCTAAGGTATCGCGGTAATAAATAGGTTGGGTGACTTCGGTGAGTGTGTCGTCCAGCATGTCATCACGTGCCACGAAGTGATCCGGCATAAAGACGACCACCTCACGGAACCAATGATTGTCGCTATCATCATGGTAATAAGTGTGGGTACCTAAATAATGCACCACACGGATTTCAGTTGCCTCAGGGTAAGTGGCTTCAAGCGTGGCTGTGTAGTCATAACTGCGCTGTAACCCTTTTACAATGGATTGAGCAAGCGCCGTGTTTGCAGCATTGCCAGAGGCAATAAAGTCTTCAAAAATCTCACTGGCACTGATGTTGTAATGGGCCACCACGTTATCAATGCGGCTTTGAATTTTTTCCGCCAGTGCTTGGCGTTTAGCTTGGTCATTTACAAGGGCAGAGCAGCTTTCAATTTGGGTATTCCCTAGCTCTTTTTTAACTTGCTGCCAAAGCACAGTGGTGAGCGGGGAAATATGTAACAAGGTGTCGTCCGTAATGGTGCTTAATTGGGGTGGTCGCACCATTTGATAGGCTTCAGTTACTTCACCTAAGTCTTCATCTATGGCACCAACCGGCACATCCACATACGTGGTGGTGTAGGCGGCACAGGCCATTTGAGTCGGCGTGAGTTCAAGCAAATAGTTTCCGGCATCCCCTGAAATGGCTTTAGGCTCGCCTTCGTCATATTGCTCGTTGCCATTAAAGTCTAACCACACAGTGGCACCTTGAACATAGCCATCAATTACTTTGCCTTTAAGTGATGTTACACCTAACACATCGTCTGGCTTATCACCGAGGAGGGGATCATTACTGCCGCCACAGGCGCTTAAAAAAAGTGCTGAGCACAGCACTAGCAGGGAAGAGCGCATACCATCGTCCTTAATATTTAAAAATGCGCGTGTATGGTAACAAAATGGGTAATTATTGTGAGGGTGAATTGTAACCATGTGTTAAAAAACAGGCAAGAAAAAGCCAACACTGGGTTGGCTTTATAAATTTATGCGTGGCTAGGCTTTAACCTTAAGGGGTTAAGCCATCTCAGGTGCGATGTTGACAGGCTTTTTTTGCGTAATCGCTTTAGTCAGTGCCTCTTTGCGCGACTCCACCACGTATTCTTCGCCCACTAAGTCAATTAAGCCCATGCGCTGGAAGGTTTGCTTAGTGTCTGTTGAAGGGCAGGCGATAAACACGGTTTTGCCATGCTCAATGGCGTCTTTTACAGCGTTTTCTATCGCTAAGGAAACCGTAGTATCAATCAAAGGCACGTCAGAGAGATCAAACACCACAGTATTAAAGTTGTGAATGTTTTCTTGCTCACGAGAAATCGCACGAGATACGCCAAACATCAAAGGGCCGCTAAAATACAAGAGCATCACTTTGCCTTTAGCTTGTTTTAGCATAGTGCGCTCTTCTTTTGACATAGGAATTCGGTCATCTGTATCACTGATGGACTGAATATTACGCGCTTGCAAACGGCTTAGCTTTTCAATGGTCAACACATTGGCAATAAAGACGCCAATGCCCACCGCCACAATGAGATCCACAAACACAGTGAGTAACATTACCCCATACATAATGAGTGTGGAGGTCGACGACACCCGATGCGCCCGTTTTAAAAAACTCCAATCAAGGATATTGATCCCCACTTTGATGGCAATGGCCGCAAGTACGGCAAGGGGAATGTAAGCAGTTAGCCCTGCGGCAAACACCACAAGTACCATGAGCACCACAGCACGGGTCACCCCCGAGAGCGCAGTGCGAGCACCGGATTGAATATTCACCACTGTGCCCATGGTCGCTCCCGCGCCCGGCAGGCCGCCACAAAAACCGGATACTAAATTACCTATGCCTTGGCCCATCAGCTCTTTGCGTGAGTCATGCTCTTTACGGGTTAAGCTATCGGCAATCACGGCGGTCAGTAGCGCATCAATACAGCCCAAAGTGCCTAAAATAGCACCATCCACAATCATTTGGGTGATTTGCTCAGGTGAGAAGGTCGGCATAATTAAGCTTGGTAAGCCTAAAGACACTTCACCAATCGCACGAATGTTTTCTTGGCTTAAAAGCGTCACCGCAATGAGTGAGCCGACAATCAACGCAATCAGCTGAGGTGGCACACGTTTCCCCCATGCCTTTGGGAACCAAAATAAAATGGCTAGGGTGAGCACACCTAGCATTAATTCATAAGGGTGTAAGGTGTTAATGAGCTCTGGCAATGCCTCTAAATTGCCGACTACACCGCCGCCGGGGTTAGCGTGCCCAAGTAAGGGGGGCAGCTGTAAAATGATAAGAATGACGCCAATGCCTGACATAAACCCTGAAATCACACTGTAAGGCATCAAGGTGATGTACTTACCTAAATTGAGGGCGCCCAATAAAATTTGAAATAAACCCGCTATCATCACCACAGTAAAAGCCATGGCAAGGCCGTTATCTGGGTTTTGCGCAAGCATAGTAGTAAGTACTGCCGTCATCACCACGGTCATCGGGCCGGTTGGCTCAGAAATAAGCGTTGGCGTGCCGCCAAAGAGCGCTGCAAATAATCCCACTAAAATGGCACCGTATAGGCCAGCTTCTGGGCCTGCGCCCGAAGCCACACCAAAGGCCAGTGCGAGTGGTAAAGAAACGATGGCTGCGGTCACACCGCCAAACACATCGCCGCGCACGTTAGAAAGATTAATCTCGTTAAACCAGCTGGCTTTTATCATTTTATTTATCCTGATGGGTTACCTGCATACCACCTAGGTGTGGCATATCAGGGGTCATCGCGCTTTAGCCGAACATACATATCAATGCGATAGCAACAAGGTCAAATTGGGCTAAATTGCCTTAACCCACACTATTAATACAAAGAAATCACGTAATCTCAAGGTGTTAGGTACAAAGGCGCCACAAAGGGCGCTTTATTATAAAAGGTTAAAAGCCGAGAAATACAGGGATAAATAACAACTATGACCAGTGCCGCAAAAAGTGGGTGAAAAGTAGGCAAATTGCAGCGAAAAGGAGATGAAAGTATGACTTTGTTAAGCTAGGTAGTGTGTTAAGACGTGTATTTCAACTTAATTGAATAGTAACAAAGCCAGTTGCGTAGGCTTAAATTACCTGACTGCACAAAATCGAAACCGGCACATCACTGATTTGATTATTTTAAAAGGTAAGTCGAAGTGCTTTTCTAGGAATCATAAATTAAGGAAATGGGGAAGAAGCTGGTCGGCATAGCAGGATTTGAACCTGCGACCCCTGACACCCCATGACAGTGCGCTACCAGGCTGCGCTATATGCCGACACAGTGCAGATATTACGTAAGTCATGGGGTTTTGCAACCCCTTTTATTCGGCTAAGTCTTTGTTTGCGTGGTTTTTAACCAAGTTGTTGCTTTTGCCTTCGGCGCGCTTATTCTGCCAACCATTCGGCCATGTAATCAGCCATGGTGTCACGGATGATGGGTTGCGCTTTGGCATTGGGGTGGATGTTATCTGTCAGCATTAAGCTGGGATCTGTGGCGACCTTTTCGATAAAAAACGGCATTAAGTGGGCATTTTTCTTTTTAGCGACTTTAGCAAAGGTGTTGGTGAACGCCTCTGTGTAACGTTTACCTAGGTTGGGCGGAATTTGCATGCTGATGATGGCAACGTTTGCTCCGGCGTTTTCACTGAGCGTCACAATTTTTGATAAGTTGCGCTCAAGCACAGCCAATGGGTAGCCACGCAGGCCATCGTTACCACCAAGCTCAATTAATACGTGGGTAGGGCGCTTATCTGCCAAAAGGCCAGGAAGGCGTGCTAATGCACCGCCTGTGGTTTCACCGCTAATGCTGGCATTAATCAAGGTGATCGGCCTATTCTGTTCGTCGTACATGTTTTGCAACAATTGCACCCAGCCATCGGCTTGTTTTAGACCGTATGCTGCGCTTAAGCTATCACCTAGGATTAAAATACGTTTATCGCTTGCCTGTGCAGGTAAACTTAAGATAATTAAGAAAAAAACACATGCACAACTGCTGCGAAAAAATTGCCACATAAGAGTCTCCGCCCTATGAATCAAATATTGGTTGTTGAAAATCTCGCTAAAAAAGTCACCTCGCAAGGTGATGAGCTCACTATCCTCTCGGATATTTCCTTTAACGTCAATGAGGGGGACTCAGTTGCCATTGTTGGCGCGTCAGGCTCGGGTAAATCAACGCTGCTGAGTTTATTAGCCGGCCTTGATGTGGCAACCCAAGGTGACATCACCTTTGCAGGGCAAAAACTCAGTGAGATGGACGAAGAAGCGCGTGCTGCACTTAGAGCCAGCTCCATTGGCTTTGTGTTTCAGTCATTTATGCTAGTACACAGCTTAACCGCTCTTGAAAACGTGATGCTGCCAGCAGAGCTGGCTGGTAAAGCCAATGCCAAACAAGAAGCCGAACAGCTGTTAGAAAAGGTGGGCCTTGGCCACCGCTTAACCCATTACCCAAGCCAACTTTCAGGCGGAGAGCAGCAGCGTGTTGCCATTGCCAGAGCCTTTGTTGGCCAGCCTAAGGTGCTATTTGCCGATGAACCCAGTGCAAACCTCGACACCAAAAACGGCCACCTGATAGAAGATTTACTGTTTGAGCTTAATAAAGCCCATAACACCACGCTGGTTTTAGTGACTCACGATGAGCAACTCGCAGCCAAGTGTAAAACCGTACTGCATATAGATGGCGGCCAGCTTGTGGATGTGGTGACAGGAGCAAATTACCATGTGGGCTAAATTAGCATTTCGGCTTTTTAAGCGTGAGCTTTTTCGCGGTGAGCTGACCATCATAAGTGCCGCCATAGCCCTTGCGGTATTAACGGTATTGACTCTCAGCTCAGTGACTCAACGTATTAACGATGCCATTGCCAGCAAAAGCGCCAGCTTTATTGCAGCAGATAGAGTCATCGCCAGTAACCACGTGCTTCCTAATGAGTTTTTAGTTGAAGCCAAAGCCAATGGTTTAAACACAGGGCAAATTACCTACTTTGATACCATGGTCTACGCAGGGGATGCGGTGCAGTTAACGTCTGTGAAAGCGGTAAGCCCAAGTTATCCGCTGCGCGGTGAGGTGAAAATTGCACGCACCCTTGGCGGCCCCATTGAAACTGGCGCACAGCTTCAAGAAAACGAAGTGTGGCTGAATGAGTCCATCTTTTATGCCTTGGACGTCAAAGTCGGTGACAGCGTTGAAATTGGCGATGCCCGATTTAACATTGGTGCAGTGCTGGTTGAAGAGCCAGATGCGCCTTTTAATGTGTTCTCAAGTTCGCGCCGCGCCATTATGCGCTTAAGTGATGTGGCACAAACTCAAGTGGTGCAGCCGGGCTCGCGGGTGTTTTACCGCGTGTTACTTGCAGGCAGTGAACCAGAGCTTGAAACCTACTATGCGTGGTTAAAACCCAACCTTAAACCAAATCAAAACTGGTATGGCGTGAAAGACCGCCAGTCACCGATTTCAGACTCACTCAATCGTGCGGAGCGTTTTTTACTGCTTGCCGGTTTGCTGGGCATTATTTTAGCGGCAGTTGCCATTGCCGTGTCGGCTAAACGCTATTGTGAGCGCCAATACGACCCTGTTGCTATGATGAAAACCTTAGGCGGCAGCCGCAAACAAATACGCGCCATGTATGTGCTGCATTTATTGTTGATTTGTGTGTTTTCTATGGCAATTGGTGGGGCGATTGGTTATTTCTTGCAAGATTACGCGGCAGGCTTTTTAGCGAAGAACTTAGGGCAAACTTTACCGCCAGTCGGGCTTAGGCCTTGGTTATTGGCCCTTGGTACAGGTTTGATTTGCGCCGTGATGTTTTCTATCAAGCCACTGCTGGATTTATTCGATATCCCGCCATTACGTGTGCTTCGCCGTAGCATTGGCGATAGGCTCACAGTGAGCAAAATCCACCTTTCTTTAAGTACCTTGACCGTATTTGGTTTGATGTATGGCTTTAGCTTGAACCTTAAAATCACTGCCATGCTGTTTTTGTCATCCTTGTTGTTGGTATTAATTTTATTTGGGATTTCAAAGCTGCTCTTTAAAGGTGGCCGTAAGCTTGGGCTATCGCCGGGTAATGCGTGGTCACTTGCCATTGCATCAATTCAAAAGCGTGCCAACGCCAATGCGGTGCAGCTAGTGAGCTTTGCCCTTGCTATTAAACTTTTGTTGTTTTTAATTGTGCTTAAAAACGACATCATTGCTGATTGGCAAGCCCAGCTTCCTAAAAACGCGCCAAACGCCTTTATGGTGAACATCAATGACTACCAGCTAGAGGACGTGAAAGCCCGTTTAGAAGAAAATGGCATTCAAGCCTCTAATTTCTACCCACTTGTGCGCGGGCGAGTGAACGCTATTAATGGCGAGCAAGTGGCGCGCCGCGTCTCTGCACAAGAGAATGAGAAAAAGGACGAAGAAGCCCGCTCAGGTGCAGGGCGTGAGCTTAACCTCACGTGGCAAACTGACATGCCAGAGCACAATACCTTAGTGGCAGGTACCTTCTTTACGGATGACGCAAAAGCCGAAGCCAGCATTGAAGCTGAGTTTGCAAAACGCATGGGCATCGAGCTTGGTGATAAGATTGGCTTTTTAATTGGCTCGCAATCTTTTGAAGTGACAGTCACAAGTTTGCGTGAAGTGAATTGGTCTACTTTAAAGCCAAACTTCTTCTTTATTTTGTCGCCGAATGTGTTGGCTAATTTCCCAGCCACGTACATTTCCTCTGTGCACATAGATAAAGACAGCCGTAAGGCGTATGCGCAAATCCTAAGAGACAACCCGACCATAAGCTCCATTGATGTGGAAAACATTGTTAATCAAGTGCAGTCCACTATTGAGCAAGTGTCTTTAGCCATTGGGTTTGTACTCTTGATTGTGGTGGTGTGCGGCTCTTTAGTGTTGATTTCACAAGTGCAAGCAAGCCTTGGCGAGCGCATGCAGGAAATTGTGATTTTACGTACTTTAGGGGCAAAAGGGCGCTTAATTAAAAATGCAGTGCTGTTTGAGTTTTTACTCTTGGGGCTTTTAGCCGGTGGTGTGGCTGCCATTATCAGTGATGGCGTGCTCTTTACTATTCAGCGCCAAGTGTTTGAAATGCCGGGGCTATTGCACCCGAGCATCTGGCTGATTGGCCCGGCCTCTGGGGCGTTATTTGTGGCTGTGTTGGGCTACGCCTCAATTGCTAAAACGCTCAAGCGCAACACCCAAACCTTAGTTAGGGAGTTGGCGTAGGGGTTTTCGCCACTAAATGATTGAGGGCATTATCGAGCGTGGCATAACGGAAATGAAAGCCACGCTCTGCCAAAACTTGTGGCATCACTTTTTGCCCGTAGATCAGTAAGTCGGCCATTTCACCAAACAAAAGCCTTAAAACGGCCTCTGGCATAGGTAATAGTGCAGGGCGATTTAAGGCTTTTGCTAATAGCTCAGTGAAACGGGCGTTAGTCACTGGATAGGGGGCGGTGGCATTCACAGGCCCTGAGATTTGCCTGTCTTCTAAGCAGTGTTCGATTAGGCTCACCATGTCGTGGATGTGGATCCAAGACATATACTGATCACCTGAGGCCATTTTACCGCCCAAGCCACACTTAAACGCGGGCAACATCTTTTTCAGCGCACCACCGCTTGGATCTAACACAATCCCAGTGCGTAATAACACCACACGGGTTTTATCTTCTGCACGCAGCGCCAAACGTTCCCATTCTGCACATAAACGGTGGCTAAATTCATCGTGCGGGTTTTTGTGCTTTTCGGTTACTGAATGCGGGCCTTGGCGGCCGTAATAGCCAATGGCTGAGCCCGAAATAAAGGTATGAGGTGGGTTAGACGCTTGGTTGATTTTGTCACTGATGAGCTCAGTTAAAATAAAGCGGCTTTGCTCTATCTCGCTTTTTTGTTTTTCGCTCCAGCGCTTATCCGCTATGGGTTCACCGGCAAGGTTTATCACGGCATCTAAGGCATTAAAGTCGACTTCATCGAGGTACTGCACGGCTTCAATGCCGTGGCCGCATTTTTGATACGCTTTTGCGACATTACGGGTAAGCACCACCACAGAGTGATGGTTAGTTAAGAATTTGATCAACGACGAACCGATAAGCCCAGTACCGCCGGTTAACAAAATGCGCATAGTGCCTTGCCTTTCGCTGTTGGCTTTTAAGTATGGCAGCAATACGCAGATTTTCCTCAGCAGATCAGATTTTTGCTAGAATTTGCAGCGTTAATTCAGTAGCTTAGTGCCAACTACCCGATTTGAGTGAAATTATGCAATCTCATTTAGCTAGCCCAGCTGTGAAAACCTTATTGATTTTATCGTCCTTGGTGATTGTGCTTGCTGGGGTGAAAGCCGCCTCAAACATTTTAGTGCCGTTTATACTTTCGGCCTTTTTAGCCATAGTCCTTTCGCCTGCGATTCATACCTTAGAGCGCTTTCGCTTACCTAAAGTATTGGCAATCAGTGTGGTGCTGCTCATTTTAGTGAGCCTAGGTATGATGTTAGGGGCCTTAGTGGGGCAGTCTGTCAGTGACTTTTCCCGTGATTTACCTAAATACCAAGATGCGCTGAGAGAAGACTTTGTTTGGCTGGTGGAGCTTGCCACTAAATACAATATGCCAATTGATAAAGAGCAACTGTTGCAGTTGTTTGACCCAGGTAAAGTGGTGAATTTTGCCAGTAATTTAGTGGCCGGGCTTGGCGGTGTGATGGCGAACTTTTTGCTCATCTTATTGACTGTTGTTTTTATGTTATTTGAAGCGCCTTACGTGAATGAGAAAATTCACATGGCGCTGCACGACCCAGACATGAAACAAAAGCAGATTGACCGTTTTTTAGATTCAGTCAATTCGTATCTTGCCATTAAAACCGGCGTGAGTTTAGCCACAGGCGTGGTGGTTAGTATCAGCTTGTGGATCCTTGGGGTGGATTACTTCCTACTTTGGGGCGTGTGTGCGTTTTTACTTAACTACATCCCAAATATTGGGTCGATTATTGCTGCCATTCCGCCAGTGTTACTGGCCCTTGTGGTGGATGGCCCCGCCATTGCAGCTATGGTGGGTGCTGTGTTTATTGTGGTAAACACTGTGATGGGGAATGTGATTGAGCCGCGCTTTATGGGTAAAGGCCTTGGGCTTTCGACCCTTGTGGTCTTTTTAAGCTTAATCTTTTGGGGATGGTTACTAGGCACTGTGGGCATGCTTTTGTCTGTGCCTTTAACCATGATAGTGAAAATCGGTTTAGAGTCGAGCGAAGAAGGTAAGTGGCTGGCGGTGCTTTTAGGTGCCGGTGAGCCTGAGCTGGTGGGTGAGCGCATTGAAGACAAAACCCCCGACACTGATGACGCTAACGAAGATAAAAAAGAGCAAAACCCAGAGACCTAGGGTGTTTGCTCTCAAAAAAGTAATATTCAAAGCGCAGGTATAGCCTGCGCTTTTTTATTTGCCAGAAAGCGCCTGTAAATGTGTAAGGCGACTTTTGCCTAAGGTTAACTCACAGAGTTTATATTCAAGCGCGGCTTTGGTGGTGTCTGGTAAAGCTTGCAGGTAAGGCACGCGGCAGCTACTGGTTAAATAGATGCTGTAGGCGTCTTTTGCGCGATTAAAAATGCCCACTAACTGGGTGTTGCCGGTTTTCTTTTCTTTTTCAGCTAAATCAAGGGCATGTTTGTTTTGCCACATCGTGATGGCGTTATTTTGCTTTTCAATGGCAGTGTCTAGGCATCGTAATGCGCTGACTGGGTTTTTCACCCCTTCTAAACACGGATGAGTTTGGCTGTTTGCATGGCTTACCTGCGTAGTTAGCAGCAGGCTAGATGTCATTAAAAGTGGCAAAGTTTTATTTTGCATTATGAGAAAACTCTAATAAAAACAAGGCGCCGCCTAATTGGCTGTCACCTATGGTTAGTTTACCTTGGTATGAGGATACCAAGTCAGTCACGATTGCCATGCCAACGCCGTGGCCTTCTGAGTAGGTGTCTAAGCGCTTTCCGCGCTCAAGCAGGGTACTTCTTGCTTCGCTAGGAATACCTGGGCCATCATCTTCAATCACAATGCTAAGATGACGCTTTTGCGCCAAAGTGACTTTGACTTTATTTTGACACGCTTTACAAGCGTTATCGAGAATATTGCCTAATAACTCCATGAGATCGGTTTTATCCCCCATAAAACGTGCATCCATGTCGCCTTCTAGGGTAAGCGAGAGGTGTTTATCATGGTACACCTTGCTCATGGCATTAAAGATGCGCTCAACTACAGGTTGAATGTCCGTGTGCTTTTTCCACGTGTCTGTGCCGCCACTGGCTGCGCGTTTTAGTTGGTGCTCAATCATGTGGGCGATACGGTCAAGCTGCTCAAGTGAGTCTGGCTCTTTGGCAAGCGGGCTTGATTTTAATACGGCCAAGGGGGTTTTAAGGGCGTGGGCTAAGTCCGATAAGGACGCGCGATAACGTTCTTTTTGCCGTTGTTGGGTTTGCAGCAGTAAGTTTAAATCCGCTTGAATTTTTTTAAGCTCTACAGGGTAGTCCCCAGTAATTTGCCCAACCGCACCCGACTCCACTGCTTTGATTTCTTTATCCAGTTTTCGAAGGGGACGGGCGCTCCAAATAAACCCTAATATCATTAATGCGGTAATAGAAAGCCCAGTGATGACTATCCAATTTGTAAGGGTGCGTTTAAAGCCTTTCATCACATCTTGCAGTGCCGCATCGTCTTTAACCAGCACCAAGTGGGCTTCAATGGCGCTTTGGGCGTTTTCAAGTAAAAAAGATAAACTCAATTGCCAATAATGCTCGTCTTCTAATGTCACGCGCTGAAACACAGGCGTGCCGGCTTGGCCTTTGGCGAGTTTAGGGGTGATGGTGGTACTTGCAGCTGACTCTGACGCCCAGACTAATTCGGCGTTTTCAAAAATATAGGCAAAGGTGTCTGAATTTAATCGATTGAGTTCGGGCGCTAAAATGGTGCTTGGCATGGCGATGCCGGTTTCAGTGAGTTCAACTTCGGCTACTAAAGAGTATAAATGGGCTTCTAGGGTATTTTCGGCCGCATTGACTAAAGACGCGTAGTAAGCACGGGTGATGGAGACGTATAAAATCGGCAGGGCGACCAAGAGCAAGAACAACAAGATCATGCCCTGACGAATTTTTAATGAAATGGGGCCTTTTACCATGCGCTGCGTAAACGGTAACCGCGCCCGCGCAAGGTTTCGATGGGCGCTAAGCTGCCATCAGGATCCATTTTCTTACGTAAACGCAGTACAAACACTTCAATGACGTTAGAGTCTAAGTCGAAATCTTGGTCATAAATGTGTTCGGTCAGCTCAGATTTTGAAATCACTTTTTGCGGGTTAAGCATCAAGTATTCAAGCACCTTGTATTCGTAGGCGGTGAGGGTGAGTTCATTGTCGTTCACAAAAGCATGCTGTGAGCGCGTGTTAATACGAATTGGGCCTATGCTGATTTCTGGGTCAGCTTGGCCTGCACTGCGGCGAATTAAGGCGTTACAGCGGGCAATAAGTTCTTCTGGATGAAACGGCTTAGTAAGGTAGTCATCGGCACCTGCGTCTAAGCCTTCGACTTTGTCTTGCCAGCGATCGCGCGCGGTTAAAATCAAAAAGGGGATTTTTACGTCCGCTTTACGGGCTTTTTCAATGACTTCAATACCGTCGAGCTTTGGCAAGCCTAAGTCAATGACGGCTAAATCCAATGGGTATTCGGTTAGGTGAAACAGCCCCGCCTCACCATCATGCGCTAAATCCACACTATAGCGTTCACGCTCTAAGGCGTTTTTTAAATTCTCAGCGAGGCTCATATCATCTTCAATGACTAGGATGCGCATACTTAATCCTTTTTAATAATTTTGCCGTTCTTTTTATCAACTTTTACATCGCGTATTTTACCCTGACGTTGCAATACGCGTACTTTATAATGTTTGCGCTTATCTTGTATTTTCAATACTTTACCAGGGTAAGCTTGTTTCGCACGCTGAGCGGCTTGTTGTTTACTGATGGCCTTTTTGGTGTCACTTGTTTTAGCAGTGGCAGGCACATTAATAAATAAACTCAAGCACACTAAGAGTGTGGTTATAAAACGCATTGGGACTCTCCTAACTTACCAGTGTGAGTGTAATGTTCCTCCCTAGGGTGATTCAAGCGTTGTCCGTTAAATAATTGTTATTACCACTGAACCGTTGCCACGACTTTGGGCTTTCTGGTGTGATGATAGTAACCATCATCTGAATAGTGATTATCGCACACACGTTTAAACCCTAAATGAACGCCACCATGATGCACACGTACTTTACGCACTTTTTTGCATTGGGTGTGCGAGTGGTAGGTCACAGAATAGTGACTGTGGTGATCACAGTGCGCGGCGTAATAAGTGTGGCCATGTTGATGCGTGTAATCACAATGCTTACGGGCACAGTGGCGCTTGCGGTACTTGCTTTTATGGTAATGCGCTTTGTGATGGCGCATTTGTTTATGGGCCTTGTGTGATTGCCCATGGGCTTTGTGATCGCCATGGTGCACCTTGGTGTGCGCACTTGATGAATGTGCAAATGCTTCAGCGGATAACAGCAAACTGCCTGAAACCACTAAGCTTGTGAGAATGTGAGGTGTCATATTCTGTCCCCTTAGACACTGATTTATCCTAACCATGGCAAAAGGGGACTGAATTGAAACTGAATCCCTAAGGTAATACTTTTTTGTAGGGCTTCACCACCACAGTGTCATACACCCCTTCGCGTAA
>JBGTXC010000209.1:0-4637 GCA_041937835.1 Alteromonadaceae bacterium | reverse complement strand
GAGCATAGCCAATTAAGAACTTTTTAACCGTCTCGCCGCTGAGCCCTCGGCCTTTGAGATATTCAATCACATTGGCTGAGTTGGCATGGTGCTTAAGTTGGTGCTGAAAAAACTTCGCAGTTTGCAGCATCAAAGCATAATCAGATTGCTTTTCAGCTAGGCTGCGTTCAGGCGCCGAATTGTTAGATTGCTCCCTTGGCACTTCAAGGTTGAGCATGCCAGCGAGCTCTTCAACCGCGTCAACAAATTCAAGCTTTTCATACTCCATCATAAAGGAGATGGCATTGCCGTTTTGCCCACAGCCAAAGCAATGATAAAACTGCTTGTCTCGGGAAACCGTAAAGGACGGTGTCTTTTCGTTATGGAATGGGCAGCACGCTTGGTAGTCTTTCCCCGCTTTTTTCAAGCCGATTTTACCGTCGATCAACTCCACAATATCTGTGCGTTCAATCAGGTCATCAATAAAGCTGCGCGGGATTTTTCCTGCCATGTGGGGCGACACTCCAATATGCTAATAATTCAGTTTAACACGGCTCTAAAAACGAAGAAACCGAGCACTAAGGCTCGGTTATTCGCGATTTATTTGGGTAAATCAGTTGCTCAATTTCTGTTTGATTAAACCAGAGATTTTGCCTAAATCAGCACGCCCTTCGGCCTCTGATTTGATTTTACCCATCACTTTACCCATGTCTTGCATGCCTGCAGCGCCTGTTTGTGCAATGGCGTTGTCAATCAAGGCGCTGATTTCTTCGTCCGTCAATGGCTTAGGAAGAAATGCTTCCAGAACAGCAATTTCAGATGCTTCAATATCAGCTAAGTCTTCGCGCCCAGCATCCATGTACTGAGTGTACGAATCACGACGTTGTTTAACCAACTTTACCAACACCGACGTAATGCCAGCGTCGTCTAAGGTAGTTTGGTTATCAATTTCGCGCTGCTTGATTTCAGCAAGTACCATGCGGATTGCGCCAAGACGAGTTTTGTCTTTAGCGCGCATAGCGTCTTTCTGAGCATCTTTAAGTTGCGTTAATAGGCTCATTGCAGAAATGGGTCAGCGACTAGTAAAGTTTAACGCGACGTGCGTTTTCGCGAGAAAGCTTTTTCATGTGACGCTTAACAGCGGCAGCTTTTTTACGCTTACGCTCTGCAGTTGGCTTTTCATAGTGCTCGCGACGACGAACTTCTGAAAGGATACCTGCTTTTTCACATGAACGCTTGAAGCGGCGTAGAGCTACGTCAAACGGCTCGTTTTCTCTTACTTTGATTACTGGCATTAAAAAATCACCTACCTAAATTATGAGTGTTACTCACATTGGTCTAAAAATGACCAAATGGTTCAAAAATGGTGCGGCATTGTAATCCGAACGCCTAGCCATTGTAAAGTTAAAAAGTAACAAAGCTGGTAAAATAAAACACAGTCAGTAAAATGACGACCTTGCTAAGCTTTAGGGGGCTTTTGGCGTTTTTTTAACGTATTGATTTAGCCCTAAAACGTGATTTTTTGGAGTACGAATTTGCGCATATTAGGTATTGAGTCCTCGTGTGATGAAACTGGGATTGCCATTTATGATGATGAGCAAGGGCTATTGGCTCATGAGCTTTATTCTCAAGTAAAGGTGCATGTAGATTACGGTGGTGTGGTGCCTGAGCTGGCGTCACGGGATCATGTGCGCAAAACGCTCCCTCTTATTGAAAAAGCCATGAAAGCGGCAAACACCACCAAAGAGCAAATTGATGGTGTGGCTTTTACAGCAGGGCCTGGTTTAGTGGGGGCTTTATTAGTGGGCTCTTCAATTGGTCGCGCCTTGGCATTTGGTTGGGGGGTGCCCGCAGTAGCCGTGCATCACATGGAAGGGCACTTATTGGCCCCCATGCTTGAAGACGATGTGCCTGAGTTCCCATTTGTGGCCTTGTTGGTATCGGGTGGTCACACTTTATTAGTTAAAGTTGATGGCATTGGCGCTTATGAAATTTTAGGCGAGTCCATTGATGATGCTGCCGGTGAAGCCTTTGATAAAACGGCCAAACTTATGGGCTTAGATTACCCAGGCGGCCCACGCCTTGCAAAATTAGCAGAGCAAGGGGTGCCAAACCGCTTTACTTTCCCACGCCCAATGACAGATAGACCCGGGCTAGATTTTAGTTTTAGCGGTTTAAAAACCTTTGCGGCAAACACCATCCGCAAAGAAGGGGATGATGTGCAAACGAAAGCAGACATTGCGCATGCTTTTCAGCAAGCAGTGGTGGACACTCTGATTATTAAATCAAAACGTGCTTTAAAAGAAACGGGTTGTAAGCGCTTAGTTATTGCTGGAGGCGTGAGCGCTAACGTGTACTTACGTGAGCAGCTCGAAAAAGTGATGCATGGTATGGGGGGCAAAGTCTACTACCCGCGTAATGAATTTTGCACCGATAATGGCGCTATGATTGCCTATGCTGGCATGCAGCGATTAAAAGCCGGTGATATCGCACCTATGGACATGCGGGCGATGCCGCGCTGGCCATTAGATGAATTAAAGCCAATCTAGAGATTGGCTTTTTTCTTTCCAACTTTTGGCTCAGTACCTTGCCATAGCCTGACTAAGTTCGCTTTGTGGCGAAGAATAATCACGATACTTAATAATGCCACAGGGATGGTGTAAAGCGGCTTAATAAAGTAAGTGTAAATCGGTGCTAAAGACACAGTTAATATCGCCGCAAGGGATGCATAGCGAGTGATCACCGCGGTTGCCAACCAAGTTGCAATAAGCAGTAAGGCGAGTGACTCACCAATTGGAATAAGCGCACCGAACGCCGTCGCCACCGCTTTGCCGCCTTGAAAGTTAAAAAACACAGGGAAAATGTGCCCTAAACAGGCCGCCACAGCCACTAAACCTAACCCTAAAGGCTCGACGCCCAAGAAATATGCGCTCCAAACGGGCAAGGTGCCTTTCATAATGTCAAAAAAGAGCACTAACGCTGCTGCAAACTTGCCACCTATGCGAAGCACATTGGTCGTACCTGGGTTGTTTGAACCTTGTGTGCGAGGGTCTTCAATGCCCAGCACACGGCATATCAACACCGCGGAAGAGATGGAGCCAAGCAAATAGGCAATGAGGCACATGATTGCAGTGATCACAGGTTTCCTTATTTAGTCCGTCACGCTTTTGCGCTATTATCGGCGCACTTATTCAGGCGGCAGGGTACGTAAAAATACTCCTGTATGGTATCCGACCAGCTAAAAAGTGAGCAAGGGATTAATGGATAAAATATTTATAAAGCAGTTAAGGGTGGATACCATCATAGGTGTGTATGACTTTGAAAAGCAGGCACCACAACCCTTGTTCTTTGATCTTACCCTGTCTGTAGACCTTGATTTAGCAGGCCAAAGTGATGATCTACAACACACAGTGGATTATGCCAAAGTGTCTGAGCGCGTGGCTGAAGTCACCAATGCTGAGCCAGTAGAATTATTAGAAACGTTAGCGCAAAAAATCTTTATGGCGTTATTTAATGAGTTTGCGATTGCTGAAATTAGCTTAACGATTGCTAAGCCTCATGCTGTACTTGCAGCCCAAAGCGTGGGTATTAGCTTGGTGCGCAGTCGCGAAAGCTTTGTAAGGTAGGCCAATGGCGCAGATTTATATTTCAATTGGCTCAAACATTGAAAAAGACAAACACATTGGTATTGCCATTGAGCGCTTACAGGCTGAATTTCCTGATCTTGCCGTTTCTAATATTTATGAAAGTGAGCCAGTAGGTTTTGCCGGCAATAATTTTTATAACTTAGTGGCCGGTGCCAATACTCAGCGTACGCTTGCAGATGTATGCGCGCTTTTAAAGCGAATTGAAAAAGAAAATGGCCGCACGCAAGGCGAGAAAAAGTTTAGCCCGCGAACGTTAGATCTTGATTTGCTGTTTTACGATGACGTGATTTGTGATGTACCTGCGCAATTACCACGCGATGAAATCACGAAAAACGCGTTTGTGTTATTACCCCTATTTGAAATTGCCCCGGACTTTTACCATCCGGTTGCGCAACAAAGCATTGCTCAATTGTGGCAAAGCTATCACAACCCCCAACAAAAACTATGGAAAGTTGACCTATAACCATGACCACACTTGAAATTATCATCTTGGCTATTATCCAAGGATTAACTGAATTTTTGCCTATTTCGAGCTCAGCCCACTTAATTTTGCCCTCGCAAATTTTAGGTTGGCAAGATCAAGGCTTAGCGTTTGATGTTGCAGTGCACGTAGGTACGCTGTTAGCAGTGATGATTTACTTTCGTAAAGACGTTGGGGAAATCCTCACCGCATGGTTTAAATCATTTGGTAGCCAAGGGGCAACGCCTGAGTCAAAGCTTGGTTGGTACATCATCATTGCGACCATACCAGCCGGTTTTACCGCATTACTCTTTAAAGATTTAATCGAGCTTTATTTGCGTTCTGCCTGGGTAATCGCCACAACCACCATAGTATTTGGTATATTGCTTTGGTATGCCGACCGTAAAGCCAGCACTGTGGGTGAGCTCAGCCTGTTGTCGTGGCAAAAGGCCGTGGTGATTGGTGTGGCACAGGCGATTGCGATGATCCCGGGGACTTCGCGCTCTGGTATTACCATGACGGCAGGTATGTTACTTGGTTTAAGTAAATCT
>JBGTXC010000208.1:0-4653 GCA_041937835.1 Alteromonadaceae bacterium | reverse complement strand
TGATGCCGTGTCACAATTTAAAATTTCATTGCCGACTCCAATCATGTCGGGTGTTCGTACGCCAACGCGCCAGTTCAGCTCATGTGTCCTTATCGAGTGTGCTGATAGCCTAGATTCAATCAATGCCACGTCATCTGCCATTGTAAAATACGTATCACAGCGTGCAGGGATTGGTATCAACGCCGGTCGTATTCGTGCCCTAGGTAGCCCAATTCGCAATGGTGAAGCATTCCACACTGGGTGTATTCCTTTCTACAAACACTTCCAAACAGCGGTAAAAAGCTGCTCACAAGGTGGTGTGCGTGGTGGTGCCGCTACCCTATTCTACCCATTGTGGCACTTAGAAGTTGAAAACTTACTCGTACTTAAGAACAACCGTGGTGTTGAAGAAAACCGTGTACGTCACTTAGATTATGGCGTCCAGTTCAACAAAACCATGTACAGCCGTTTATTAAAAGACGACTACATCACCTTATTTAGCCCGTCAGATGTACCGGGTCTTTACGATGCTTTCTTTGAAGATCAAGACGAGTTTGAGCGTTTGTATGTGCAATATGAACAAGACGAGCAAATTCGTAAAAAGCGCATCAAGGCCATTGAATTATTCTCCATGTTTGCTCAAGAGCGTGCGTCAACAGGTCGTATTTACCTACAAAACGTAGACCACTGTAATACCCACAGCCCGTTTGACTCAAAAGTAGCGCCAATTCGCCAATCAAACCTATGTTTGGAAATTGCCCTTCCGACCAAGCCGCTTGATCACGTTAATGACGAAAACGGTGAAATTGCTCTGTGTACGTTATCTGCCTTTAACTTAGGTGCGATTGACTCACTGGACGAGCTTGAAGAGCTGGCGGAGCTTGCTGTACGTGCTCTTGATAACTTATTGGATTTCCAAGACTACCCAGTACCTGCTGCACGTAACGCCACTATGGGCCGCCGTACGCTAGGTATCGGTGTTATCAACTACGCCTATTACCTTGCTAAAAATGGTCTTAAGTACTCAGATGGCAGTGCCAATGCACTGACGCACCAAACCTTTGAAGCGATTCAGTATTACCTGATGAAAGCTTCAAACGAGCTTGCGAAAGAGCGTGGCGCGTGCCCTAAATTTAACGAAACAACGTATGCCAAAGGCATTATGCCTATCGACACTTACAAGAAAGACCTTGATAAAGTGTGCGATGAGCCACTTCGCCTAGATTGGGATAGTCTGCGTCAAAGCATTGTCGAGCACGGTATGCGTAACTCAACGCTTTCAGCCTTGATGCCATCTGAAACGTCATCACAAATCTCAAACGCCACGAACGGCATTGAGCCACCACGTGGTCACATCAGTGTTAAGGCGTCAAAAGACGGCATCCTGAAGCAAGTTGTGCCGGATTATCACAACTTAAAAGATGCGTACGAGCTACTATGGGATATCCCAACCAACGATGGTTATTTACAGTTAGTGGGCATCATGCAGAAGTTCATTGACCAAACCATTTCGGCCAACACCAATTATGATCCAAGCAAGTTTGAAGGTGGTAAAGTACCTATGAAACTATTGCTCAAGGACTTACTGACTGCCTACAAACTGGGCGTGAAAACCCTTTACTATCACAACACGCGTGATGGTGCTGCGGATGCTCAGGACGAGGTCAACACCCCTGCCGACGATGATTGCGCAGGCGGTGCTTGTAAAATATAAGGGAGTGGGTGGCGTTAGCCACCCATTTGCGTTAACCAATTTGCGTGCTGTATAGAGTTTTTAACCATGTCTTACACCACTTTTAGTAAAAATCATAACGATCAGCTCAAAGAGCCGATGTTCTTTGGCCAAACCGTGAACGTGTCACGTTATGATCAACAAAAATACCCCATTTTCGAAAAGCTAATCGAAAAGCAATTGTCATTTTTCTGGCGTCCTGAAGAAGTAGACGTATCAAAAGACCGTTTGGATTTCCAAGCGTTACCAGAGCATGAAAAACACATATTCTTGAGTAACCTTAAGTACCAAACCTTGCTTGATAGCGTACAAGGTCGCTCGCCAAACGTTGCTTTGTTACCGATTGTGTCACTCCCTGAGCTTGAGACTTGGATTGAAACCTGGGCATTCAGTGAAACCATTCACTCGCGCTCATACACGCACATCATCCGTAATGTGACGCAAAACCCAGAGTCTATTTTTGACGACATTGTTAATAACGAACGTATTCAGTCACGTGCCGAAGAAGTGACTCGCTACTATGACCGCTTAATCGAGCTTACAGGTCTATATCATCAATTTGGTGAAGGTAAGCACGAAATCAACGGCCAAACGGTTGTGGTTAATCTGTTTGAGCTGAAAAAAGCGCTTTATATCGCCCTAATGTCAGTCAACATTTTAGAAGCGATTCGTTTTTACGTGAGCTTTGCGTGTTCATTTGCTTTTGCAGAGCGTGAGTTGATGGAAGGCAACGCTAAAATCATTAAATTGATTGCCCGCGATGAAGCCCTTCACCTTTCAGGCACTCAGCACATGTTGAACCTAATGGCAGATGGCAAAGACGACCCAGAAATGGCGATTATCGCTGCCCAGTGTAAAGAGCAGTCCATCCAAATGTTTGTGGATGCCGCAGAGCAAGAAAAAGAATGGGCTGAATACCTATTTAAAGATGGCTCTATGATTGGTCTTAACAAAGACATTTTATGCCAGTACGTTGAGTACATTACTAATCAACGTATGACTGCCATTGGCTTACCCGCTCAGTTTGAAACTAAGAGCAACCCAATTCCTTGGATCAACGCCTGGTTAGTGTCTGATAACGTGCAAGTTGCACCACAAGAAGCTGAAATTAGCTCTTACTTAGTAGGGCAAATTGACGCTGAAGTAGATGCCTCAGACTTTGGTGACTTTGATCTCTAATGTGCAAAATCCACATTCGAAATTTGACGCGCACTGTGAAACACAGTGCGCAGTCCCCTTCTTTACTGCATACCCTAGAATCCGAAAACATTGACGTTCAATATCATTGCCGTGAAGGTTTTTGCGGCGCTTGCCGTGCAACCTTAGTTTCAGGTGATGTGGATTATCCCAATGAGCCGCTTGCTTACATTCGCGACGGTGAAGTCTTGTTGTGCTGCGCTAAAATTGACCAAGACATTGAAATAGACGTGCTCTAGATCTATCTTTAAATGTTATGTTGTAACGTATTGTGAACTTAGTTACTATAAACGTAATAATATAACAACACAGATTTAGGTTACTGTTATGCGTGTTCAACATAGCTTAGCGATGTCTTTGCTTTTAGCACTTGCGCCAGCGGCACAGGTGTATGCAAATACACAAGCACAGCAAGTAAAATCCATTTATACCGTTTCTGGTAAAATCACTGATACACAAGGCAACGCCATTAGTGGTGCTAAAGTTCATTACCATGGCAAAACCCGTTTTGTACTTACTGATGCATCAGGTCAATTTAGCATTAGCCTTGATAGCAAAGGCGAATTACACATTGCCAAATCAGGCTTCCAAGACATTCGCGTTGCAGTAGATAGCAACACGAAACGCATTAATCCTGTACTAGAAAAAGCCGCAATTGAATCAGTTGTGGTTTATGCCTCAGCATTTCACAAAAACTCGCTGGATATGGCCTCTCCGGTTGCCGTACTTGGTCAAGACGATTTAAAAAATGCTACGGCATCAAGTTTAGGTGAAACCTTAATCACAGTGCCGGGTGTTAACAGCACTTATTACGGCCCTGCTTCATCAGCACCTGTGATCCGGGGTTTAGATGGACCACGCGTCAAAGTATTACAAAACGGTTTGGCCAGTGGTGATGTCTCAACCACAGGTGCCGATCACGCTAATACCAATGAATCCCTGACGGCTGAACAAATTGAAATCTTAAAAGGCCCAGCCACATTGATGTATGGCTCAGGTGCCATTGGTGGTGTGGTGAATGTGGTTGATAACCGTATTCCAACAAACCCAATCAATGGCGTGTCAGGTGCTTTAGATGTCAAACACAGTGCCGTAAATAACGAAAAAACATTTGCAGGTACTTTTGATGCAGGCACTGAGCAGTTTGCGTTTCACATTGACGGTGTTAACCGCGATGCTGGAAACACTGAAACACCTGAGTACACCATCGAAGATGAAGGTGAGATTGAAACATTAGATGAAATCGAAAATTCAGCCATCACCACTAAAACCATTAATATTGGTACTAGCTACTTAGGCTCTCACCTCACTGTCGGTGCCGCATGGGGTCACATTGACAGCCGCTATGGCATTCCTGGCCACCACGAGCATCACCATGGTCACGGCCATGAAGATGAGCACGAAGAGCATGAAGAAGAGCACGAGATCTCGGAGCGCGCTTTTGGATTTTGGGGGATGGGAGAGGTTCGACTCTCCGAGAGCTGGCTCATGGGTACCAGGCTAAGTAGAAGCGCGAGTCCGGAAGATCCCGGTGAAACGGCCTGGCTCATTTCACCAACACTCAGTTGGTGGCAAAGTGAATATGTCAGAATCAGACTTGAGTACGACCTGCTCGGGCGGAGCCTTACGGATGACCGGGAAGGGAGACTGCTGCTCCAGGTGACTTTCGCGATGGGCCCACACAAGCATGAGACCTACTGAGATCATGGCAAGTCTAGATTGGGTGCGCGGGCGCTCTACGGAGA
>JBGTXC010000207.1:0-4886 GCA_041937835.1 Alteromonadaceae bacterium | reverse complement strand
CGTATTACGAGATTCAGCTTATAAATTAAAAAAACTGGCTGAAGAAGAAGCGTGGATCCGCCAAGGGATCAAAGCACGTCGTACCCGTAATGAGGGGCGTGTTAGGGCACTTAAATCCCTGCGTAACGAGCGTAAAGCCCGGGTTGAGCAGCAAGGTAATGTGGCAATCAACATTGAAAGTGCTGATCGCTCAGGTAAACTCGTCTTTGAAGCCAAAGACGTAAGCCATGCCTTTACGGATAAAGTCATCGTACGTAATTTCTCGACCTTAGTGATGCGTGGTGATCGTATTGGTTTAGTCGGCCCGAATGGGGTGGGTAAAACCACTTTACTCAAGTTACTTTTCGGTGAGCTAAAAGCA
The DNA here is from genome assembly GCA_041937835.1 of Alteromonadaceae bacterium. Taxonomy (GTDB): domain Bacteria; phylum Pseudomonadota; class Gammaproteobacteria; order Enterobacterales; family Alteromonadaceae; genus Pseudoalteromonas. Next base: position 4,525 of record JBGTXC010000207.1, on the reverse strand, counting down.
GATGCTGGCAAAATCAAGCAAGGCGTCAATCTCGAAATTGCATATTTTGACCAATACCGCGCCGAGCTAGATGAAGAAGCCACAGTGCAAGACAATGTGGCAGAAGGCAAACAAGAAGTGAACATCGGTGGGCGAAGCCGCCACGTGCTTGGCTACTTACAAGACTTTTTATTTCCACCAAAGCGTGCCCGCACCCCAGTAAAAGCCTTATCAGGCGGTGAAAAGAACCGATTATTGTTGGCCAAGCTGTTTTTAAAACCCTCTAACGTGTTAGTACTTGATGAACCAACCAATGACTTAGATGTGGAAACCCTTGAGCTATTAGAAGAGATTCTCACAAGCTACCAAGGCACTGTCTTGGTCGTCAGCCACGACAGGGAATTCATTGAAAACACTTGTAGTGCAATTTGGGGCTTCCAAGGCAATGGCATAGTGCATGAAATTGTGGGTGGCTTTACTGAGTATGAGCACTTTTTAAAACACCAAGCGGCACTTGAAAAACAGCACCTAGAAACTCAGGTTGACAATAAACAACCAAAGCCCAAGAATAAGCCAGCACAAAAGAAGTCTAATAAGCTCTCTTATAAGTTAGAACGTGAGCTCGCTGAATTGCCTGAGCAGGTTGAAAAACTTGAGGCAAACCTCACAGAACTGCAAGAAACAGTCAATCATCCTGACTTTTTTAAGAAAAGTGCCGAACAGACACAGGCCATTTTGAACCAATTGGCTGCCTGTGAGTCTGAGCTCGAGACCGCGTTTTTACGCTGGGAAGAATTAGAAGAAATGAAAAATGAGCAGTAGGAATTTTGCAATGTTAAGAACAACCCAAATTAACAAGGCCGTTAGGGCCACCTTAAGCGCCACTTGCTTGAGTGTGACTGCCATGGGGGCGTTGAGTTTTGCACAGCACAGCCATGCTGCTACTTATCAACTTGAAGAATTACCACAAATCGCGGAGCAAAAACATGTCGCCGGCTCGGTGATTTCTGACAATGGTGTATACCTGTTTGGCCGCGCCACAGGGCGTTTTAATTTTCCGATCGATTTTTCTGAAATTGATGTGCAAAACAATGGCCTTCAAACCCAATATTTTAATTATGTGGCAAATAAAGAGTTAGCGGATAAAACCGTGACTTTTACGTTAGAAGACATCGAAGCGGGTAATATTAACGCTGAAGCGTTTACCTTCTTGTATGACTACTTACTTGCTTCATACCGCAACATCTTACAGAACAATGCCAACATCAGCAGTCAGCCAATCATGGATGAGCGCTTGGTGCAGTTTAAAGATGGTCAAAGTGTGTTAATTGATGGCCTAGACGAAACCCGTGATTATTTAGATGGCGAGTATTCGTTCAGTGTGTCTATGGTACTTGAAGCCGTGTCTAATTCGGGTGTAGCAGTAGGTTACACCAGTGCGCCAATGTCAAAAGTGCTTTTCCAAGCTGATGCAAGCAGTGAAGAAATCACCTACTACGAGCGTGACTTTCATCAGCGTGGTTTACTTGTGACGCCAGCAGGCGAAATGATTACGTTACTACCTCCATTTTCAGAATTAGGTGGTGTGAGCCGCGTACACTCGGTTGTTGAAACTACCGATGGGTATCTAGCCTATGGGAGTGCATCTGTAGGTTTTTATGACACCATCAAAGAGAGCTTAGATGATGCCTGTACCGGTGAAACACGCCCTGCGTCTGTATGTGTGGATGTTTATCGTCGTGGTAACTTGTATGACATGCATGCTTATGAGTGGCAGCTTGATAGTGATTTCAATGTGGTAGGTGGCAAAGATTTAGGCGTATTAGCAGCACGTGGCACGGACGATAACTTCAGTGAATTCGCGACAGCGATGGCCTCAAACGGCACGACTGTGGTGGGTAGCTCGCGTATTCGTAATGATGACGGCGACTTACTCAGTTACAACGGTGCGGTTGTTTTTTCAGATGCTGGCAACATGCGTATTGATAATGACGGTTGGTTCCGTGCAGAAGCCCTTGCGGTCAATGCCAATGGTCAAGTACTGGGTGAGTTTGATAAAAGCGTTGAACGCCGTTTTGTATCAAAACCATTTGTTTATGATATTGCTTCAGAAACTGTGACTGAATACGAGTCATTCTTTACCTCATCACGTACCACAGTCAAAGCACTGAATGATAACGGCTTTGCAGTAGGCTTTGCAGAAGCTGAGTCGTCTTTATCAGGCGGGCGCCGAAACGAAGCATTCTTACTTGACCTAACAGAAACCAAAATCACTAACATCAATAGCTTACTTCCTTGTACGCTGAATGGTGAAAATTATCCGTACACGGTAGTCTCAGCCAATGACATTGACAACAATAATGTGATTATTGGCACTGCAGTGAAAACACAGGATCGTCGTGATGCCTTTGGTACCATCGTAAAAGATGAAAACGGCGAAGTGGAGAAAGAGTCAGTCACTGTGGCTGTGAAACTGACACCTAATGCCAATGGTGAGGTAGAAACCTGCCCACCGGATGCTGCGTTTGATTACGAGCGCCAAGGCGCATCATTTAGCTGGTTAGCTTTATTGTTATTACCGCTAGTTGGGTTACGTCGCCGTCTTAGAGCGTGGTAATTTTTGCTAGCGCATAAAAAAAGCCAACTTTTTTAAGTTGGCTTTTTTGTGTCTGATAAAACTAAAATTTAACGAAGTTGACGTGCAAGCCAGGCACGGCGCACTGCACGGCGCCACAGTACATCAATTAAAATAAAGCCTAGCGTACCTGCCACTAAACCACACACTAAAGACCCTAATAAAAACGCAGGACCGATGGTAGATAAACTATGGGTAAACCATTCCCAAGTTGGCTCAAAACTGAATGTTTGACTACTTTGACCTAAGAACAGCGTGCCCACTAAATATGAGCCATAAAAAATCGGTGGCATGGTAAGCGGGTTAGTGATCCACACAAGTGCTACGGATATCGGTAAGTTTACGCGCCATACAATGGCAAGTGCGGCCGCCAAAATCATTTGAAATGGCACAGGAATAAACGCGAAAAACAAGCCCACAGCAAAAGCACCACGCGCGGTGCGGCGATTTAAATGCCACAAGTTTGCATCATGGATCCAGCTGCCAAACACACGCAATGATTTTTGTTGTTTGATCTTTTGATGGTCGGGTAAAAAACGTTGGATAAACTTCTTAGGCATAGTGAATTAAATCTAAAGTGGCTTGAGATCTGTGCGGCAATTATCTTAACCAATATATTCGCACTTTTTATTGCCCAAGCTAAAGCTTTTTTTACCTTAGTCTTTGTGGCTGTTGTAATTTTAGTCATTTTTCGACAGTTAAAAGTTTTTTGCCTCTGTGCATTACTCTATGGCTTATGGCTACTCTGCTATCAAGCTTATTTTACCTTCGATGAACGTTTACTCAGTGCGCCTAAGGCCGATAAAACTATACATATCCAAGTCGAAAGACTCATAAGTGATACTCGGCCTTTTTATTTAGAAGCACGCATATTAAAAGTGGATGAAATAAGCGACTTTAAAAGCCCGCAGCGGGGACGGTTCAGTTTCTATCAATTGGCAACTGCCCCAAAAGAGAGGGACTTACTGATTTTTACTGGGCGTTTAAAAGCATTTCATGGGATAGTGAATGGCAGTATTGATAGCCAAAAGCACCGTTTTTATCAGCGCCTGTATTTTACTGGATACGATAAAGCGGACTTACATCTTATTAGCCATAAAGCACAGAGCGATGTTGCTCGGTTGCGAAATAGCCTGTCATCGAAGCTTGAAGGGATTAAAGGCGAGCACTTTTATAAAGCCTGGCTTTTAGGGCAAACACATGGCTTTTCAAAAGAGGCATTGGAGTCTCTTCGTTTTGCTGGCCTCAGTCATTTATTTGCAATTTCTGGGCTTCATGTTGGCTTAGTGTTTATTTTTAGTGTGGGTGTCTTACGCGTTGCCTCCATACTACTTCCGGTAAAGCAAACCATTAACTTATGGCCATGGTGGTTATTAAGTGCCTTAGTGGTTGCGCTTTTTTATGTGCTGATTGCAGGCAGTCCAGTCTCAAGTATGCGGGCATGGTGCATGCTCGCAATCGCTGTGGTGTTACACCTTAAATTTGGCTTACAAAAATCGCCCCTTTGGGTGCTGGCAATGACATTAAGTATGATATTAGTGGTGTTTCCATTCTCACTGTTAAGTGTTGGCACAACCTTGTCCTTTAGTGCAGTGGCACTGATTTACCTCGGTTTACATTACTTGCCTGAGTCACTTAAAAACAAACCAAAATGGTTGCATTTACTTTGGCTGCAAGGCGTTTTAGTGGTTGGGCTTGCTCCGATTAGTTTTTTATTTTTCGGCTACACCAGCCTCTCAGGGCTTTTTTTAAACTTGGTGCTGGTACCTCTTGCAAGCCTCGTCATTATGCCATGGGTGTTTATTGGGACTTTATTATTGCAAGCAGGCATGACAACGCCTCTAGTGCTTTTAGGTCACATGCTTGAATGGGCGCTTACGGCGTTAGAGTCAATGCCGCTTTTACAGGTGC
>JBGTXC010000206.1:0-4895 GCA_041937835.1 Alteromonadaceae bacterium | reverse complement strand
GTTTTGCGCTCAGGAGCACTTCCGGCAAAGATCACGATACTGGAGAATCGCACCATAGGACCTTCTTTGGGACAGGATTCCATTGATCGAGGGGTGCGTGCTTCTTGGGTGGCTGTGATTTTAGTGGTGATTTCAAAGCCCGGTTTAATCGATAACATATCATCTGGGGCGTTTGTGAGCCTCATTACTGCCATGATGCTAATGCTGCGCCCACTTAAACAACTGGCGAATGTGAACAGTGATTTACAGCGCGGTATTGCTGCTGCAAAAAGTGTGTTTGACGTGCTCGACACCCCAACAGAAACAGACACAGGCAGCCATGTTGCTGAGCGCGTAAAAGGTGAAATCCGCGTTGAGAACCTTACCTTTGCTTATCCTGGCAGTGACGATGCCGTTATTAAAAACATGAATTTGACCATTCAAGCTGGGCAAACCGTGGCCTTAGTGGGGCGCTCTGGTTCAGGTAAATCCACACTCTCTAATTTGTTGCCTCGTTTTTACGACGACATCCAAGCAGGGCGCATTGCGCTCGATGGTATGGATATTAAAGAGTACACTCTTGCGTCATTGCGTAAGCAATTTGCCCTGGTATCCCAACAAGTGGTGCTCTTTAATGACACCATCGCCAATAACATTGCCTATGGGCAAGAGCCAAGACCAAGTGATGAGGCCATTTTAAAAGCCGCTGAACAAGCTCACGTGTGGGAGTTTGTGAAAGACTTACCCAATGGCTTAGACACATTAGTAGGCGAAGATGGCGTGATGTTATCGGGTGGTCAGCGCCAGCGCATCGCCATTGCACGTGCGATACTCAAAGACGCCCCCATACTGATTTTAGATGAAGCCACCTCAGCACTCGATACTGAGTCAGAAAAGCTTATCCAAGGCGCGCTAGACATATTAATCAAAGATAAAACCGCGATTGTTATTGCTCATAGGCTTTCGACCATAGAAAACGCCGATGAGATTTTTGTGATGGAGCAAGGCCAAATTATTGAAAAGGGCACTCACAGTGCGCTCCTAGAGCAAAATGGCGCGTATGCCGCCTTATGCCGCTTGCAGTTTGGTGCTGCCGATTCATGAGCATGATTGAAAAAAGTTGGTATCACCCTTTTGGTGTGAGCTGGCTATTGTTGCCACTGCTACCGATATTTTGGCTCATTGCCAAGCTTCGTCGCATTGCTTATCAAACAGGGTTATTAAAGGTGTATCGTGCACCTGTGCCTGTGGTGGTGGTCGGCAATATCTCCGTCGGTGGTAATGGTAAAACACCTATGGTGCTTTGGCTGGTGGACTATTTTCAGCAGCAAGGAAAACAGGTGGGCGTAGTTAGTCGAGGTTACGGTGGTCAACTAAAAGGGCCACTTTTGGTCACAAGTAGCCATAGCCCTGCGGATGTGGGAGATGAACCCGCTCTAATTGTAAAGCGAACCCAAGTGCCTTTAGCCATTGGCGCTAAACGTGCAGATGCGATTAAGCTGTTAACAGCAAAGTACCCCGAACTGGATGTTGTGATTTCAGATGATGGCATGCAGCACTATGCCATGGCCCGTGATGTGGAAATTTGCATCGTTGATGCAAAACGTCAATTTGGTAATGGCATGTTAATGCCGGTAGGTCCGCTTAGGGAAACAAAAGCGCGGATAAAAAGCACTGATTGCGTGATTTATAATGGCGAGCACAGTGGCGATTATTATACCTTGAAGACCACGGGCTTTTTCAACGTTGCAGATGACCAAGCGGCAACAGAATCGATTACAGCGGCACATGCAATAAGCGCGATTGGTAATCCTGAGCGTTTTGAAGCAAGTGTTGAAGCTCTGGGCGTCACGCTTACAAGTCGTCATCATTTTAGTGATCACCATGCATACACTCCGGAAGATTTAAGCCTATTTTCGGACGACCCTGTGGTTATGACCGAAAAAGACGCGGTGAAATGCCATGGCTTTGCCAAATCACGTTGGTATTATTTAAAGGTGGATGCCTGTTTGTCCAAAGCGACACAAACACGCCTTCATTCTCTCTTTCAACAAAAAGGAATTCTTTAATGGCCTTTGATACTAAGTTACTTGAGATCATTGCGTGCCCTGTGGCCAAAGCGCCACTTAAACTCGATAAAGACGCCCAAGAGCTTATCAGCTTAGGTGCCAAGCTTGCGTACCCAATCCGTGATGACATACCTGTTCTTTTAGAAACAGAAGCACGTCCTTTAAGTGCGGAAGAAGTTGAAAAATGGCATTCGTAGTCATTATTCCGGCGCGCTACGCATCAAGCCGCTTGCCAGCCAAACCGCTTGCCGATATTTGTGGTAAGCCGATGATCCAGCATGTGTATGAAAAAGCATTGGCTTCCGGTGCGGATAAAGTTGTGATTGCGACGGATCACGAAAGTGTTTATGAGCGCTGTAAAGCGTTTACAACCCACGTTTTAATGACCCGTGATGACCATGAATCTGGTACAGAGCGACTAGGTGAGTGCGTGGACTTATTGAACTTAAGTGACGACACCATAGTGGTCAACGTACAAGGTGATGAGCCTTTGCTGGCGCCAGAGAACGTCAGTCAAGTGGCTGCACTTTTGAAAGACACAGACGCGCCTATGGCAACACTCAGCGTGCCTTTAGCCCTTGATGATGTGCATAATCCCAATGCCGTTAAGGTTGTGGCAAATAAGCTTAATCACGCGCTTTATTTTTCTCGTAGTGCCATTCCTTATGATCGCAGCCATTTTATGGCGGGCACTATGCCTGATGCCTTAGATGACAGCTATCAGCGTCATATTGGGATTTATGCGTATCGTGCGGGCTTTATTAAGCAGTACTTAGCACTTGCGCCATCACCTATTGAAAAGCTGGAGTCTTTAGAGCAATTACGTGTGTTATACCATGGCTATCCGATTGCCATTAGCACAGCGCACATTGAACCTGAAGCGGGTGTGGATACGCCAGAAGACTTAGCACGTGTTATTGCGTATTTAGAACAAGGTGCATCGTGATCCAGTGTGTGTATCAACACGCTGACTTTTACATCGTTAATAAGCCAGCCGGTGAGAGCTTTCACAGTGAAACTGCTACTGGCTTTTTCGCCAAGTGTGAGCAGCACTTCAATGAAAAGCTCTTTCCAGTACACCGTTTAGATAAAGTCACCTCGGGCTTATTAATTGTGGCGCGTAACCAAGATGCCGCTTCTTTTTTTGGTGATGCTTTTGCCTCGCACAACATGAATAAATGGTATTTAGCGCTTAGCGACAACAAACCGAAAAAGAAACAAGGGTGGGTTGTGGGTGATATGGCTAAGTCTCGCCGTGGTAGTTACAAGCTCCTAAAGAGTAAAGAAAACCCAGCGCGCACTCGGTTTTATACGACAAGCCTTGGGCAGGGTCTAAGGGCGTTTTTACTTAAGCCTTACAGTGGTAAAACGCATCAATTAAGAGTGGCCATGAAAAGCTTAGGCGCACCAATTTTAGGCGATGAGCGCTATGCAGGCAGGGTGGCTGCGCGTACTTTCTTACATGCGCTGGCGCTGTCTTTTGACTATCACGGGGATCAGGTGCAATTAACCGCGCTACCCGATGACACAGACTTTTTAACGCATTTAACAGATTTGCCAAGCGATTTTAAAACCCCTTGGCTGTATGCATGGTAATGAGATGATTTCAGAAGCTTATTTACAACGCTTTGCAGGGATTGGTCGCCTTTATGGGCAAGCGGCATTAACGGATTTAAGTCAGGCACATTTTTGTGTGATTGGTATTGGTGGGGTTGGCAGTTGGGTGGCCGAAAGCCTTACGCGCACAGGTGTTGGCAACATCACCTTGATTGATATGGACGACATTTGTGTCAGTAACATTAATCGTCAATTGCATGCCCTAACAAGCTCTGTCGGGGAGATAAAAATCGAGGCCATGGCGGCACGATTGAAAGACATTAATCCTGACATTACTGTTAATTTGATTGATGACTTTGTCACCCTTGAGAACGTGCGTGAATACTTAGTCGATTTTGACTATGTGATTGAATGTATAGATCTTGTTAAGGTCAAAGCGGCCATCATTGCCCATTGTAAACGCCAAAAAATGCCAGTTATGACAGTCGGCGGTGCCGGCGGGCAAATTGACCCAAGTAAGATCGCCTTGGGTGATGTGGCAAAAACCACCCAAGATCCTTTGCTGGCAAAAGTGCGTTATGAGCTCAGAAAGAAATATAACTTTAGCCAAAACCCAAAACGTAAATTTGGCGTAGATTGCGTGTATTCCACAGAGCAGTTGGTTTACCCAACGGCAGAAGGGGACGTGTGCCATGCTAAAAGTAATGCCGATGGCAGTCTTAACATGGACTGTGCCTCAGGCTTTGGCTCGTTAACTATGGTAACCGGCAGCTTTGGTTTTTTTGCAAGTGCAAAAGCCGTACAAAAGTTTTTACGTAAAAAAGGACGTATTAAATAGCCCTATTAAATGGATAACCGCGGTGTGTTAAGCGTGCTCTACAAGGTGTGTTTTAATTTGTTCACACATAGCACGAATGCCATTGCCGCGGCTTTGGCTCATATGGCGCATCAACCCTAGCTCTTCAAACGCCTGCTCTGGCGCAATCAGTTTTGCCTCAGATACTTTTACGCCATTGTAGAGGCTGATCAACACGGCACATAAGCCTTTTACAATGCGCGTGTCTGAGTCTAAGCAAAGCTGTACTGCGCCGTCTTTTATTTCACACTTTAACCATACTTTACTTTCGCAGCCTTTGACCAAATGCGCGTCATCGTAAAACGCCGCATCGTGTTTTGGTAAGTGTTTACCTAACAACATGAGTTCACGGTATTTGGCTTGCCATTGGCCATGGCTTTGAAAAGTTTGTTTTATCTCTTGAAAATTCATAGTGTTAAGAGTTTACGTACGTC
>JBGTXC010000205.1:0-4905 GCA_041937835.1 Alteromonadaceae bacterium | reverse complement strand
ATGAACCCCGGAATTACCCGGTGAAAAATAGTGCCGTTGTAAAAGCCAGCGTTTGCATACTCTAAGAAGTTTTTAACAGTGTTTGGTGCATCGCTTTCGTGCATCTTGATAGTGATGTCACCAAAGTTTGTGTGTAGTACAACCATGAGGTTTCCTATATCAGGTTTAATAATGGGGCTATTTTATAGTAGTTGTGTTTGATTAACAAAGAGCTTGTTTAAAACGATTAACAAACTGCTTATTCAATTGATAAAGCGCTAGAGCAGCGGCTTTGCAAGTGTTACCATAGAGAATCTCGAAACACCGTTAAGGACATTTTATAAATGGTACAAATTTACAACACACTTACGCGACAAAAAGAGCAGTTTAAACCCCTTGTTGATGGCAAAATCGACATGTACGTGTGTGGTATCACCATTTATGACTATTGCCACATTGGCCACGCGCGTACTTTCGTTGCTTTCGATACCATGGTGCGTTTTTTGCGCCATTTAGGTTATGACTTAAAGTTTGTGCGTAACATCACTGATGTGGATGACAAGATCATTGCTCGCGCTAATGAAAACGGCGAGCCAATCAATGCCTTAACTGAACGTATGACCAACGCCATGCACGAAGATTTTGATGCGCTTGGCATGGTGCGCCCTGATGTTGAGCCAACGGTGACAGGTCACATGAACGAAATCATCGAAATGATTGAGCGTTTAGTGGCAAAAGGCCACGCGTATGTCGCAAAAAGCGGTGATGTGTTATTTGATGTGTCTACCTTTGAGCAATACGGTGCTTTATCGCAGCAAGACTTAGACATGCTGCAAGCCGGTGCGCGCGTTGAAGTGGCGGCAGGTAAAGACGATCCTCTTGATTTTGTCCTTTGGAAAAAAGCCAAAGCCGATGAGCCTTCATGGTCTTCACCTTGGGGTGAAGGGCGCCCGGGCTGGCACATCGAGTGTTCAGCGATGAGCCAAAAGCACTTGGGTGAGCATTTTGACATTCACGGTGGTGGTTCGGATCTTCAATTCCCGCACCATGAAAACGAAATTGCGCAATCATGCTGCGCTAACAACGGCAAGTATGTGAATACGTGGGTGCACTCAGGCATGGTACAAGTAAATAAAGAGAAGATGTCAAAATCCCTTGGTAACTTCTTTACGGTGCGTGATGTATTAAAAGAATATGACGCAGAGTCTGTGCGTTATTTCTTATTAGCTGGCCACTACCGCAGTCAGCTTAATTATTCACAAGAAAACCTAACGCAGGCGCGCGCATCCCTTGAACGTTTGTACACTGCGCTTCGCGGTGTTGAGCCAAAAGCGGTGGATTTAACCAGCAACAGCTATGCGCAAAAGTTTAAAACGGCCATGAGTGATGACTTTAATACGCCAGAAGCTTTACCTGTGCTATTCGAAGTTGCTAAAGAGCTCAACCGCGTAAAAGACTCAGATGCAGAAACTGCCGCTGAGCTTGCGTTTGTATTAAAGTCACTGGGTGACGTGCTTGGTTTAATCCAGCAAGCACCAGAGGCGTTTTTACAAGGCGCAGGTCAAAGCGATGAAGTTGCTGAAATCGAAGCGTTAATTGCTCAGCGTAACCAAGCACGTGCTGATAAAAACTGGGCACTGGCCGATGAAGCGCGCGACAAGCTCACCGCCATGGGCGTGGTGCTTGAAGATGGCGCCGGTGGTACCACGTGGCGTAAAGCCTAAGGCCGCAAAGTATCAGTAATAAAAAAACCGCCATTTGGCGGTTTTTTTATGCGTCATTTTCTAAAGCACCCTAAATATAAGCATTTTAAATAAATGCATTTAGCTGTGGTATTTCTCACAGGCTTCTAGGGTGTTTTCAATCAAGCTTGCAACCGTCATAGGGCCCACACCACCTGGCACAGGTGTAATAAAGCTGGCGTTGTCTTTGGCTTTATCAAAGGCGACATCCCCAACTAAGGTGCCATCATCTAAACGATTAATGCCCACATCAATCACTAGGGCGTCTTTTTTCACCCACTCACCAGGAATAAATGCTGGCTTTCCTACCGCAACAACAAGAAGATCAGCGCGGCGCACGTGAGTTTCTAAATCTTGCGTGAATTTATGGCAAACAGTAGTGGTGCAGCCTGCCAACAATAGCTCTAATGCCATAGGGCGACCGACAATGTTTGAGGCGCCAACGACCACAGCATGCATGCCTTTGTAACGCACTTTGGTGGAATCTAATAAGGTAATAATGCCTTTTGGCGTGCACGGGCGAAGCGCAGGCATGCGCTGAGCAAGGCGACCAATGTTATAAGGGTGAAAGCCATCAACATCTTTATGCGGTGTGATGCGCTCAAGCACTTTTTCGGAGTTAATGCCCTCAGGCAGGGGGAGCTGTACTAAAATGCCATCCACATCTGGAGCTTGGTTTAACTCATCAACCAGCTCAAGCAAAGTCTGCTCTGTGGTGTCGCTTGGTAAATCATAGGATTTAGAAACAAACCCGACTTCGTCGCAGGCTTTACGCTTCGAGCCAACATACACTTGGCTTGCCGGATCGCTGCCCACTAAAATAACGGCCAATCCCGGGGCGCGTAGGCCATTGTTAACCCGCTCTGCAACACGTTGTTTTACATTATCTCTAACTTGCTGGGCAATGAGTTTGCCATCTATGAGGTTCGCTGACATGGGGGTCCTTGCTCAAACTAAAAACACTCAGCTGCAATGCAGCCATGACTTGATACGATACCTTTATATTTTCGCATGAAAGCCGCTATGCGCCAATGCTTTGTGATGATAAGCCATTGAATATGCATTTAAAGCGCATGGATTTTAAACACTTTTTGTTGACTTTATCAGCAAAGGTGACCGCCTTGGCGTAATTTTGTGCAAACGCACGCAAGATTTAAAAAAATGTTTGACCTCGATAGGGCAAATCACTATTATGCACCCCGTTGTCGCACAGGGGTACTGCAAAGTACTTCAGCAATAACACTAAGGTTTCGGCGATTAGCGCAGTTTGGTAGCGCACTTGGTTTGGGTCCAAGGGGTCGCAGGTTCAAATCCTGCATCGCCGACCATCTCCCCCTTTTTTCGTTAAATTCTTCTAATTGCACACAAATAAACCGCCTAGCAGGCTAATTGCGCTTAGCTACTCGACTCTTGTAATTATTAGGTTATAATGCCGCGTCTATTGTTTAACATAGTGCCCATAGGGGCAAAGCAGCAATGGTATCTCATGGTTACAATGCGCCGTTTTAAGTTGAAATTTTCAGCGTTAAAACTTGCTATCACTCATGGAGATCACCTTGTTTGTAAGGAAGGCGAACAGTCGCCAAAATTGAAGATTGAGGTAAATCATGCAAGTTTCTGTTGAGACGACTCAAGGCCTTGAGCGCCGTCTGACTATTACTGTACCTGCTGACACAATTGAAGCAGAAGTAAAAAAACGCTTACAACAACTATCTAAAACACAACGTATTGACGGTTTCCGTCCTGGTAAAGTACCTGTGTCTATCATCAATAAGCGTTTTGGTGCAGCCGTGCGTCAAGAAGTTGCTTCTGACCTTATGCAGCGCAACTACATTGAAGCCATCGTTTCTGAAAAATTAAACCCTGCAGGTGCGCCTAGCTTTGCACCTAAGTCACTTGAAGCAGGTAAAGATTTAGAGTTTGATGCAACGTTTGAAGTTTACCCTGAAGTTGAGCTTCAAGGTTTAGACGCAATCGAAGTTGAAAAACCAGTGGTTGAAGTAAAAGACGAAGACCTAGCTAACATGCTAGAAACGCTTCGCAAGCAGCACGCTACTTGGAACGAAGTAGACGCAGCAGCTGGCGACGCTGACCGTGTAACGATTGACTTTGTTGGTTCAATCGACGGTGAAGAGTTCGAAGGCGGTAAAGCTGAAGACTTCGCTCTAGAACTTGGCCAAGGCAAAATGATCCCAGGTTTTGAAGACGGTATCGTAGGTAAGAAAGCGGGCGACGAGTTTGTTGCTGACGTAACTTTCCCTGAAGATTACCACGCTGAAAACCTAAAAGGTAAAGCAGCTAGCTTTGCTATCACAGTGAAGAAAGTAGAAGCGCAAGAGCTTCCTGAGCTAACGGATGAGTTCGCTACTTTATTCGGTGTGAAAGACGGTGGTCTTGAAGGTCTTAAAGAAGAAGTTAAAAAGAACATGACGCGTGAGCTTGAGCAAGCTGTAAAAGGCAAAGTGAAAGAGCAAGCGATCAAAGGTCTTTTAGATTCTAACGACATCGAAGTGCCTAAAGCACTTATCGACCAAGAAATCGACGCGCTACGTCAGCAAGCGGCTCAACGTTTTGGCGGCGACGCGCAAAACATGCCAGAGCTGCCAGCTGAGCTTTTCCAAGAGCAAGCAGTAACGCGTGTTAAGACTGGCCTATTACTAGGTGAAGTGATCAAAGCGAACGAAATCCAAGTGGACGAAGCGCGCGTAGATGCACTTATCGACACAGTGGCTTCAGCATACGAAGATCCAACTGAAGTTGTTGCTTACTACAAGTCTAACGAGCAAATGATGCAGCAAATGCGCAACGTTGCTATGGAAGAGCAAGCAGTAGAAGCAATTCTAGAAAAAGCTAAAGTGACTGATGTTGAGAAAGCATTCGACGACATCATGAACCCACAGCAAGCTCAGTAATTGAGCAAGAAACGGCGCCAAGTGCGCCGTTTTTTATTTTTTGCCCGTTAAAGTCTTGAGTTCTATGGGGAAGTCCCCATTAATACATTGACTTACACTGCGGCTAACGCTTAAATGGCTCGTGTAACCCTGCAAACATGCAGTGTGTACTCGGGCCTTTTTTATTTTGTCGTGAGTATCCGCAAACAAGGAATTTTTGAATGCAAAATCTTACTCCATCTGAATAAGACTCCACACTGACTACACGCAGCTTCGTCTTCAAATCAAAGGGC
>JBGTXC010000204.1:0-4925 GCA_041937835.1 Alteromonadaceae bacterium | reverse complement strand
TTTTAATGAGGTCATTAAACAAGCAAATGAAAGTGGTTTAGTTCGTTTATTACAAAACCAACCTTCTGAAATCTGCTATTAAATACTGCTTCTCACTGTTACAAACTCTGGGTAGGCATCCACACCACAGTCGTGCTGATCAAGCCCTTCAAGCTCTTGCTCTTCATCCACACGAATGCCCATGGTTTTTCTAAGTACAGCCCACACCAATAAAGACGTGATAAACACAAAACCAAAAATGCTGACTATGCCAATGAGTTGGTTTATGATGCTCGCGTCCGCATTGGATACCGGCACTAACAGTACCCCAAGCGCACCACACACACCGTGTACAGAAATCGCTCCAACTGGGTCATCAATTTTAAGTTTATCCAACTTAACTATGCTGATAATGGCGACCACACCAGCAATCCCACCAATGCCCACCGCTAATAACGGCGACGGTGAAGCAGGGTCGGCAGTAATCGTTACAAGGCCCGCTAGAGCACCATTTAAAATCATAGTCAGGTCAGCTTTACCCCAGCGTAGTTTACAAAATACCAAGGCACTCACCGCACCGGCTGCCGCTGCGGCATTAGTATTCAGTAACACTAATCCCACAGCTTCAGCGTTTTCTTTGTCCGCTAAAAAGAGCTGAGAGCCGCCATTAAAGCCAAACCACCCCATCCACAAAATGAAGGTACCTAAAGTCGCCAGCGGCATGTTGCTGCCTGGAATTGGGTAAATCTCACCGTTTTTACCGTATTTACCTTTACGCGCACCGAGCAATAACACACCCGCTAATGCTGCCGCAGCACCGGCCATGTGCACTATGCCTGAGCCGGCAAAGTCAACAAAGCCCAGCTCAGATAAAAAGCCGCCGCCCCATGACCAATACCCTTGAATCGGATAAATAAAGCCGGTGAGTAGCACAGCAAAAATTAAAAACGACCATAACTTCATGCGCTCAGCCACAGCCCCTGACACAATCGACATAGCCGTAGCAACAAACACCACTTGGAAGAAAAAGTCGGCACTCAAGGCATGGGTCGCGTCACTGGCTTGTTCACCAATTAAGGCGCCAAAGCTTGGCACTAAGCCACCTTCGCTATTGCCGTTGTACATAATGCTGTAACCACATAACAAGAACATACAACAGGCAATGGCGTACAAGGCCACATTTTTAGTGAGGATTTCTGTGGTGTTCTTACTACGTACTAATCCCGCTTCTAACATGGCAAATCCTGCTGCCATCCACATCACTAACACGCCTGAAATCAATAAATAAAAGGTATTCAAGGCAAACTGTAGTTCGCTGATTTGGCTTTCCATGGTTTTCTCCTTACAAGGCTTCTTCGTCTAATTCACCCGTACGAAGGCGAACCACTTGTTCTAAATCCAATACAAACACTTTGCCGTCACCAATTTTACCCACGCTGGCATGCTCACGAATGCAGGCAACAACGCGATCGCATAGCTCGTGCGTGGTGGCGATTTCCAACTTAATTTTGGGCACAAAGTCCACTTGATATTCGGCGCCGCGATAAAGCTCAGTGTGGCCGCGCTGGCGACCAAACCCTTTTACGTCCGTCACCGTCATGCCTGAGATACCAAGCTCAGCTAAGCCGCCGCGAACATCATCGAGCCGAAATGGCTTAATAATGGCTGTGATCAATTTCATGGGAGTTCCTTGTTGTTTTTTCTTTAGTACAACAAGTTACGTACCAACCAACAAAAACCTTAAATATCAATAATTTACAATTCAACTGTCGATTAAGGTGCACCAAAGGGGTGCATGGTGCAGTTACAAATGGTGCAACCTTGAACGGTGAGGGAGATGGTGTTTCTAGGCACAAAAAAAGCAGCGAATGCTGCTTTTTCAACATAGAGGAGGCACGCTACGCCAAAATGGTTTCATCTGCGCGGGTATGTACTACCTGATTGCGCCCTTGTGATTTTGCTTCATACAGTGCTGTATCGGCGTGGTGGAGTAAATCATCCAAATTACCTTCAAGATAGGCACAAAAACCAATACTGACTGACACAGAAATATCCAAGGTATTGGTTTTAAATTGGCGATTAGCAACCTGAAAACGAAAATCATCTAAACGACTAAAAATCATTTCAACATCTTGGCTTTCAATCAGCAGTGCAAACTCCTCACCGCCCACACGAGCCACTAACTCACCGTTAAAGTGCTGATTTAGCATCTTCGCCATTTCAATCAACACCGCATCACCGGCGGCATGCCCGTAGGTGTCATTGATTTGTTTAAAGTGGTCTATGTCCATTAGGACCGCCACTGTATTTTGCTGCCAGGCTTTGAGCGCGCGCTCACCTTGCTGGAAGAAATAACGGCGGTTATAAAGGTTAGTTAGGTAATCACGGTTGGCGCTGTCTTTGATGGTGGCAATCATGTCTAATTGCTCCATCGTTTGCATCACGCGGCAATGAAACTCTTCTGCGTAAAATGGCTTAGTTAAAAAGTCATTGGCGCCGTTTTTAATAAACTTTGCTGATAACCCCGCACTATCTGCACCGGAAATACCTATGATAGCAAGGTTGTCACGCCCGCGTGTGTTACGGATTGCACGCACTAACTCAAAACCATCCATGCCCGGCATGGCGTAATCCGTTAGCAGTAAGCTAATGTCGTGATCTTTTTCTAAAATCGCTAACGCTTGATTGCCATCTTCTGCTTCAACCACATCATAAAGCTGCTTTTGCAGCATCTGCGACATCAAATTACGGCTAATGCTTGAGTCATCCGCCACCAGCACCTTTTTACCTTCGTTTCGCAGCAATTGCGCCACCACTTTTACGGCATACAGGTATGAGTCACGGTTGTCTTTTAACACGTAATCAACCACGCCCATTTCAAGCATGCTTTGGCGTTTGTATTCATCAATGCGAGAGGTTAATACCACGGTAGGAATTTTACTGTGTAAAGTGAGTTTCACCACTTCACCATTTGGGGCATCGGGTAAGGTAAGATCCACCAAGGCCAATGTGTAGTTATGCTGTTTCATCAGGTCGACCGCTTCACGCAGTGACCAAGCATAATCAACTTGCACCTCCACGTATTGCGCCACTAAATGACGCAGCACCTGTTGTACTACTTTACTGTCTTCCACAATTAACAGGCGTTGCATCGAACTACTCCATCTTTGCAGGTGCCCATGCGTGAGCTGGGCAGTGTTATTGTTATTTTAAGCGCCATGTAAACACAGCGTAAATCTGCGCACAAATATAACCCCTTGTTCCTTCGAATAAAATAGCCTTGGTGCATTTTCTGCAACAAGCGCTAAAGGCACAGGATTATTTACCGCAATATTTTGCAAAGTCCTAACAAAGGCATTAGCGTGGCATTAAAGCTAACTATCACAAGGACGCCAGTTATGACTCGCACCCTGTTAACCCTTGCTGTGCTTGCTGTTGGTACATTCAGCCAAATCGGCCAAGCGGCAACCGAACACAGCCGTACCATCGAAGCCGAACGCGCTGTTACCACCAACCACAGCGTGAAGATCAATGGTAAAAACGTTCAGTACTCAGCCACCATAGGCATGCAACCTGTGTGGGACGAGCAAGGCGACGCCATTGCTACCTTAAACTACACCTACTACCAACGCAGCAAAGTAAAAGACAACACCCGTCGCCCTTTATTGATTTCCTTTAATGGTGGCCCTGGCTCTGCGTCTGTGTGGATGCACTTAGCTTACACAGGCCCACGCGTCTTAAAAATTGACGACGAAGGCTACCCAGTACAGCCTTATGGCGTTGCTGAAAACCCATATTCAGTGCTCGATGTGGCAGACATCCTATACGTAAATCCAGTTAACACGGGCTACTCGCGCGTACTGCCGGACAGTGATGGCAAAATGCCAAGTAAAAGCGAGCAAAAAAAGCAGTTTTTTGGTGTTAATGCCGACATCCGCTACCTCGCAGAGTGGATCAACACCTTTGTTACTCGCAACAATCGCTGGCGCTCACCTAAATACTTAATTGGTGAAAGCTATGGCACAACGCGCGTATCTGGACTGGCATTAGAGCTACAAAACCGCCAGTGGATGTACTTAAACGGCGTGGTACTCGTCTCCCCTACTGACATTGGTATTGACCGTAAAGGCCCGGTAAAAGCGGCTAACCGCTTACCTTACTTTGCAGCAACGGCGTGGTACCACAAGGCACTTAACAGTGACTTACAAGGTAAAGACCTATACAGCCTGCTGGAAGAAGTAGAAACTTTCACCATCAATACCTACCTGCCGGCACTAGCAAAAGGTGGCTTTTTAGCCCTTGATGAAAAGCAGCGCATTGCTAAAAAAGTGGCTGATTACGCAGGCTTAAGCACACAGTTTGTGCTGGATAATAACTTAGACATCCCAACGTCATCGTTTTGGAAAGCACTGCTGCAAGAACGCGGTAAAACAGTGGGCCGATTAGACTCGCGCTATTTAGGTATCGACAAACGTAACGCAGGTAGCCGCCCTGACTATTACGCCGAGCTAACTTCGTGGTTGCACTCGTTTACTCCAGCGATTAACTACTATCTACAAGAAGAGCTGAAGTTTAAAACAGACATTAAATACAACATGTTTGGCAGCGTACATCCGTGGGATCGTAGCGGTAACAACACAGGCGAAAACCTTCGTCAGGCAATGGCACAAAATCCCTACTTAAACGTATTAATCCAAGCGGGTTACTACGATGGTGCCACTAACTACTTTGATGCCAAATACACTATGTGGCAACTTGACCCAAGTGGCAAAATGGCAGAGCGCCTAAGCTTTAAAGGCTATGAGTCTGGCCACATGATGTATTTACGACGCGCAGATTTAAAAAGCTCCAACGACGACTTAAGGGCCTTCATTCAAAATACCTTAGTCTCAGACGGGCAAGCCGCAAAATACTAACCTCAAAAAAGAGCCTTCGGGCTCTTTTTT
>JBGTXC010000203.1:0-4943 GCA_041937835.1 Alteromonadaceae bacterium | reverse complement strand
AGTGATGCGCCCGCAGACGCGCCCGGCGTCCCCCATCTACATGGGTTTCAACAACATCATCAGTTGCGACAGTCCCTTCAACAACTTTACCAATATGAACATGCAGGTTTTCACGTTTCTGCGTGTCTGTAATATCGATAACCAGACCGTTTTCAGATGTGAGTTGGCCCTTATCACCTTCCTGACCACCGGACTCTCCGTAGAAAGACGTTTGGTTCAGAACGAGCATGACCTCATCACCAGCGGATGCTTTTTCAGCTTCTTCACCGTTCACAAGAACAGCCTGAACCTGACCTTCAGCGCTTTCCGTCTGATAGCCAAGGAATTCAGTAGCGCCAAAGCGATCGTAAAGATCGAACCAGACCTTATCCGTTGCCGCCTCACCTGAGCCAGACCAGGCCGCACGGGCAGCTTCTTTCTGTTTCTGCATGGCAGCGTCAAAGCCTGCTTCGTCCAGATCACGGCCCTGACCGCGCAGGATGTCTTTTGTCAGATCAAGCGGGAAGCCAAAAGTGTCGTAGAGTTTAAACGCCACATCACCGGAAAGTGCCTGACTGCCGCCCAGCTTGTCCGTTTCGTCTTCCAGAAGCTTCAGACCACGGCCAAGCGTTTCCTTGAACCGGGTTTCTTCCAGTTTCAATGTCTCTGTGATCAGGGACTGCGCACGTTCCAACTCTGGGAAGGCTGCGCCCATCTCGTCCACCAGTGTCTGCACCAGTTTATAAACCATCGGGTCTTTTGCGCCCAATAGATGCGCGTGACGCATGGCGCGGCGCATAATGCGGCGCAGCACATAACCACGACCTTCGTTAGATGGCAGCACACCATCCGCAATCAGGAAAGAAGAAGACCGCAAATGGTCTGCAATCACGCGATGAGATACGGCCAGATCACCATCTGCATCCACATTTGAGAAATGTGCAGACGCTTCGATGATGCGGCGCATCAAATCGATATCATAGTTGTCGTGCTTACCCTGCAAAACAGCGGCAATTCGCTCAAGCCCCATGCCGGTATCAATTGACGGACGCGGCAGATTGGTACGCTCACCACTTGCCTGCTGTTCGAACTGCATGAAAACCAGGTTCCAGATTTCAATAAACCGGTCCCCATCCTCATCAGGAGAGCCCGGAGGACCACCAGGAATACCTTCGCCATGATCGAAGAAAATCTCAGAACATGGACCACATGGGCCTGTGTCACCCATTGACCAGAAGTTATCTTTAGCGCCAATGCGCGACAAACGATCTGGTGACACGCCAATTTTATTAATCCAAATATCAGCGGCTTCATCGTCTTCAGTGAATACAGTCACCCAAAGCTTTTCTTTAGGCAGCTTTAATTCTTCTGTAAGGAATGCCCAAGCAAAGCGAATGGCTTCTTCTTTGAAGTAGTCACCAAAGCTAAAGTTACCCAGCATTTCAAAAAAGGTGTGGTGACGCGCAGTGTAACCCACGTTTTCTAAGTCGTTGTGTTTACCGCCAGCACGCACACAACGTTGAGAACTGGTGGCACGCACATAAGGGCGCTTTTCGGCACCTAAAAATACATCTTTAAATGGCACCATCCCCGCGTTGTTAAATAATAACGTAGGGTCATTGCCTGGAATTAATGAAGCCGAAGGCACTTGTTGGTGATCTTTTTCGGCAAAATACTCAAGAAAGCGCGCTCGGATTTGGGCGGTAGTCATGTGCTGCATGCGTGGTCTCACTCGTTATCTAACTTTGGTTGCATTGCATAATGAATTTGATCTGGCGAAAAGCCGCGATACGCCAAGTAGCGCATTTGTTTTGCTTTGGTAGGGTAATCGCTTGCGCTTTGGTCACCATACTTTTTAACAAACACACTACGGGCTAATTCAAACCAATCTATGTCCATCGTGGACAAGGTACTGTCTATTCGTTGCGCTGAGATTCCCTTTTCATACCCTTTAGCTTTAATGCGTTGTACACCATGGCCTTTATTTATTTCTTGGCGAATCAAACTTTCGCAAAAGCGTGATTCTGAAATAAAGTCATGAGACTCGCACCAATCTAATAACTGAGATGAAAATTTAGGCTCAGCGCCTTTTTGTTCTAGTTTTCGCTCTAATTGCTTGCGCGAATATTCTTGGCGCGAGAGCAAATAAAGTACGTAATTTTTTAATTTTTGCTCTTGTTCAGTCATCAGGCATCAAACGACGAATTATCATCACGTGACTGTGACTGCTCGTCGGGTGTGTTTGATTGCGGTGCAGCTGACTCGATCACCGGCATGAAAATAGCCTGAAAAGACACAAAGAAGCTAATGTAACAAATCGGCACAAAAACCAACAGAGGGATTAAAGAAAGTGGTGCTGATGCCACTATCAATACCGCTGAAATCAGGCCAAACACCGTCATTGCGCCTATGTTGTGATAAAACACTGCCAAGCTTGCCTTAAATACTTCAAATAATTTGGTATTTTGTTTGAAATACACAAGTGGTACAGCATAAGCAAACGCCATTAAATAGACGCTGAACGCAGTAAAAAATAAGACGATACTGCCCATGTTTAAGCTTTCAATGAAGGCGCTCACATGAGCTGGATTTGACATGTCCTTTTCGCTCAACATGGTAATGCTTTCTGTGAATAAGCTTGAGCTAAGTAGCGCCAATAATAAACCAGCGCCTACTTGATATAAGCCTAATCGAAATAAGCCAAGTCGATGCCCTTTATTGGAAAGTGGCTTTAGGACATCCGCCAACACGATTTTTTGGCCCAGCTGCTTGGCCACCACAGCTTGGTAGAAGCCTGCCATAAGAAACGGAGTGAGTAGTGATGCAGCCACATTGAGTACCGGCATCATAAAGGCAATCAGCCCCACCACGATAATAAACAAGTGCATCATCACAAAAGTTAAAGGCTGAGTTTTAAATATCTGCCAACCTGCTTTGAACCATTGCACTGCTGAGTTAGGTTTAAATTTACGTAATTCGATAGCCATTAGGATTTTTTATTTTTAGTGAGATCTAACATGTGTGCACCATGTTTTACTTTGGTTTCAAGGTAAGCCTTGTTACCCGCTTTAACATGAGCAGAGGTATTCACAACGTGATTTACTTTAATACCGCCAGCTTCAAGTGCTTGGCGCTTCTTAGGGTTGTTCGTCATTAAAGTAACTTCATTAATTGCCAATGCATCAAGCATATTTACTGCGTCATGAAACTCCCTTAAATCATCGTCAAACCCAAGGTGATTGTTTGCTTCATAGGTATTCATACCTTGAGATTGCAACACATAAGCATCAATTTTATTGTATAAGCCGATACCACGGCCTTCTTGGCGCATGTATAACAAAATACCACCTTCGACATGCATACGCTCAATGCTTTCATTGAGTTGCTCACCACAATCACAGCGTGATGAGTGAAACACGTCACCAGTTAAACACTCTGAATGAATACGAACTAAAGGCGCGGCTTGCTTATCAGCATCATTAAACACTAATGCAACATGCTCTTGCTCGTCTTGCAAGTCATTGAACGAAACGATTTGTGCTGGGATATGGCTTTGATAGCCAACGTTGAGAGAGACTCGAGCTCTTATCTGCGCCACAATAAATTACCACGTTAAAAAAAAATTAAGCAAAATGTTTAGCTTGATGCGTCTAGTATACCGAAATATTGGGGCAAATATGACTTTTTAAATGCCTTGCTTGGTTTAAATAAAACTAAAAAATACCAAAAAAGTAGGATCATTACGCAGCCAGTTTTAGGTACAATACGCCGCAACTCACAACGTGCAAATGGATATGCCGTTACTCGAGTTTTTTCAATTTCAGGCTACACTTAATGATCAAGCAAGGAGAAATGATCGTGTTAGCAAAACCCGTTTATGAAAGTTTACCGTACCTGTATCTCGCGATAGGTTATGGTTTGATCACCTCTGACCCTAGTCTGTTTAGTTCAGTCTCGGGGATGTTGTTCTTTTTTGCTGGTGCGCTAGTGTGGAACATGCGCTCTCATTTTAGGCGTCGTGATCCTGACTTTTTCAGGAAGAATGAATCGAGTCACCCTACGCGTTATGAATTAAAGCCATTTTTGCTCTTTATGACGGGGCTTTTATGCTTCACTTGGGTAGATAACAAAGTCGCTATGATGTCATCCATCTTAATGTGCGCGATTGCTTTTTGGATTTTAGTGTTGCGCTACTCTAACCGACATGCTCAAAAGTCTCGGCAAAGAGAGTACCAATCATCACGACGTCGTTTCTAACTACTTAAAGCTCGCAACATGCGGGCTTTTTTAATGCCATCTTAAAGCTAATCACCTAACGAGATAGTTACACAGCTCTCACTCTCAAAGACTTTAACAAGATAAAACGTTTACTTGTCATTCGTTCATAGACACTACTACCAAATAAAGCTTGATAGAACCTCATTAAAATCGAGTGTATTTTGTTAATCTGCGCTGAGATTAGAAATGACTTAAAATCAGATAGAATTTTATGGTTTTAGTCATGCCAGCTATCTGTTTGAATGACCACCCATCTGGATTACGTTAACTATCAAGAAACCATTATTGCTATTAACTAGTAACCATTGGGTACTTAAGCTAGGCGCTATTTAGCTAAGGCCATCGCTTTTAAAGCCCTTTAGTAAGCACCGCTAATTCATACACTTTTATAAAAACAAAATTAAATAGTGGAGCAATAGATAAGCATCAAGGAATGAATTTAAACTATGGAACACGATCATTTATATATAGCAGAAATGAAAAAACCCAGCTAAATAGCTGGGTTTCAGAATGGGTGCTTGGCAGTGTCCTACTCTCACATGGCTAGTGCCACACTACCATCGGCGCTATTGCGTTTCACTACTGAGTTCGGCATGGAGTCAGGTGGTTCCACAATGCTATGGCTACCAAGCAAAAAATCGTTACTTTGTTCTTATTTTTATTTAAAAACCCCGACGCGTTAGCAT
>JBGTXC010000202.1:0-4943 GCA_041937835.1 Alteromonadaceae bacterium | reverse complement strand
GGCTGTAACCGGCTAATTTAGCATCTACAGTCACTGTCACTGCGCTGCGGTTAAAGTTACTCAGCACCCATAAAGCGCCTTCTGCGCGGCTAAAGGCAACCACAGTGTCATCTCGTGATTCACCGGTTTGGCTATCCACTACGCGAATGGCAGCAAGCTGATTGGTATAATCACCGGTTTGTACTTCAGGTAAATGGCTGAGTGGCAGCAAGGTCTCGTAATAGGCATGCAGGGCTTTTTCTTCTTTATTCAGTTGCCCGCCGTCAAAAGCACCGCCGTTCATAAGGCGTTGATGCGCAGGCACGCCAATGTAATCAAAAATACTGGTGCGACTTGGCTTACCAAAACCTGCGTCTTCTGAGCCGTCTTCACCGACTGTTTGACCGAAATAAATCATCACAGGCGATGAGCTCAATAAAGTGCTTACTACCATGGCAGGCTTACCCATGTTGGCGTCGCCGGCAAATTCCGGGCTGGCAATACGTTGCTCATCATGGTTTTCTAAAAAGTGCAGCATGCTTGGGGCGATGTCCGCCACTTGCTCATGAATCGCTAATACAGCTTTGGCACTGCCTTTGCCTTGCATCAGTGGCTTTAAAGTATCGTAAAGGCCGACTTTATCGTACAGGTAATCCATTTTACCTTGCTTAAGGTAATCACGATAAAGCGCTGGGTTATACACCTCAGCTAACAAAAAGGCATCTGGGTTGGTGGCTTTGATTTCGCTATTTAGGTAGCTCCAAAATTCCACGGGCACCATTTCAGCCATGTCATAGCGAAAACCATCTACTCCCTTTGCAAGCCAGTACTGGGTAATGGCTTTAAACTTGCTCCAGCTATCTGGTAAGTCTTTGTCTTGCCAAAACTCATAGTGGGCTTGCCAGTCTTTATTGGCGTAAGACTCAGGCAAACGCGGGAAATCATAACTGCCATCTGGGCGCACACCGTAGTTAATTTTGACAGTTTCATACCAGTCGTGATGGTGCGGCTGGGCTAAACGCGCGCCATTACCCGTCCACTTTGCAGGCATTTCGTTAAAGGCGCCGTCAGCAAGAGGGTGAGCGTCACCGCCTAACGGCTGGTAGCCATCAAGTGGCGCGGGAACTTTGAATTGCTCACCGACTACGTAGTAGAAGTTGTTGTCTCTTTGGTATTCAACTTGGGTGTTGTCTTGGCTGCCAAAATCCTGCTCGCCCTCTGGGTTTGTTAGGCTTTGGTAGTTACGTGCAACGTGATTTGGCACGATATCAATCACTACTTTTAAACCAGCGGCGTGACTGCGAGCAATCAAGGCTTCAAATTCCGCTAAACGGGTTTCTGGGTTAACGGCTAAATCTGGGTTGACGTTGTAATAGTCTTTTACCGCGTATGGGCTGCCGGCACGGCCTTTGACAACATCTGGATCATCAAGGCTGATGCCATACTCAGTGTAATCCCCAATCACACCATGGTGCAGCACACCGGTATACCAAATGTGCGTCACCCCTAAGGATTTAATGTGCTCTAAGGCTTTGGGTGTGAAATCAGCAAATTTACCCACGCCATTTTGTTCTTTGGTGCCCCATGACACATTGTTGCTCACTTGGTTACCAAAAAGACGTGTGAACACTTGATACACCACAGGCTTTTGCGTTTGCTCAGCACGGGTCTGTGCTAATGCATCACGATTGAAAGAAAGCGCCTCTGTTGATGCACTTTGCTCAGCTTGGCTACAGGCGAGCAATACACTGGATGCGGCTAACAAGGTAGCTGCTTTAAAAGAATGTTTTTTTATCATAATGACTTTGTATTGTTATAACCTGATTATCCTAACGGGCGCGCACCTGCGCCCCAATGAGTTACATACGTATTCACGCTATTTTTGCAGCTTAAAAATGCTCAAAGCACGTGGCGTAATAGCAAGTGGCTCTGAAAGTACCTGAGACGACTGTGTCAGCAAACTATTAGCTGACTGATACCCTTTTGTGATCTCACTAAAGCGGGTGAGTTCAAGGTGCGCGTCATCACTTTTATTCAGCACAAACATTAATGTCTCATCGCCTAGGGTTTTGAAATACACGTATTTGCCATCAAAAGGTTTAAAGTGTGTGAGCTTACCTGATTGCCATGTATTGGATGCTTTTCTAAGCGTTAGTAGTGTGCGGATGTAATTTTGCATCTCACGCTCATCATCGCTTAAGCCTTCGCCAGTGCGGGCATTTTTAGTCTGACCTTTAAAGCCGCCCGGGAAATCAATACGGATGTCGCCGTGGTCATGGCTGCCATTATTGTGGGCAAGCACCTCAGTACCGTAATACATTTGCGGAATACCACGAGTGGTTAAGAGTAAGCCCATCGCCAATTTAGTGAGCGCCAAGTCGTTATTAAGCTCAGTGTAAACGCGGCTCATATCATGATTATTGGCAAACACTAACAGGTTATCTGTGTCTGGGTAATGGAAATCATTCGCCAGGGATTGATAGATGCGCACTAAGCCGCCGCCCCAACTTTCTTCCTCTTTCATGGCTTTGATGGTGGCCTCTTGTAAGCCAAAGTCCATCACACTGGGTAAGTACGACACATAACCATCGTGATTAACCTTGCCGCGCTGCCAATATGCAGCAATAGCAGGGTTTGACGTCCACTCCTCACCCACGATATTAAAGTTTGGGTACTCCGCCATAATGCGGCGCGTCCACTCGGTAAGAAACGCTTTATCTGAATAGCTATAGGTATCCACGCGAATACCGTACAAATCGGCGTATTCAATCCACCACAGGCTGTTTTGAATTAAGTAAGTCGCTAAAATAGGATGGCGCTGATTAAGATCCGGCATGGTTGGCACAAACCAACCATCGTTAAATTGGCGTTTATCATAGGCGGATGCATGGGGGTCTTGAATTGCTTCACGGCCATGGGTGGTGCCAGAAAATTGGTAATCAAAATTAACCCAATCTTGTGCCGGCGGCTGAGTCATCCACCAATGATTTGAGCCGGAGTGATTCAGCACCATGTCCATGATAAGGCCTATGCCATGGCGTTTTAACGTTTTACTCAAGGCACGGTAATCTTCATTAGTGCCAAAACGCGGATCAACGCGATAAAAGTCTGTCATCGCATAGCCATGATAAGAGTAGCTTGGCATGTTGTTTTCGCGCACTGGGGTCATCCAAAGTGCTGTAACACCTAAATCTTGTAAATACTCCGCATGTGCTGCAACCCCAGCTAAATCACCGCCATGGCGGCCACCGCGCTCATCCGGTTTAGCCGTTTCTAGCATTTCTGGGTGGTTGTCATTGCTTGGATCGCCATTGGCAAAACGGTCAGGATTTAAAAGGTAAATCACGTCTTTATTGGAAAACCCTGCCCGTGATTTGGCGCCTTCGCTACGGGCAAGTAAGGGGTATTGCGTGGTGAACGTCTTGCCTTTAGTTGTAAAAGAAAGCGTGAGGTTACCCGCTTTAACGTCTTGACCTAGCTCAAGGTTGAGCACTAGGTAATCGTCACTCAGGCTTTTGTCGATACTTTTAAGAGTAACCCCTGGGTAAGGGGTTAAAGCCACATCAGCATGTTTGATGTTATCGCCACGAATAAATAATTGCAGTGATGGCTCTTTCATCCCCACCCACCAGTTCATAGGCTCTATGATGATGTTGCTTTTAGTTGGTAGGCTTGCAGCCGCAATTGGCGTGTTTATTAATGCGCTTAAAAGCAAAAGTGAAAGAAGGTGGTTGCGTCCTATCATGCTTGTCCCTTTATTTGATTTAAAAAGTCACTGTGCGATGGCATGCCTTTTACCGCACTGTCTACCAGGGTTTTTAATGAGGCAAAGAGATCGTCCCTTTGCTCGTCAGTAAAACGCTCCGCTAATGGGTGTGTTTGCTCAGGAATAAGCCCCTGACCTATCAAAACTTGCTGCCAAGCGATTTCAGTGAATAGCTCATCGTCTTCGCGATTGAGCTTGGCGTTTTCTTTAAAAAGAGTGATTTTCTCTTGTAAGGTGCTTGGGATTGGCATGCTACTAACATGACGCCAAAACGCAGAATCACGGCGTGCAGTTAAGTGATAGTGCAAAATCACAAAGTCGCGGATGCGTTCAAACTCCACTTGCGACTCTTGATTGAACTTAGCCACCATGGCGTCATTAATGCCTTGATGCGGAAAATACTTGATAAGGCGAATGGCCGCCGTTTGCACTAAATGTAAACTTGTGGACTCAAGAGGCTCTAAGAAACCACTGGAAAGTCCAATGGCTATCACATTACGATGCCACTGCTTGCGTCTTCTGCCTGTTTTAAATTGGATGGGTCTTGGCTCTGCTAATGGTTCACCATCTAGGTTTTCAAGCAGCAGCTTTTTCGCTTCGTCATCACTCATAAATTGGCTGCTGTACACTAGCCCATTGCCAACTCGGTGCTGAAGGGGAATACGCCATTGCCAGCCACTATGATGAGCAATGGCGCGGGTGTAAGGCACAATCTCACCGTCTGGGTGGCTCGATGGCACTGCCATAGCGCGATCACAGGGCAACCAGTGACTCCAATCTTCAAAACCGGCGTGGAGTGTTTGCTCAATTAACAGTGCGCGAAGACCGCTACAATCAATAAAGAGGTCGCCTTCAATGTGCTGACCAGATGCCAAGGTTACACCGGTAATATGTTGGCTCTTTTCACACTGACTGACCGATGTGATGGTGCCCTCGGTGCGTTTAACCCCAAGTGATTTAGCATGCTCACTTAAAAATTGCGCATAAAGGCCGGCATCAAAATGATATGCATAGGAAATTCCGGGTATTTGCGTGCCAGGCAAAGTAGCAAGTTTGGCAAACTTATTGTGCTTTGCTGCTTGGAAATTCAGTGAATAGTCCCAAAAATCCCCGCCTTTACCCTGTTGATGGGATTTCAGCCAATACTGGTAAAACTCACAAAATGGGAAGTCTTTGCCAATTCCGCCAAAGGCATGCA
>JBGTXC010000201.1:0-4980 GCA_041937835.1 Alteromonadaceae bacterium | reverse complement strand
GGCGCGTCGCCAAAAAGACATGCCACTTAGCCAATTTATTGAGGCACTGACCCCAAGTGATCGCGATTTTTTAGCTGCCCTTAAAGCGCCCAATTGCCAATTTATTTTTGAGTGTAAAAAAGCCTCTCCGTCTAAAGGGCTGATTCGTGAGGACTTTGACTTAGATGCCATTGCGAAAGTCTATCAACGTCATGCGGCATGTATCAGCGTGCTCACCGACAACAAATACTTCCAAGGTGAGTTTGCTTATTTAAGCCAAGTGCGTTCACAAGTCACGCAACCTGTGATCTGCAAAGACTTTTTTATCGACCCTTACCAGGTTTACCTTGCGCGTTATTATGGCGCCGATGCCATTTTATTGATGTTGTCCGTGCTTGATGATGACACTTACCGCACCCTAAGCGCCCTTGCCAAGCAATATGACATGACGGTTCTCACAGAAGTCAGCAATGAAGAGGAAGTAGCACGAGCCAATGCACTTGGCGCTGAACTGATTGGCATTAATAACCGTAACCTTAGGGACTTATCAACGGATTTAGACACCACAGCACGACTTCGCCCGCTCATTCACGATAAGGCCACTGTGATTTCTGAGTCAGGCATTTACAGTTATCAAGATGTGAAGCGTTTAAGCCCATTATGCGATGGGTTTTTAGTGGGCTCATCCATTATGATGCAAAAGGACATTGAAGCGGCATGTCGCGACTTAACCCTTGGGCAAAACAAAGTCTGTGGTTTAACCAACACGCAAGATGCAAGCGCAGCGTATCAAGCAGGTAGCCGTTACGGCGGCTTGATTTTTGCCAAAGCGTCGCCCCGTTATGTCGACTTTGATACGGCAAAAGCCATCATGCATGCTGAGCCGAGGCTTGATTATGTCGCAGTGGTGACCACAAATCGTGCCGATGAAATTAGCAAACTGGTTGATGCGTTAAACGTGCATGCGGTGCAACTGCACGGTGAGCCAAGCCCAAGCGAGATTGAAGAGATTGTCGCCACAGTTGGCGATAAAGTGACTTCATGGCTTGCAAAAGACGGTCAAGATGCCAAAAACGCCACATTACCTAAAGGCATTGCCCGCTTTGTGTTTGATGCCAAGGCCGCTAGCCAATTTGGTGGCACAGGCACCACGTTTGATTGGCAAACACTGAACGATACTCAAGTGCCTTACATGCTCGCAGGTGGCATTAATCCAGATAACTGCCAAGCCGCAAGTGCTCTTGGGGCTTTGGGATTAGATTTAAATTCAGGTGTGGAGACGGCGCCCGGTAAAAAGTCAGCCACACATCTGAACACTGTTTTTACGCTTTTACGTTCCTATTGAGGTGGATATGGAAAACACAGGATATTTTGGCCAGTTCGGCGGCATGTTTGTGCCCGAACTTTTGGTGCCAGCATTACAACAACTCGAAGCAGCCTACCTTGAAGCAAAAGACTGCCCCGAATTTCAGGCAGAGTTTGAAGGCTTATTAAAAGAATACGCGGGTCGTCCAACGCCTTTGACCTTGTCACGTAATTTAACCACGAACCCTAATGTTAAACTTTACCTAAAACGTGAAGATCTACTGCACGGTGGTGCCCACAAAACCAATCAGGTACTTGGTCAAGCGCTGCTTACTAAGCGCATGGGTAAGTCAGAAGTCATTGCTGAAACCGGTGCCGGCCAGCACGGTGTGGCCACGGCGTTAGCCTGTGCGTTACTTGGCTTAAAATGCCGCGTTTACATGGGTGCCAAAGACGTTGAGCGCCAGCAACCTAACGTATTTCGAATGAAATTAATGGGTGCAGAAGTGATCCCGGTCACAGCAGGCTCTGGCACGTTAAAAGATGCCGTAAACGAAGCCATGCGAGATTGGTCAGCCAACTATGACACTGCCCATTACTTATTAGGCACAGCGGCAGGCCCACATCCATTCCCGTCATTAGTGCGTGATTTCCAGCGCATGATTGGCGCCGAAGCCCGTGAGCAAGTCATTCAAGAAACCGGTCGCTTGCCGGATCACGTGATTGCCTGTGTGGGGGGCGGTTCAAACGCCATAGGCATGTTTAATGACTTTATCGCCGATGAAGGTGTGGGTTTAATTGGGGTTGAGCCTGCCGGTAAAGGCTTAAACACCCTTGAGCACGGCGCTGCCATTGCTAAAGGCACAAAAGGCATTTTACACGGTGCCTATACCTTTATTATGCAAAACAGCGATGGACAAATTGAAGAGTCCTATTCAGTCTCAGCTGGCCTTGATTACCCAGCGGTTGGCCCACAGCACGCCCACTTAGCAGAAACAGGTCGCGCTCAGTATGTGTCCGTAACTGATGATGAGGCACTTGATGCATTCCAGCTGCTAGCGCGTAAAGAAGGCATTATCCCAGCGCTTGAAAGTGCCCATGCCATTGCCTATGCGGTTAAATTAGCGGATGCCGCTAAAGAGCCAACAGTGATTGTGGTTAACTTAAGTGGCCGTGGCGATAAAGATTTAGCCCACGTACACACTGTATTACAAGGAGGTTCGCTATGAGCCGTTATGCAGCCCTTTTCTCACGACTCGCAGAGCAAAACCAAGGTGCCTTTGTGCCCTTTGTCACTGTGGGAGACCCAAATAAAGAAACCAGCCTAAACATTATTCGCGCTCTCATTGAAGGCGGTGCGGATGCCTTAGAGTTAGGGTTTCCGTTTTCTGATCCCATTGCGGATGGCCCTGTCATCCAAGCTGCCAACATTCGCGCCCTTGCTGCGAATACCCAAGTGCAAGATTGCTTTGATGTGATTGCCACTATTCGTCAAGAATACCCAGACATGCCCATTGGTCTATTACTGTATTCAAACCTTGTAATGGCCAAAGGCGTTGAGCGCTTTTATGAATTGGCTGTGGAAGCGGGTGTGGACTCAGTGCTGGTTGCTGATGTCCCTGTGCATCAGTCAAAGCCGTTCCGACAAGCTGCAATGAAAGCAGGCGTTGAGCCGATATTTATCGCAACGCCGAATGCCAGCGATGACACGCTTCGCGCGGTTGCCTCATACGGCCGTGGCTATACCTATTTGCTTTCACGTGCAGGCGTTACCGGCACTGAAACCAAAGCGGGCACGCCACCAAAAGCCATGATTGAAAAGTTGGCGCTATATAACAGCGCACCGGCTTTACTTGGCTTTGGTATTGCAACCCCAGCGGATGTGAAAGACGCCCTAGCAAATGGTGCCGCTGGTGCCATTTCTGGCTCAAAAGTGGTCAGCATCATCGCTGAGCACTTAGACGATGAAGCCACCATGCTTAAAGAGCTCAAACGCTTTGTTGCTGAAATGAAAGCCGCTACGCAAAAGTAGCAGCCCCCTCTTTACGGAGCCTACTTGGCTCCGTACACTGTGCTCACAACAATAAAGTGAGTCACCCATGTTTGATTACCTTCCTTTAATTGCCTTTTTTGTGATTTATAAATTTGTCGATATTTATTGGGCAACAGGCGCCTTAATGGGCTTTTACCTATTACACATCGGCTATTTAAAGTTTAAAGGCGACACCATCACCACCAAACATTACGTGATGCTGGGTTTAGCTGTACTACTCGGTGGCTTAACCTTGCTGCTTAGAGACGACGCCTATATAAAGCTCAAAGCTACTTTAGTCTATACGGGCTTTAGCGTGACTTTGTTAATCAGCCTTTGGGCATTTAAGAAGAATCTCATGGCAAGTTTATTAGGCGGGATTTTATCCTCTGCCTTTGAAGGGCAAAAAATAGACGTGCCAGAGCGCACATGGCGCACCGTTAATTACGTATGGGCGGTGTTGCTGTTGATGGTGGCCGTTGCCAATTATGTGGTAGCGCGCTATTTCCCAACCGATGTCTGGGTCAATTTTAAGGTATTTGGCTTAACCGGCATCACTTTTGTGGCGCTTATTGCCACGCTAGCAAGCCTGTATAAATACTTACCGCAAGAATGACGCACTTTCTTCTTCCTTTGCTAGCTTTTAGGCAAAGGATGAAGCATGCCCTACAATTATGCGCACCTTAGGTGGTGCGAGTTTGCTTTACTTTTTATTGCCCTGCCTTTGGTGCTTTATGCCTTTAGAGCGCACCTTGCCTCTGTGCTGATGCCATTGTTGCTGTGCTTTATGCTGCTTTGTGGCAGCTTATTGTGGACTGATCCCAGCTTTAAACGCTTTCGGCTCACCAATGTGGGGCAATTTAAACGCATTCGTCGGCGCATGCTCATATTGTTAAGCCTTGGCATGTGTGCCACCAGCTTTGCTTACATCCAGCTATTACCTATCAGCCCTCATCAAGGGGAAAGCGCGACAGGTGCCTTTGCGTTACCGCTTGAAACCCCCGTGAGTTGGCTATGGTTATTGCTCTTATACCCGCTTGCGTCTGTGATCCCGCAAGAGCTGATTTTTCGCACTTACTTTTTTCATCGTTATAAAAAGATTATGCCAAGCAAACAACTGCGGGTGTTTGTCAGTGCGTTAGTGTTTGCCTTTGCCCATATCATTTATGACAACTTGTATGCGGTGGGTTTTTCTTTTGTTGGCGGGCTGTTATTTGCCAGTAGCTATGCCCTCACCCGCTCCACATTTGTGATTGTAGTGGAACATAGCCTATGGGGAATTTGGCTATTTACTTTAGGCTTTGGGCGCTACTTAGACAGCGGCCTCATCACCTAGTAACTATGATGTAGACCTAGTTAGGTTCAGGTTTTACAAATATAAAAAAAGCGCCTTGCGGCGCTTTCTCATTAAAAACCAAACAGGTTAATACTGAAGAATTTGGTCAGTACCGTGTTGGTAAAAATCACCAATAAAATGACTGGAATAAAAGTAAAGAGTGAGAAAGTCACATATTTAGCTAAGAAGCTTTCTTTAAAGCTATCGCACCCTTGGCTTAACTCAGCCACTAAATTGGCCTTCTTCCAGCGATACATCACAAATAAACACACCATTAAACCATTAAGTGGCAAGATGGTTTCATAAAACACATCGATAATGCCTTCAA
>JBGTXC010000200.1:0-5000 GCA_041937835.1 Alteromonadaceae bacterium | reverse complement strand
ATGGCATTTTAGGCAGTGCTCAATTGATTTTGAATCAGTCGAACGACGAAAAACACAAACCGTATTGCCACGCCATTATTAACTCTGCTGAGTCACTCAACTTATTGATTGATAAGGTGCTTGAATACGCAAGCGTTGATCAAAGTGATGAAGCGCTCTACGAAGAAGACGTGGAGTTAAAGCCTTGGTTGAGCAACCTGTTTTTACTGTTAAGCCCACTGGCTGAGCAAAAAAATGTGCGTTTCCATTTAGATTACCAATTGCCCGAGCAAGCTTGTTATTACTGCGATCAACACAAGCTAAGGCAAATCCTTATCAACTTATTGGGTAATGCCATTAAGTTTACCGACCAAGGCTCAGTGACTTTATTAGTCACCAATGATGAGCTCTCGCCTGTAGAGCATAACATCACGTTTTCTGTGATAGACACAGGCCCAGGGATTGAACAAGAAGACATAGAGCGCCTTACAGAGCCCTATGTACAAAGTGAAGCGGGTAAATCTAAAGGGGGCACAGGGCTTGGTCTTGCGATCACCAGCCGCTTATTGGCACGTTTAAACAGCCAATTAAAAATTGATTCCACCTTAGCTCAAGGCAGCTGTTTTAGTTTTTCTGTGCGCTTTACGTTGGGTGAATTGAGCCTAGTTGAGCAGCGTCACCAGTCGGATATTCACACCCGCGGGTTAGATATCCTGCTCGTTGAGGATTTACCACTCAACCAAAAAATTGCCATTGAGTTTATGGCAGAAGACGAGCATAAGGTGAAACTAGCCGCTGATGGCCAAAGTGCCATTAACCTCATGTGCCAATACAAGTTTGATGTGGTGCTACTGGATATGAACTTACCTGATTTCAGCGGCCAATCTGTGCTTAAAAAGCTCAAACAGCTAGACCACCCCAACCAGCGTACGCCGATTTTGGCCTTTACAGCCAGCCTCAGTCCAGATGAGGTCAAAGAATACTTAAGCATAGGTATTCGCGACATAGTGGGTAAGCCCATCAAGCAAGAGAAGCTGCGTCAAGCCATTACCAATTCGCAAAAGACTCATGCTACCGCAA
The DNA here is from genome assembly GCA_041937835.1 of Alteromonadaceae bacterium. GTDB lineage: Bacteria > Pseudomonadota > Gammaproteobacteria > Enterobacterales > Alteromonadaceae > Pseudoalteromonas. The sequence continues at coordinate 3,941 of JBGTXC010000200.1, read as the reverse complement.
GCCAAGTTGAACTAGCTGATGTCCTTTACGATAAAACCGCGATCGATAGCCTGGCAGCCTCTTTTGATAAAGACGAGCTAGATGCCATTTACAATGAGTTTGTGTTATCGGCCCGTACTAAGCTCATTAAATGCGACACCTTAGCTAAAACAGACACAGAGCAATGTATTAAAGCGCTGCACCGCCAAGGCAGCACCGCCTTACAGCTTGGTTTTAACCGCTATGGTATGCAACTTAAAAAGATTGAGCGCCGTTTGCTTGACGGTAAAGATGTGGAAGACTTGATGAACACCAGCATGGATTTATGGCAGGCAAGCTTAACTGAGTACTTACGTTTTGTGCGCACTAATCTTTAAGCATGCGGGTGAGCTTAAATAGCCACATCACTAAAGCAAAATAAAAAATACTGCCCATAAAAATCAGGTCATTGCCCGGCAACACATTGTTTGTGCTGTAGAGCAACAAATCATAAAAGCCATACATAAACGCCAGCACCACATAAAAGTAAATAGCACGCTGATTTTTACATTTTGCCCGTGCGGTGGTGGCCACCAGCGCAATCAGCCACATTGCAAAGGCCAGCCCCAACGAGCCGCCCGGCGTTTGCGCTAATAAGACCAACGGGAAAAACACGACATCAAATAAAATCTGCATTATTCACCTACCTGAGTTGCCCTTAATCATTAAGACCCGTTTTCAGCAAAGGATCAAGTTACAGCATTTTGTTTAAAAAGCTGGTACATTTTTCTCAGTTTAGTAAGGAGATAAAACATGGAATTATTTGAAGGAAACAACCTCGCCGTGCTGGCGTTGCTTGGTTTTGCCGCCGCTTTAATCTTTTCAGGCATAAAAATGGTGCCGCAAGGTTATCACTACACGGTGGAACGTTTTGGTAAATACACCCGCACCTTAAGCCCTGGCCTGCATATCATAGTGCCATTTATTGACACCGTTGGTCGCAAACAAAACGTGATGGAGCAAGTACTTGATGTACCACCTCAGGTAGTGATCTCTGCTGATAACGCCCAAGTAACCACAGATGCCGTGTGCTTCTTTCAAGTGCTGGATGCAGTTAAGTCTTCATACGAAGTGAACGACTTAGAACGTGCGATGCAAAACCTTGTGATGACCAACATCCGGGCTGTATTAGGTTCGATGGAGCTAGACGACATGCTCTCTAACCGTGACCGCATCAACAGCCACCTACTGACTAAAGTGGATGAAGCCACAGATCCTTGGGGTGTAAAAGTTACGCGTATTGAAATTAAAGACATTGCTCCGCCGCAAGATCTCGTTGATGCCATGGCGCGCCAAATGAAAGCAGAGCGTGAAAAACGTGCCAACATCCTTGAAGCTGAGGGCGAACGAGAAGCGGCCATTAAAGTGGCAGAAGGTGAAAAGCAAGCCGAAATCTTAAAAGCGGAAGGCCAATTAGAAGCGGCGAAACGTGAAGCAGAAGCACGAGAGCGTTTGGCACTGGCAGAAGCAGAAGCAACCCGTTTGGTTTCTAAGTCAATCCAAGAAGGTGACCCACAAGCCATTAACTACTTTGTGGCACAAAAATACATGGACTCACTCGGCAAGCTTGCCGAATCTGACAACAATAAAATCATGATGATCCCACTTGAAGCTGGCAACATGCTTGGCTCATTGGCTGGGGTTGCGGAAATTGCTAAAAACGCCTTTAACAGCAAATCATAGGAGGCAATATGGAGTGGCTACATCAAATTGAACCGTGGCATTGGCTCACCCTATGCATAGTATTGCTCGGTTTAGAAGCCTTAGGCAGCGCTGGGTTTTTACTCGGTGCCGCGCTTGCCGCAGGCATGTTGGCTATTTTTAAATGGGCATTACCTGAACTCAGCTGGCAATGGCAATTAAGTCTGTTTGCGATTTTATCTGTGGTGTTTTCGGTCATGTATTGGCGCCGTTTTCGCCGCTTTAATCAACGCACAGACCACCCTGTTATCAACCAGCGTACAAAAGCCATGATAGGCAAAGAATACCGCCTTGATGTGGCCATTCATGCTGGTACCAGCAAGGTGCAACTCGGTGACACCTTTTGGAAAGTCACCAGTGAGGTGGACATCGCCCCAGATGTGCGTTTTCGTATCATAGATGCAGACACAGACTCCCTCGTCGTTGCCCCAATCAAATAAAGGGTAAGCGCTGGCGCTTAGGCGCCGGCTTCTTTACAATTTTGGCACTGAAACCTGTAACCCACACCTCATGACCCCAATTCGACTTGCTAAATTCATTGCCATGGCAGGCATTTGCTCACGCAAACAGGCATCACGGTTAATCGACCAAGGGCAAGTGCGTGTTAATCATCGCCCTGCCAACCACATAGATCATGTCACTTTAGATGACGAAGTGTCGGTTGCAGGTAAAGTCATACAATCACTGCCTAAAAAGCGTTTATTTGCTTATCACAAACCCGTTGGCATTGACTGTAAGCTTAAGCCTGATGACCCCAATAGTTTGATTCATCAATTACCCTCTGACGTGCGATTATTCCCTTTAGGGCGGCTCGATAAAGACTCACGCGGTTTATTGCTGCTCAGTAATGACGGTGATTTATCGCACCAGCTCATGCATAGCGACACTCATGTGAGCAAAACCTACCTCATCACCACCTTTAAGCCGTTTGAAGATGATTTGTTAACTTTTTTAAGCCAAGGCGTGCCCTTAAAAGAGGGTGCTACTCGCCCATGCCACACAAAGCGCGTAAGCCCAACGCAATTTGAAATTGTGCTTACCCAAGGTTGGAAACGGCAAATCCGCCGCATGGTAAAAGCCGGCGGTCACCATGTAAAAGACTTACTGCGCAAACAAATTGGCGCATATCAATTAGGCGACTTACCTGCAGGCAGCATGCTGGAAATTGACCCAGAAGACGTCGCGCCAAGGGCTTTCGCCCTTAGCACTGTTTGATTGGATACTGACTTGTCGGATACCGCTGTATCGACGCAACCGAATCGGATACTGCCGTATCGGATACCGATAAAGCGTGACGCTTTGCCAAATCGAGGGCTAGCGCTTGAGTTTGACCTCGTAAAGGTCGGTGCGGCGGTCTTTTAAGTTTCGCACTGTCCCTTCGCTGTGCAAAATACGCAGCTTATCCATGTCTAAATCCGAAAACAGCAGCATTTCTGTATTTGGAGTGGCTTCCGACAAGGTGGCATCGTGCGGGAAAGAATAATCCGACGGCGTTAACACCGCAGATTGCGCGTATTGCACATCTAGGCTTTCCACCTCAGGTAAGTTACCCACGCTGCCTGCAATCACAACATAGCATTCATTTTCAATAGCACGCGCTTGAGCACAGTGACGCACACGTAAATAACTGTTTTTGGTATCAACCCAAAAAGGCACAAATAAAATCTCCAACCCTTGCTCTGCCATTAAACGTGGCAGCTCAGGAAACTCCACATCGTAACAAATTAAAATGCCCACTTTGCCTGCGTCTGTGTCAAACACGCTCAGCTCATTGCCTCCTTGGATCACCCAATCATTTTGCTCATGGGGAGTGATGTGGATTTTGCGCTGTTCATCCACCTTGCCGCTGCGGTGGCACAAGTAAGAGACATTGTATAAGGCATCGCCATCTAGCAAGGGCATAGAGCCAGTGATGATATTGGCGTTATATTCCACCGCCATGCGCGACATTTCGTCTTTAAATTGGTGAGTGTATTCTGCCAAAAAGCGGATGGCTTCCGTTTGCGATGATTGCGGCCCTAACCCCATCAAAGGCGCGTTAAAAAACTCTGGGAACACAATAAAATCACTTTGGTAATCCGATACCGTATCCACAAAGTATTCCACTTGCTTAAGCAGGGTTTCCACACTCTCTACTGCGCGCATTTGCCACTGCACCGCACCAATACGCACCACAGATTTACGTGATTCAATTACGGTGTCTTCTGGCTCGTATAAAATGT
>JBGTXC010000001.1:0-39806 GCA_041937835.1 Alteromonadaceae bacterium | reverse complement strand
CGGTTAAGCAGTAGAGGTACTCAAGCTGGCGCTCAGTTTTCACTTTTTTAGCAAACTCGTTGATGACATCAGGGTCGTTAATGTCTTTACGCTGCGCTGTGACTGACATCAGCAAGTGGTTTTCCACTAACCAAGCGATTAAGCGCGCATCGGATTTAGCTAAGCGATGTAGCCGTGAAAAGGCAAGGGCATCCACAGCGCCAAGTTCAGAGTGGTCACCACCTCGTCCTTTGGCGATATCATGGAAAATAGCGGCCAAATACAGTAGCTCGGGTTTATCCATGCGGGTGACGATTTCGCTGCATAACGGGAATTCATGTTTGTTTTCACGTTGGAAGTAGCGATAGATATTTCGCACTAACCTGTGGGTGTGTTCATCCACCGTGTAGGTGTGAAAAAGATCAAACTGCATTTGCCCAAAGATGTTACGCCATTGGGGCAAATACGCGGCGATGATGCCGTGCTTGTGCATTAAGGTGAATGCGCGCCCCATGCCATTAGGGTGCTTGATGATGCGCATAAAGGCATCCCGGCATGCGGCATAATCTTGTAAATCACCCAGTAAACGGCGCCTTACTTGGCGCATAGTCCGAATAGTGCTTGGGTAAATGTCAGTGATTTCAGGGTGCTGTGCGATGTGCTCAAATAACACTAAAAGTTGGTCACGCCTAAAAAATACAGACGGGCTTTTCACCCGAATTTGATGACCTACGCGCTCAAAATAGGCATCAAGCTCAATCACTTGGTGATCGTTTTCATCAGGCAAAATGCTTTGCTCAAAATACGATAGCAGCATTTGGTTGAGCTCGCGTACTCGGCTCATTATTCTGAATAAGCGCTTCATCATACGCTCAACCGAAGCTTTACCATCTCGCCCAAAGCCAAGAATATCCGCCGCGTTTGGTTGGTGATCAAACAACAAACGGTTTTCTGAGCGCCCGGCTGCAATGTGCAGCGCAAAGCGAATATTCCAGAGGTTTTCTAAACATTCCAACAGCTCTTGGTATTCTTCATGAGTGAGGTAACCATGGCTTATCAGCTGTTGCAGGGTTTGCACGTTAAAGTGCTTTTTTGCCACCCAAATCACGGTTTGTAAGTCGCGAATGCCACCTGGGTTTTCTTTGATGTTTGGCTCTAAGTTGTAAGCTGTGCCATGGCAGCGTTTGTGCCTGAGCATCTGCTCTTGGCGCTTAGCAAGGTAGAAAGCCTGTGAGTGCCAAGGTGGGTTAATTTCAAGCTCAGCATTGAGTGCTTCGAGTTTAAGTGGGTCGCCCCAAATAAGACGTGATTCTAATAAAGAGGTGGCTAAAGTGACATCCGATTGGCTGTCGCTAATGGTTTCTGCCACCGTGCGCACACTGTGGCCAATCTCTAGGTTCAGATCCCACAAAAAGGTAACAAACTGCGCGATTTGCTCTTGCAGTGCAGTGTTAGGTGAATCACCCACCAAGAGAATGAAATCTATGTCTGAATAAGGGTGTAGTTCGCCGCGGCCATAACCACCTACAGCCACAAGGGCAATATCGTGATGCTGCGCCAAGCCAAATTCATGGACGAGTTTTACCAGTAGGGTGTCTATGTATTCGGCGCGGGCAAGAATAAGATGCTCAACGGGTTGTTTGGCAAATTCCGTTTTGAGCCAATCGAACAGGTTTGCAGAAACCTGTTTATAATCAGCAAGCTGCTTGGCTTCAAGCAGCTGCTTTTTGAGCAAGTTGGGGAGGGGCATTGAACCTCTTAAGCGTGTTCAATCACGCGATCTATGGTGTCATCCTCGCGGTGAGTTAAAATCTCAACGCCATTGTCTGTGACTAGCAGGGTGTGTTCCCATTGTGCTGATAAGCTGCGGTCTTTAGTGACCACGGTCCAACCGTCTTTAAGTAACTTAGACTGGCGCTTACCGGCATTGACCATAGGCTCAATGGTTAAACACATGCCAGCTTTAAGCATTTCACCTGTACCCGGCTTGCCGTAGTGCATTACTTGTGGCTCTTCATGGAATTCGGCACCAATACCGTGACCACAGTATTCGCGCACAATCGTGTAGCTATAGCCTTCTGCAAATTTTTGGATGGCGGCGCCAATATCACCTAAACGCACCCCAGGTTTGACCATTTTGATGGCAAGGTAGAGGCTTTCTTGGGTGATGTCTGCAAGACGTTTGCCTTGAATCGATGGCGTACCCACATGGAACATTTTTGAGGTGTCACCGTGATAACCGTCTTTGATCACAGTCACATCAATATTGATGATGTCGCCGTCTTTGAGTGGCTTATCATTTGGAATGCCATGACAAATAACATGGTTGACCGAGGTACAAATGGATTTTGGAAAACCATGGTAGTTTAAAGGCGCAGGGATGGCGTCTTGCTCATTGACAATGTAGTCGTGGCAAATGGTATTAAGCTCATCGGTCGTCACCCCAGGTTTTACATATGGCCCAATCATTTCAAGGACTTCGGCTGCCAAGCGGCCTGCCACACGCATTTTTTCAATTTCTTCTGGCGTTTTGATAATGACGCTCATTGACGCTCCTATAGCTGTTTTTTAACAAAGTTTGCGAGTACAAATAATGTGCATATTTTACACATTTTGTTGTGCTTAAAGCCTCAATATGGTATAAAGCGCGCCGTCTTTTTACAAATAAAATCTTCGGGTTTGTTTGTAATGAAGGCAATACATAATTTTATTTAAACACACACACATACCGTCACATTCACTTGGGTGCGCAATCGCGTTGGTGTAATGGGGTATGTGGAGGCCTAACCCTAATAGAGGAAATATCATGGCAAACGTATCTATGCGCGACATGCTTCAAGCAGGCGTACACTTTGGTCACCAAGCACGTTACTGGAACCCTAAGATGAAGCCGTTCATCTTCGGTGCTCGTAACAAGGTTCATATCATCAACCTAGAAAAGACCGTTCCTATGTTCAACGATGCAATGGCGTTCTTAAAGAACACTGCATCTAACAAAGGCAAAATCCTTTTCGTTGGTACTAAGCGTGCAGCAAGCGAAGCAGTTAAAGAAGCAGCACTACGTTCTGACCAGTACTTCGTAAACCACCGTTGGTTAGGTGGTATGCTTACTAACTGGAAAACAGTGCGTCAGTCAATCAAGCGTCTTAAAGACCTTGAAACTCAAAGCCAAGACGGTACTTTCGAAAAGCTAACTAAGAAAGAAGCGCTAATGCTTACGCGCGAAATGGAAAAGCTTGAGAAGAGCCTTGGCGGTATCAAAGACATGGGCGGTCTTCCTGACGCTATCTTTGTTATCGATGCTGACCACGAGCACATCGCAATCCGTGAAGCAAACAACCTGGGCATCCCAGTAGTATCTGTAGTTGATACTAACTCTAACCCAGACGGCGTTGACTTCGTTATCCCTGGTAACGACGATGCGATCCGTGCAATCCAGCTTTACACTAACGCAGTAGCTGACACGATCGTTGAAGGTCGTGAGAGCAACATCGCGGTACAAGCTGAAAAAGACGATTTCGTAGAAGCTGAGTAATCAGTTCGAAATGATGTCATCAAGTCTTCACCTTAAACCGGTGAAGGCTTGATATTCTTATTCTAGGAGTGAGCCTGACGGCTTGCTTTAAAAAATTGAATTCGACCTCGAGGATATACTAATGGCTGTAACTGCTGCCCTAGTAAAAGAACTACGTGAGCGCACTGGCGCTGGCATGATGGATTGTAAAAAAGCGCTTACTGAAACGAACGGTGACATTGAGCAAGCAATCGAAAACATGCGTAAGAGCGGTGCTGCTAAAGCGGCTAAAAAAGCTGGTAACATTGCTGCTGAAGGCACAATCATCATCAAAGAAGGCGCAGGTTTTGCTGCCTTAGTTGAAGTTAACTGCCAAACTGACTTCGTAGCTAAAGATGAAAACTTCCTAGGTTTTGCTAACAAAGTAGCTGACGACGCTGCTGTTGCAAAAACTACGATTGCTGAACTTCAAGCTAAGTTCGAAGAAGAGCGTGTAGCGCTAGTTGCTAAAATCGGTGAAAACATCAACGTTCGTCGCGTTGAGTACATCGACGGTGCAAACCTTGCTTCTTACCGCCACGGCGACCGTATCGGTGTTGTTGTAGCAGGTGACGCTGACGCAGAAACGCTTAAGCACGTTGCTATGCACGTAGCTGCTTCTAAGCCTGAGTTCGTAAACCCAGAAGACGTACCTGCTGAAGTTGTTGAAAAAGAAAAAGCGGTACAAGTAGAAATCGCAATGAACGAAGGCAAGCCAGCTGAAATCGCTGAAAAGATGGTTGTTGGCCGCATGAAGAAGTTCACTGGCGAAATCTCTCTTACTGGTCAGGCGTTCATCATGGAGCCTAAGAAATCAGTTGGCGAATACCTTAAAGAGAAAGGCGCATCTGTGTCTAACTTCATCCGCCTAGAAGTAGGTGAAGGTATCGAGAAGAAAGAAGAAGACTTTGCAGCAGAAGTTGCAGCGCAAATCGCAGCAGCGAAAGGCGAATAAGTCTGAGTGAATTTAAGCATGGCGCCTAACCGCAATCATGGAGTGAATGACCTCTGGGCATTTGTCCGACATTGCTTTTGCGTCATATCTTAAAATTCATTAGAATAACCGCGCTTCGAGCAATCGAGTGCGGTTATTTTTTACCTAGAAAAAATTTGAGTGGCCAGGATAAATATGAACAGTAATCGTAAACCTATTTTCAGACGCGTCCTACTTAAACTAAGCGGCGAAGCGTTAATGGGCGATGAAGGATTTGGAATCGACCCTAAGGTATTGGACCGTATGGCCCAAGAAATCAAGGAATTGGTTGAGCTAGATGTTGAAGTAGGTTTAGTGATTGGTGGTGGTAACTTCTTACGAGGTGGATCACTGGCTGAAGCGGGTATGAACCGCGTAGTGGGCGACCACATGGGCATGCTTGCCACAGTAATGAATGGCCTTGCAATGCGTGATGCGCTGCACCGTGCCTTTGTGAATGCACGCTTGATGTCTGCCATTCCGCTAAACGGCGTGTGTGATGCTTATAACTGGGCAGAAGCCATTAGCTTGCTAAAATCAGGCCGAGTGGTGATTTTCTCTGCTGGTACGGGTAACCCTTTCTTCACTACAGACTCTGCGGCGTGTTTACGTGGCATCGAGATTGAAGCGGATACCGTAATTAAAGCCACCAAAGTGGACGGTGTGTTCAGCGACGACCCAGTTAAAAACCCAGAAGCCACCCTTTATCGTCATCTTAACTATAATGACGTTATCGAAAAAGAATTAAAGGTCATGGACTTAGCGGCATTTACCCTTGCCCGTGACCACAACATGCCACTGAGCGTGTTTAACATGAATAAACCAGGCGCATTGAAGCGCGTGATTATGGGTGAAGAAGAAGGCACTGTGATTTCTTCTAACGCTCCGGAATAAAAAACAAGATAATCAGGAATGCAACGTGATTAACGATATTAAAAAAGATGCGGAATCTCGCATGCAAAAAAGCGTAGCGGCACTTGGCAGCCAGCTATCTAAAATTCGTACTGGCCGTGCTCACCCAAGCCTACTTGAAGGTATTCAAGTATCTTACTACGGTGCGGATACACCACTGAGCCAGGTTGCTAACATCGTCACTGAAGATTCACGTACTTTGGCAATCACAGTGTTTGATAAGTCGCTGACTCAAGCCGTTGAAAAAGCCATCATGACGTCTGACTTAGGGCTTAACCCTAACTCAGCGGGCACAGTAATTCGTGTCCCTTTACCACCGTTGACGGAAGAGCGTCGTAAAGATCTTATCAAGATCGTACGTGGTGAAGTAGAAGGCGGCCGTGTAGCGGTACGTAACATTCGTCGTGACGCTAACAGCGACATCAAAGCGCTTCTGAAAGACAAAGAAATTTCAGAAGATGAAGCGCACCAATCTGAAGATGAAATCCAGAAAATCACGGATAAATACATCAAAGAAATGGACGCTTTATTAAGCGCCAAAGAAGCTGAATTGATGGAAATCTAATCAGCTAAATTATTAGGTTAACAACGCCGTCTGGGGTATACTGGGCGGCGTTTTTTTATGGATAAATTGTAAATTTCATGGTGGACAAGGCAGAACTCATTTCGCAGCAGAGCTTGCCGCAACACATTGCGATTATCATGGATGGTAATGGGCGATGGGCACAAGCGCAGAAGAAACCTCGGGCATATGGCCATAAAAAAGGGGTGGATGCGGTGCGCGAAACGGTGCAAACCTGTCGCAAGTTAGGCGTTAAATCACTCACGCTGTTTGCGTTTAGCAGTGAAAATTGGCGTCGCCCAGAAGATGAAGTCAGCACCTTAATGGAGCTCTTTATGTTTGTGCTTGGGCAAGAGGTCAAAAAGCTTCACAAAAACAACATTCGCCTAAACATCATTGGCGACATTTCTCGTTTTTCAGATAAGTTGCAACAAAAAGTCGCGGATGCCGAAGCGTTAACGTCAGGGAATACGGGCTTAACGTTAAACATTGCTGCTAATTATGGTGGCCAGTGGGATATCGCGAATGCTGCAAAAGCCCTTGCTGAAGAAGTTGCCAGTGGGCAACGCAGCCTTGAAAGTATCACGGATGACGCCATTTCTGAGCGCGTTAGCTTAAATGACCAACCGGCATTGGATTTATTGATCCGCACCGGCGGCGACCACCGCATCAGTAACTTCTTGCTCTGGCAAGCCGCTTATGCTGAATTATATTTTACCAAAACATTATGGCCTGACTTTGATGAGTCGGCTTTGAGCGATGCTATCGCAGACTATGTCTCGCGCGAGCGTCGATTCGGGTGTACTGGCGAACAAATAAAACAACTACTCGTCGATTCAACGCCTGTGGCGTAAGCACCAAAGTATGAGCGTGAAGCTCATTTTTTTTGAAGGGTTTTTATTGTGTTAAAGCATCGTATTTTAACATCCGCAGTCCTAGCACCTGCTGCCTTAGGATTGGTATTTTATGCGCCATTAGCGTGGTTTACACTGATTGCTGGCGCCATTGTGTGTTTAGGTGTGTGGGAATGGAGCCGTTTAGTGGGTTACCAAAAAGCCAGCACACGGGGCACTTTAGTTGTGGCAGCGGCTGGTTTAATGGTGTATTTGGACAAGGGCTTAAACATCAATAGCCTTTGGCAACAAGGTGCTTTGGTAGAAGAAGCCTACGTGATTTTTCTTACTACAGGTGCGTGGTGGCTACTTGCTACCTTACTTGTGGTACTTTACCCAAGAGCCAAGCATGCTTGGGCAGGCAGTCAAATTACGCGCATTATCGCAGGTCTTTTCACACTCATTCCGCTTTGGCTCGGCCTCAACACGTTACGCGCAATGCATTTTGATACTGATTCTGCGTATGGCTCTTTAGCCATAGTGTTTGTGCTTGGCATTGTCTGGAGTGCAGACATTGGCGCTTATTTTAGTGGTAAGAATTTTGGTAAACGCAAAATGATGCCAGCGGTAAGCCCAAATAAAACCCTTGAAGGGTTATTAGGCGGCCTAGTGGCCGTGGCAATTTTTGCTGTGGCATTTTGTCTGATTGCTGGCGTTCACACAGACAAACTCCTACTGGTTGCAGGGCTTTCTGTGGTTGTGGCAGTTTTTTCAGCTGTGGGTGATTTGCTTGAAAGCATGTTCAAACGTGAAGCCGGCGTAAAAGACTCGGGTAGTTGCTTACCTGGGCATGGCGGTATTTTGGATCGCATCGATAGTCTAACAGCAGCAGTGCCTTTATTCATCCTTGTGTTGGTGTGGTTTAACCTAGTATGAAGCGCATTACCGTATTAGGGGCAACGGGATCTATCGGGCAAAGTACGCTGGACGTCATTAGTCGTAACCCTGAGCGTTTTGATGTGTTTGCCTTAAGTGCCGCCACCAATGTGGATGACATGGAGGCCCTTTGCCGTGCTCATACTCCCCAATATGCTGTAATGCAAAGCACACCCCACGCAGAGCAACTTAAAAACCGTTTAAAAGATACCCAAGTCACAGTGCTTGCGGGTGAAAAAGCGCTTGAAGACATTGCCGCATCTGCGGATGTGGACATGGTCATGGCTGCTATTGTGGGGGCGGCAGGTTTATTACCAACCCTTGCGGCTGTAAAAGCGGGTAAAACTGTTCTCCTTGCTAATAAAGAAGCGCTGGTGATGTCTGGACAGCTCTTTATTGACGCAGTTAAGGCCTCAGGGGCGACTTTGTTACCCATTGACTCTGAGCACAATGCCATTTTTCAAAGCATGCCACATGCTGTGCAACAGCAAGCACATTCGGCTAGCTTAAGCGATAACGGCATTAGCAAAATTTTGCTCACAGGTTCAGGTGGCCCTTTTCGTGAGCGCGCGCTCTCATCTTTTGAAGAGATTACCCCAGCTGAAGCCATTGCCCATCCTAACTGGTCTATGGGGCAAAAAATCTCGGTAGACTCTGCCACTATGATGAATAAAGGGCTGGAGTTTATTGAAGCTAAATGGCTATTCAACGCCACACCTAATGACATCGAGGTGGTCATTCACCCGCAAAGTATCATTCATTCTATGGTGCAATACACGGATGGCTCAGTGCTTGCGCAAATGGGGCAGCCGGATATGCGCACACCGATTGCGCACGCGATGGCGTTTCCTGAGCGTATTGGTTCAGGGGTCGCACCGCTTGATTTTGCCAGCATGCGGGATTTTAGTTTTTTATCCCCGGATGCAAAACGCTATCCTAATTTATTTTTAGCCATTGAAGCATGCCGTATTGGGCAAGGGGCAACCACAGCCATCAATGCTGCCAATGAAGTGGCCGTTGCTGCCTTCATCGCAGAGCAAATTGGCTTTATGGATATTTACCGCGTTAACCAGCATGTGTTTGATGCCTTGCACACGGAAAACCCTACCAGCCTTGATTGCATTTTAGCGCTAGACGAAAAAGCGCGTGTTTTAGCGAATCACTTCATTCAAACAGGCCTAAGCACCCAGAGTGTGTTTTTACAAGGTAAGCTAAATGCTTGATTTTATTTTTAACCTCGCTTCTTTTGCACTGGCACTGGGGATACTGGTTACTGTGCATGAGTACGGACATTTTTGGGTTGCTCGTAAAGCTGGGGTGAAAGTTCTACGCTTTTCGATTGGTTTTGGTAAGCCCTTGCTTCGCTGGCATGACAAACAAGGCACTGAATTTGTGATTGCCGCTATCCCTTTAGGTGGCTATGTCAAAATGTTGGATGAGCGAGTTGAAGCTGTGCCTGAGGCAGAAAAGCACTTAGCCTTTAACCGTAAGCCTGTAACAGCGCGCATCGCTGTGGTGGCTGCCGGTCCTATCGCAAACTTCTTATTTGCCATTGTTGTGTTGGCGGTGATGTACCTTGTTGGCGTGCAATCGGTAAAACCTGTGATTGGGCAGGTAGCTGAGCAGTCGATTGCAGCAAAATCAGGGTTACAACCAGGTGAGCAGATCACAGCGATTAATGGTGAAGAGATTCACTCATGGCGCGATGTTACGCTAAGCCTGATGGATAATTTAGGCGAACAGAATGTTACTTTTGCTGTAAAGCCGGTGCAAAGCCAAACGCTTGAAGGGACACAAAGCGCCTTAATGAATAGCGGTAGTGCACGCACAGTCACTGTGAATCTCAGTGATTGGACGTTGGATGATTCTGGTCAATCACCGATTAATAGCATTGGTATTACGCCATTTTCACCTGAGCCAACGTTAACACTTGCCCTAGTACAGGCTGACTCAGCTGCAGCAAACGCAGGCCTTGAAGTAAACGACACCATAGTGGCTCTAAATGGCGAGCCGGTAAGCTCGTGGCAAGCTTTAGTGGCAGAAGTACAAAATAGCGCCAATCAAGCACTAACCCTAACCATCAGCCGTGATGGCGAAGAACGTTTAGTCACAGTCACCCCGAAAAATAGACCAACGCCAGATGGCTTTAGCCAAGGTTATTTAGGTGTTAGCCCGTCGGTACCAGCGTGGCCAGAAGGCTTTGTGGTCACCCAGCAATACGGGCCGCTTGATGCAGTAGGGCTTGGGGTAGAAAAGACTTGGCAACTCATCACCTTAAGTTTTGAAATGATTGGTAATCTGTTAACCGGCCAAGTTTCAGTAAAAAATTTAAGTGGGCCTGTGGGCATTGCAGTGGGGGCCGGTACTAGCGTAAGCTATGGGTTAGTTGCATTTTTAAGTTTCTTAGCACTGATAAGTGTGAACTTAGGGGTTTTCAATCTCTTACCTCTGCCCATCCTAGATGGCGGGCATTTGATGTATTACCTGATTGAACTTATTCGCAAAAAGCCAGTCTCTGAAAAGACGCAAGAAATTGGCTTTCGTATCGGTGCGCTTATTTTGTTGTTATTAACGAGTTTTGCGTTACTTAACGACTTCACACGGTTATAGATATTCAGTGTAGCCTGCACGATAGAAGAATGAAAAACGCGCTACGGCGCAACAAGAAGTAAAGGACACTAAAAATAATATGGCTATAAAACACACTATAGCGGTAACGAGTTTACTAGCAGCCAGCATTGCCGCCTCAGTGCGAGCTGCTGACAGCCAAGACGCCTTTATTGTTGAAGATTTAAAAGTACAAGGTTTACAACGTGTTGCCCTAGGTGCTGCGTTAACACACATCCCGATCAACGTCGGTGATTCAGTAACGGACTACACCTTATCTCGCACCTTGAAATCTTTGTACCGCTCTGGGCATTTTGATTATGTGCGTGTGCTAAAAGATGGTAACACGGTCATTTTTGAAGTAACTGAACGCCCAACCATCAGCGCCATTGAATTTGATGGCAACAAAGACATCAAAGATGAACAACTGACTGACAGCTTAAACCAGCAAAATATTCGCGTGGGTGAGCCGTTAGACCGCACAGTGACGGACAGCATTGAGAAAGGCTTAGTAGAATTCTTCCATGGTATTGGTAAATACAATGCCAGCGTGGATGTGATTGTAACGCGCCTGCCGCGTAACCGCGTAAAGCTGAAGCTTGCCTTTAAAGAGGGCGATGCCGCGTCAGTTCGTCAAATCAATATCGTTGGTAACAGCCTATATTCAGATGAAGAACTGCTTGCGCAAATCGAGTCTCAGTACGATTTGCCATGGTGGAAGTTTATGTCAAACGACCGCTACCAAAAGCAAACGGTGCAGGGTGATTTAGAAAAAATCCAAAGTTATTACCTCGACCGTGGTTATCTGCGCTTTAACATCGACTCAACGCAAGTGTCGGTTACCCCAGACAAAGAGTCAGTGTACATCACTGCCAACGTAACCGAGGGCGAAAAATACACGGTATCAGGTTTTGACTTCATCGGTGATTTACTAGGCCGAGAAGAACTAATTCGCGCCGTGATTCCACTTCGCGCTGGTGAGCTTTATAACGGCTCTCTAGTCACAGCCAGTGAAGAGTTTATTAAAAACTACCTAGCTCGCTTTGGTTATGCCAACGCTGAAGTACGCACTGTGCCTGAAATCAACGACGAAAGTAAAGAAGTACAGCTGACCTTATCGGTAGACCCTGGCAAGCGAGTTTATGTACGCCGTATTAATGTTTCGGGTAATAACAACACAGCGGATGAAGTCATTCGTCGTGAAATGACTCAGCTTGAAGGGGCTTGGTTATCCAATCAAAGTCTTGAGCGCTCTAAAATCCAAATTCAGCGCTTGATGTACATGGAAAACGTGGACTTTGAAGTAAACCCAGTGCCAGGTATGGATGATCAAGTTGACGTTGATTTCAACGTTAAAGAGCAATCAGCAGGTTCATTTAACGCAGGCCTTGCTTATGGCTCTTACTATGGTTTGCAATTTAACATTGGTATCAGTGAGTCCAACTTCTTAGGCTCTGGTAACCAAGTTGGTTTCAATATCAATACTTCTCGTGGTCAAGAGTCCATGAGCGTGTCATACACAGATCCTTACTTCACGCCAGATGGTGTGAGCCAAGGTAGCCAGATTTTCTATCAAAACTTTGATGCATCTGCCTACAGCCTGATTAACTACAAATCGAAAAAATATGGCTTTGGTACCAATGTGGGTTTCCCAGTTAACGCCAATAACCGCATTAACTTTGGTTTTACGTGGTCAGAAGAGGAGCTGTCTAACTTATCTGAGTACGAGCAAACCCGCGTACTGCGCGAAACATTCTTAGATAAAGACAACCCAGAAGCAGGCTTTGAGTTTACTAAGTACGAACTGAGCTTAGGCTGGACACGTACTACGCTTAACCGTGGTATGTTCCCAACAGCCGGTAGCCGCCAGTCATTGGTATTAAAGGCAACAACGCCTAACTCAGATTTAAATTACTTCAAAGTGAATTATGACGCGCGTTTTTACTGGCCTATCAGTAATGACCACAGATGGTCGTTCTTAACGCGTGCAGGCATTGGCTATGGTAATGGTTATGGCGAGACCAATGGCATAGACCAAGTATTGCCAGTGCAAGAGTTCTTCCGTATTACGGAAAACGAACTACGTGGTTTCGACCGCAATACGATTTTGCCGCAAGCACTGCAACGTGTTAAAACCGTGGTCAACCAAGGCGATGCGAATGCAGACCCAATCTATGGTGACCCGCAATTTGATACCATGGTTGCCAGTGGCCGAATTGGTGGTAACGCTAAAGCACAATTAGGTTTAGAGCTGATTGTCCCTACACCTTTCCTTGATGAAGAAAACTCAGGGTCAGTCCGTACCAGCTTCTTTGTTGATGCGGCCAATGTGTGGGATACCGAGTTTGATACCAGCCGTTTTGCGGATATCCAACCAACACGCTTAGGCAAAATTGTAGACTACTCAGATCCGTCACGTTTTCGTGCGTCAACGGGTCTATCAGTACAGTGGATTTCACCTATGGGACCTATGCTAATCAGCTTTGCTTATCCACTTAAAAAAGAAGAAAGCGATAAAACCAAATCGATTAGCTTTAACATCAGTAACACATTCTAAGGAGTCATCAGATGATGAAAATGTTTAAAAATACTGCAACGGCACTTGTTGCTGCGCTTACTTTAGGCCTGTCTGCAAACGCTATGGCACATAAAGTTGCTATCGTAGATATGCAAGCTATCTACAAAAACTTGCCTCAAATGGGCCAAATCGAGCAAAAGCTTGCCACTGAATTTGGTGAGCGTCGTCAAGCTCTTGAAAAGCTACAAGGCGACATTCGTTTTGAAATGGAACACTACCAGCGTGAAAGCGCGACGATGAGCGCGGCACAAAAAACAGCGCTTGAAGAAAAAATCAAAGGCATGCAAAAAGAGTTAGCGACTCAGGGTCGTCCGCTTGAGCAAGCAATTAAAGCTCGTCAAAACGAAGAGCTACAAAAGCTACAAGGCATCATCACTGACGCGATTCAAGCTGAAGCAAAAGCGGGTAAGTTTGATGAAGTGAAAGTGAAAGATGTGACGCTCTACTTCAACCCAGATAAAGTGGTAGACTTATCAACTAAGATTGTTGAGCGTGTAAGCAAATCTAACTAATGCAAACATTTAGTCTATCCCATTTGGCGGATTACTTATCGGCATCGCTTGAGGGCGATGCCGATTGCGTAATAAGCCACATAGCCACACTAGAAAACGCCCAAAGTGGTGCCATTGCCTTTCTAGCAAACAAAAAATATCGCCGCCAATTAGAGACAACCTCAGCCAGTGCAGTGATTTTATCTGAAGCTGACAGTCCCTATTACGATGGTAATAAGCTGATTGTAGCCAACCCTTACATGGCTTATGCCTTATTGGCTCAGTACCTAGATACCACACCTAATGCCGCCATTGGCGTGCACCCAAGTGCCGTTATCCACCCAAGCGCAATGATTGCGCCAGGTGCAAACATAGGTGCAAATGCCGTCATTGAAAAAGACGTGACGTTAGCTGAAGGTGTCGAAGTGGGGGCAGGCACCTTTATTGGTGAAGGCGCAAGTATTGGTGAAGGCACCAAGCTTTGGGCCAATACCACGGTTTATCACCAAGTTGAAATTGGTGCTAACTGCATTATCCATTCTGGTACTGTGATTGGTGCCGATGGTTTTGGTTTTGCCAATGATAAAGGCGAGTGGGTTAAAATCCCTCAACTTGGCAGTGTGGTGATAGGTGATAAAGTCGAAATTGGTGCCAATACCACAGTGGATCGTGGTGCGATAGATAACACCGAAATTCACAACAATGTGATCATTGATAACCAGTGCCAAATTGCCCATAACGTGGTGATCAAAGAAGGCACAGCCATGGCGGGTTGCTCAGTGGTCGCAGGTAGTACCACTATTGGCAAGTATTGCCAGATAGGGGGTATGAGTGGTATCACAGGGCACGTTGAAATTTGTGACAATGTGATACTCACTGGTATGACTATGGTCATCAGTAATATTGATGAGCCGGGTGTTTATTCTAGTGGTGTGCCACATAGCAGCAATAAAGATTGGCGTCGCCAAATGGCGCAATTGCGTAAAATTGGTGACATGAACCAACGTATAAAAGCATTAGAGGCCGTTACGCCATCTAAGGACTAAGACCACTTTAAAGGACGCTGTTTTGGCAAACGAATTAAATAGTTTTGATATTCAAGAAATTTTGTCGTTATTACCGCATCGATATCCTATGCTGTTAGTTGACAAAGTTGTGGACTTCACACCCGGTGACTCGCTTCATGCGATTAAAAACGTGACTGTGAATGAGCCTGTTTTTACTGGGCATTTTCCAGAGCAACCGATTTTCCCAGGTGTGATGATCCTTGAAGCTTTGGCACAAGCGACGGGGTTACTCGGCTATAAAACAGTCGAAAACCATGACGACAACGAACTGTATTTGTTTGCCGCAATCGACAATGCGCGATTCAAACAGCCCGTATTACCAGGTGACACCATGCACCTGCACGTGAAATTTTTAAAAGAACGCCGCAACATCTGGAAGTTTTATGGTGAAGCAATCGTTGATGGCAAGGTAGCCTGTTCAGCGGAATTAATGTGTGCGAGAAGAGAGTTTTAAGCGTGATCCATCCGACTGCGATAATCGAACCGGGAGCTAAGCTAGGCAACAATGTGTCTGTGGGTGCTTACAGTTACATCGGCAATGACGTGGTGATTGGTGATGACAGTGTCATCGAATCACACGTCGTAGTAAAAGGCCCAAGTACGCTCGGTAAAGGGAATCACATCTATCAATTTGCTTCGGTAGGTGAAGCCTGCCAAGACAAAAAATACAATGATGAGCCAACTCAGCTGATCATGGGTGATTACAACATTGTACGCGAATGCGCCACTATTCACCGTGGTACCATTCAAGATCAAGGGATCACCAAAATTGGCAGTCATAATTTGTTTATGGCATACACGCATGTGGCCCATGATGCAGTGATTGGCGACCACGTCATTTTTTCTAATGGCGCGAGTGTGGCAGGTCATGTACATGTGGGTGACTACGCTATTTTGGCGGGTAACTCAGGCATTCACCAGTTTTGTAAAATTGGTGCTCATGCGTTTGTTGGTATGTACTCGGCAGTGAATAAAGACGTGCCACCATTCATTACCTGTTTTGGTCAGCCGGCATCGCCAGTAGCAATTAACTCAGAAGGGTTAAAACGCCGTGGTTTTGTTAGCGATGAAATCATGGCACTGCGCCGTGCTTACAAAGCGGTTTACCGTAAAGCCATGACGTTAGATGAAGCTGCTGTAGAAATGCAAAATGAAATCGCTCAGTTTAAAGCTGTGGCAAGCTTTTTTGAGTTTGCGCGCAATGCTGAGCGTGGCATCATTCGCTAGTTTCTGCATGTTTTATTAAGGCCGCAATTAAGCGGCCTTTTTTAATTCACTTTTTGTAACAATTCCCATACTGTGCCATTGGCTTTTTTCGCTTATTCTGTAATCAAACAGGACCCTAGGAGCACATTATGGAATATACAAAAGATGCCATAGATTTTAGCGAATACAGCTATGACGAATTGGTAGAAGCCCTTGAAAACCTCGATAGCAATACCCACCCTGAGCGCGCAGCAGCACTCAAAACTTTAATCAGTCAAAAACAAGTAGAAGCACCGGTTGAAGTCGCCAAATCTGAGCAAATCTCAGGTGAGCAAGCGAAGCGTGTGCACCGTTTAGGCGCAGCCGTGATCGATCTCATCATCAATTTAGTGGCTTCTGTGCCTTTATTCATCATGGTCGGTATGGAAGCCTTTAAAGAGCCGAGCATCGAGCTACTTGCCATTGCGCTTGGCTATGGCTTATTAAGCTTTGCACTGCTTCATGGTTATTTGCTATATACCCGCGGTCAAACTATTGGCAAATACTTTTTAGGCATACGTATTTCAACTTTAGATGGTGAGCAAGCAAGCTTTGAACGTATTTTCTTACGCCGCGTATTTCCAGTAGCGCTTGTTAACCAAATCCCTATGGTTGGCGGCTTATTGGCAGGCATAGTGAACCCCTTATTTATCTTCGGTAAATCACAGCGCTGCCTCCACGATTACGCAGCAGGGACCAAAGTCACTAACGTGTAATTAAAAGGCCGCTTCATGCGGCCTTTTTTGTCGTTGCGGCTGTGTTCAACCTAATGCAAAAACAGGTTACACTAACTCTATTATAAAAAGGCAAGGCATCTCTTTAAGTTCGCCTTGAACAATGAATACAAGGGTTACATGCAGTCGCAAGCACCACTGACAATCGGCATCATCGCCGGTGAACACTCTGGCGATATTCTCGGCAGTGCACTCGTAAAATCACTTCAAAAACGCCACCCTGATGCTCGCTTTGTCGGGATAGCTGGTCCGCGGATGAAAGCCCTCGGCGTGGAAGCCATTTTTGATATGGAAGAGCTCGCCGTGATGGGGCTCATCGAAGTGCTTGGGCGCTTGCCGCGTTTATTGTCTATCAGAAAGCGCATTGTGGCGTATTTTAAAGATAATCCACCGGATGTGTTTATTGGCATTGATGCGCCTGACTTTAATCTAGGTGTCGAAACCAAGCTCAAAGCGGCAGGCATTAAAACCATTCAGTACGTGAGCCCGTCAGTGTGGGCATGGCGTGAAAAACGCATTTTCAACATTGCTAAAGCCACGCATCGCGTGCTGGCATTGTTACCTTTTGAAAAAGCCTTCTACGATAAACACCAAGTCCCTTGCACCTTTGTGGGTCATACCTTGGCGGATGACATTCCACTGGATGTGGACACCCAAGCTGCCCGTGACAAGTTAGGTTTAACCGGCGAGGGTAAAGTGCTGGCATTAATGCCCGGTAGCCGCAGTGGTGAGGTAGGGCTGTTATCAGAGCCTTATTTAAAAACTGCGTTGGCATTAAAAGCGCGCTTCCCAGATTTACGCTGTGTGGTACCCGTTGTAAACGATGCACGTAAAGCGCAATTTGAAGCGATTAAAGCGTCTGTCGCACACGATTTGCCAGTTGTGATTGTTGAGGGTGATTCTGCTACTGCGATGCAAAGCGCGGATGCCATTTTAATCGCATCAGGCACTGCCACCTTAGAAGCCATGCTTTATAAAAAGCCTATGGTGGTAGGGTATAAGTTTAAGCCGCTGTCTTATCGTATTTTTAAAACCTTTTTTAAATTTAATATTACCCATTTCTCATTGCCAAACTTATTGGCGGACGCGCCTTTAGTGCCTGAGTTTTTACAAGATGAGTGCACCGAAGAAGCCCTGACAAACGCCTTGTTACCACTACTTAGCTCAGAAAACGATGCTTTGATTGCTAAGTTTTATGACATCCACCAAGCAATTAGAAAAAACGCGTCTGAGCGCGCTGCCGATGCTGTCCTTGAGGTGATCAATGAGTAAAGAGCTTCCTGAAGTAATTCGTCCAGATTTTGCCTTGATAGCGGGCGTGGATGAAGTAGGGCGCGGCCCTTTAATCGGTGATGTGGTGACCGCAGCTGTGATCTTAGACCCAGCCAAACCCATCGCCGGCTTAGCCGACTCTAAAAAGCTGAGTGAGAAAAAGCGCCAAGCTTTGTATTTGGAAATCAAAGAAAAGGCGTTGTGTTATGCCATTGGCCGCGCAAACCCTCAAGAAATCGACCAGTTAAACATTTTGCACGCTACCATGCTTGCCATGCAGCGCGCTGTGGCAGGCCTTAACATCACTCCTGAATTTGTTTTTATAGATGGCAATCGAGTGCCAGAATTAAGCATGCCAGCTGAGGCCGTTGTTAAAGGGGATAGCCGAGTTGCAGAGATTTCAGCCGCGTCCATCTTGGCTAAAGTTGAACGTGACCAAGACATGCATGAGCTTGACGCGAAATACCCAGAATTTGGCCTTAAAGGTCACAAAGGCTACCCAACCAAAGCTCACTTTGAAGCACTAGCAAAACACGGCGTTTTGCCTGAACACAGACGCAGCTTCAAACCAGTGGCTGCCCGCTTGGAGGCAGAGCATGACTGATCCGCAATTTGTGCACCTTAGGGTACACAGTGACTTTTCCATGGTGGATGGGCTTGCCAAAACCAAACCCATAGTGGCTAAAGCACAAAGCTTAGGCATGCCTGCATTTGCCATTACTGATCAAATGAACTTATGCGGTTTAGTGCGCTTTTATGGTGCGGCTCACGGCGCTGGAATTAAACCGATTGTCGGGGCGGACCTTTGGTTACGCAGCCCAGAATTTGAAGATGAAGTGTGCCGAATTCTCGTTTTGGCAAAAAATAACGAAGGCTATAACAACCTTACTTTATTGATTTCAAAAGCGTATCAACGCGGGCATGTGATGCATCGCCCTATGGTGGACCGCGAGTGGTTGGCAGAGCATAAAGAAGGCTTAATCTTAATTTCGGGCGGTAAAGACGGTGATTTAGGCAAGGCGTTATTGAAAAATAACCCAGCCATGGTTGAGAGCATCACGGCGTTTTACCAAACCCATTTCCCGGCTCATTACTATGTTGAGCTGACACGCACTCAACGTGAGCAAGAAGAAGATTATCTGCACTATGCCGTCGCCCATGCCAGCGCTCAGCAATTGCCTGTAGTGGCCACCAATGAGGTGGTGTTTTTAGATGAGATAGACTTTGAGCCTCATGAAATCCGAGTGGCGATTCATGATGGTTACACACTTGAAGACAAAAACCGCCCTAAGCGTTTTTCTAAAGAACAATATTTTAAAACGCCTGAGCAAATGGCGGAGCTATTCAGTGATATTCCCGAAGCCCTTGCCAACTCAGTGGAAATTGCCAAGCGTTGTAATGTCACCATTCAGCTAGGTAAGTACTTCCTCCCGGATTACCCAACGGGCGATTTAGCCATTGAAGACTTTTTAATTAAAGTTTCAGAGGATGGCCTTGAAGAGCGTTTACAGTTTTTATTCCCAGATGAGCAAGAGCGCGCCGAAAAGCGCGGCGAGTATGACGAGCGTCTAAAAATTGAGCTTGAAGTAATCAACAACATGGGGTTCCCAGGTTACTTCTTAATCGTAATGGAGTTCATCCAGTGGTCGAAAGATAACAATATTCCGGTAGGGCCAGGGCGAGGCTCAGGTGCCGGCTCTTTGGTTGCTTACGCCCTTAAGATTACCGACCTCGACCCACTCGAATTTGACTTACTCTTCGAGCGCTTTTTGAACCCAGAGCGTATTTCCATGCCCGACTTTGACGTCGACTTTTGTATGGATAGACGTGACGAAGTGATTGAGCACGTAGCGAACCTGTATGGTCGTGATGCGGTTTCACAGATTATCACCTTCGGTACCATGGCGGCAAAAGCCGTAATTCGTGACGTAGGCCGTGTGCTTGGTCACCCATATGGCTTTGTGGATCGCATTTCAAAACTCGTGCCGGGCGACCCAGGCATGACCTTGGCAAAAGCCTTTGAAGTGGAACCGCGTTTACCTGAAGCCTACGACGGTGATGATGAAGTGCGCGAGCTTATCGACATGTGCCGCATTCTTGAAGGTTGTACGCGTAATGCTGGTAAGCACGCTGGGGGCGTGGTTATTTCACCCACCACCATTACCGACTTTGCCGCACTTTATTGCGATGAAGAAGGTAAATTCCCGGTTACTCAGTTTGATAAAAACGATGTTGAAACCGCAGGTCTGGTTAAATTTGACTTCCTAGGTCTAAGAACACTGACCATTTTGCAGTGGGCGCTTGATATGGCGAACGCGCGTTTAACGCGTGAAGGCAAAGAGCACATAGATATCAATGCCATTCCGCTTGATGACAAGGCAAGTATTGAGCTGCTGCTGCGCGCTGAAACAACCGCGGTGTTCCAGCTTGAATCGCGCGGTATGAA
Source organism: Alteromonadaceae bacterium (assembly GCA_041937835.1). Lineage (GTDB taxonomy): Bacteria > Pseudomonadota > Gammaproteobacteria > Enterobacterales > Alteromonadaceae > Pseudoalteromonas. Next base: position 19,618 of record JBGTXC010000001.1, on the reverse strand, counting down.
AGACCTGATCCGTCGCCTTAAACCTGACTGCTTTGAAGACATGATCGCACTGGTTGCATTGTTCCGCCCAGGGCCGTTGCAATCAGGCATGGTAGATAACTTCATTGACCGAAAACACGGCCGTGAAGAAATCTCATACCCAGATGCCCAGTACCAGCACGAATCCCTCGAGCCGATTTTGCAGCCTACTTACGGCATCATTCTTTACCAAGAGCAGGTCATGCAGATTGCTCAGGTACTGGCAGGTTATACGCTTGGTGGCGCAGACATGCTTCGTCGTGCCATGGGTAAGAAAAAGCCAGAAGAAATGGCAAAGCAGCGCTCAACGTTTGAAGAGGGTGCCAAAAACAATGGCGTAGATGGCGAGCTCGCCATGAAAATCTTCGACTTAGTTGAAAAGTTTGCTGGCTACGGCTTTAACAAATCACACTCGGCTGCCTATGCGTTAGTGTCATACCAAACGCTGTGGATGAAAACCCATTATCCCTCTGAGTTTATGGCAGCGGTAATGTCCGCTGATATGGATAACACAGATAAAATCGTCACCTTAGTGGATGAGTGCGACAACATGAAGCTCAGCTTGTTGCCGCCAGATGTGAACGCCGGTTTATACAAGTTTACCGTGAACGAGCATGGTGAGATTGTGTACGGTATTGGCGCCATTAAAGGGGTGGGTGAAGGCCCTGTTGAAGCCATTTTAGAAGCCAGAGCCCAAGGCGGTCCATTTAAAGATTTGTTCGATTTTTGTGCCCGTGTGGATTTAAAGCGCCTTAACCGCCGCGTGATTGAAAAACTCATTCAAGCCGGTGCCATGGACAAATTAGGTCCTGAGCCCATCCAAGGTGGTCGCGCTATTTTAATGGCAAGCCTGCCAGATGCGATGAAAAAAGCAGAACAGCACCATAAAGCAGAAGCCCTTGGGCAATCTGATCTCTTTGGTTTGTTAGTCAGTGAGCCTGAAGAGGTGAATAACGCCTTTGCAAAAGTGCCGCATTACTCAGATAACCAGTGGTTAGAAGGCGAAAAAGAAACCTTAGGCCTTTATTTAACTGGTCACCCAATCAATCAATACCGCAAAGAGCTTAAGCACTATACCTCCTCACAACTTAAAGATGTGCAGCCAACCGAGCGTGATGGGCAAACCAGTATCGCGGGATTAGTGATAAACGCCCGTACTTTGATTAACAAAAAGAATAAGCGCTGGGGTCTGCTCACCTTAGACGATAAAAGTGCCCGCATGGACGTGCGGTTATTTCCTGAACAGTTCGAAAAGTACGAAAAACTGCTGCAAATTAACAATATCTTGGTGATATCTGGACAGGTCAGCTTTGATAACTTTTCCGGCGGCTATACAATGACTGCTAGGGAAGTGAGTAGCCTTGCTGAAGCCCGTGAAAAGCGTATCAAATACCTAAAACTATCGCTTGATATGCAACAAATTGACACGAACTTCATGGATAATTTAGAAAAAATACTCGAACCGTATAAATTCGGTACTTGCCCTATCAAGATAGCGTACCACCGCCCAGATTGCAGTGGTGAGTTGACGCTAGGTACCCAATGGTGTGTGACGCCAAGCGACGAGTTAATAGAACGGCTCGGTGTGTTGGCGGCGCAAGAAATAGAATTAGAATTTAATTAGGTCAATTCGCATATGAGTCTTAATTACTTGGAGTTTGAGCTGCCGATTGCGGAATTGGAAGCCAAAATAGACGAACTTAAAAATGTCAGCCGTTCCGGTGAATTGGACTTAAGTCTGGAAGAAGAAGTTAACCGTTTAAAAGAAAAATGCACTGAGCTGACGGAAAAAATATTCTCAGATTTAGGTGCTTGGCAAGTATCGCAACTGGCGCGCCACCCGCTGCGCCCGTATACCCGTGATTACATCGACCGTATTTTTACTGAGTTTGATGAGCTTGCCGGCGATCGTGCTTTTGCTAACGATCCTGCCATCATTGGTGGCGTTGCTCGCCTTGATGGCCAACCTGTTATGGTGATTGGTCAGCAAAAAGGCCGTGATACCGCAGAGAAAATCAAACGCAACTTTGGTATGCCAAAGCCAGAAGGTTACCGTAAAGCGTTACGCCTTATGGAAATGGCAGAGCGTTTTAAGATGCCGGTGATCACCTTTATTGATACGCCGGGGGCCTACCCAGGTGTCGGTGCTGAAGAGCGCGGTCAAAGTGAAGCCATTGCCCGCAACCTTAAAGTAATGGCAGGCCTTAAAGTACCCACCATTTGTACTGTGATTGGCGAAGGTGGCTCAGGTGGCGCATTGGCAATTGGCGTGGGTGATCGCGTTAATATGCTGCAATATTCAACCTACTCGGTGATTTCACCTGAGGGCTGTGCGTCTATCCTATGGAAAAGCGCTGATAAAGCTGCATTAGCAGCCGAAGCCATGGGTGTAACCGCAGAGCGCGTTAAGTCGCTTGATCTCATCAACACGGTCATTGAAGAGCCACTTGGCGGCGCGCATCGCAACTATGATGCCATGGCAAAAAGCCTAAAAGCGCAAATAAAACGCGATTTGGAAGTACTTCAAGGGCAAAGCCTTGAAGATATGCTGGATAATCGCTATAAACGCTTGATGTCGTTCGGATACTGTTAAGTTCAAAGCCGCGTTTCGCGGCTTTTTGTTATGGATATACACCCAGTTTATAAAGCATTTACGCAATTTTTCGATACCCCACCGAAGGGCCTATTAGTGGCCTTTTCCGGCGGGTTAGATTCCACAGTGCTCTTGCACCTTGCTAGTAATTACGCTCGTTTAAATCAAATACCGCTACGTGCAATTTACATCAACCATGGCTTAAGCCCATATGCAGACGACTGGCAGTCTCATTGTGAGCAAGTATGCATTGATTTAGGCGTAAGCTTTCAAGCCATTCCTGTCGTCCTTGAACGGGGCCCTAGGCAAAGCCTTGAAGCCTTAGCCCGTGATGCCCGCTATCAAGCATTATTGAATGCAGCTTCAGATGATGACGTGATTTTACTAGGCCAACATCAAGACGACCAAGTCGAAACCTTTTTACTGCAATTAAAACGCGGGGCGGGTTTAAAAGGCTTAGCGTCAATGGCGCCACGTAAACATCAACATGGTCATGCCTTAGTTAGGCCACTTTTAGACATCAGCCGCAGTGCCATTGCCAGTTACGCTAAAGACAATGGCCTGTCGTGGGTAGAGGATGAGTCAAACCTTGATGAAGAGTTTGATCGTAACTTTTTACGCCAAAGCGTGTTGCCTTTAATTACTAAGCGCTTTGTGGGCTTTAATAAAGCAGTGGCACGTAGCGCAAGGCTATTACAGCAGCAAGCCGCATTGATTGATGAATACGCGCAAGCGGATTTTCAAACGCTGCACTTTAATGGCACCCTCTCGGTAAGTGCGTTGGCAGCGCTTTCTGTGGCAAGGCGTAATAACGTGTTACGCCATTGGTTTTCAATTGAGCAATTGTTTATGCCAAGTGAAGCGCAAATGATGGAAATCAACAAACAAGTGTTTGCTGCAAAAGCAGACGCCAATGTATTAATTCAATTGGGCACTAAGCAACTGCGCCGTTATCGAGACCGTTTGTATTTAGTGCTCCCACAAGCCCCCATTGAGCCTGTGTCACATGTGTTTGGCTATCGGGTGCCCTTATCCAACGGGCAAGTGCTTAACCGAGTTGTGGGGGAGGGGGTGCGCCCGCCTAATGACGATGAGCAAATATCGATTTTATTTGGCATGACAAGCAGCCGATTTAAGCCACAAGGCAAGCCGGGCAGCAATAAATTGAGCCATTGGTTTAAAGAAGCGGGTGTGCCGCCTTGGCTTCGTAGCCGTATTCCTTTGGTATTTTACAATGATGTATGCGTACAAGTGGTGGGCTATTGGTTCCATCAAGATTACGTGACACAAGATGGTCAGGCTTGGGTATGCCAAGCTCATGAAGAGGAGTTTGAAGGATTATGGCAGCAGTAACGCCAATTCATCCGGTCGCAAAAGGGTTAATGGCAAAAGCCTACCTTGGGGTGATAGTGAGCTTATTGGGTGTTGGGTTAAGCCTTTGGCTTTTTACCTTACCTTGGCAAGGGCTTGTTTACCCCTTGATTGCCGGCATCGTTGCTGGTGCCTGTTTACTGGCTTATTGGTATGGTAAAGGCGGAATCTATTTTTTTATTACCTTTTTAATGCCCTTACTTACCGTAATGCTAACGCCTATGCCTGAGCTTGGTAGTTTAGTTGCTCTCATCAGCGGCTTCTTTTTAGGGGGCAGCAGCGTGCTGGCAATCACCAATATGCGTGTTGGCAGCGCGTTTGATTAAAACGCCTTAAAAATAATATCAATAAAAAAGCCGCTTCAAAGCGGCTTTTTTGGACGTTCAAACTGGTTATTTATTGGTGGCGGAAGCAGTTTCTGCCTGCTTTTTTAGCTTCATACAGCGCGTGATCCGCTCTATCAAATAAATCATTACTGGTATCAATGTGATTGGCTTGCGTAAAGCCAATGCTACATGTGACGTGGTAATCACTCAGTAGCTTGCTGGCAAGCACTGCATGGCGAATACGATTGGCAACCACTTGGTTCGCCATAAAATTATTGTCATCCACTATGATGGCAAATTCGTCACCACCAAAACGGAACACACAATCTGTGCCACGTACTGAGCGTCCTAAAATATCTGCAAACTCACGTAAAATGTCGTCACCCATGGCGTGGCCATGTTTGTCGTTCACTTGCTTGAAGTTATCCAAGTCAAGCATCATCAAACTAAAGCCTTGTTGCTTGCGCTCATTCATAGCAAGGCGCTGTAACAGGTAATCGTCAAAGTAACTGCGGTTACCCAGTCCAGTTAAGGCATCTTTTGTGGCTAAGCGTTTTACATGGCTGTACATCAAGGCATTGCGTAATGGATACGCGAGCGCTTGGTGTAGCTGTTTAATATAGCTTTGGTACGTTGGGCTAATGCGGCTACCAAAAAAGTAGGCCAAACGCGCAACGACTTTATCCGCCGCTTTAATGTCAAAAACTTGGCTGTTGCCTTCCGCTTTGCCGTAACTGGCCTCAAAAGAGCCGTCAATACTGTGGATGGTTAAGCCCACAAAATCGATTTGGCGCTGTGCCAAACCTGCGTAAATACCGATTAGCTCGTGCACATCCAATGTGGTTTGCAGCTTGACCACCAAATGTTGGAGATCAAGGCTTGGCTCGCGACGAAACGCGTCTTGCGTAAATGGCACAAAGTCCCCTTGTGCGAGCCCTTGATGAGTCAAAATATGCACGTTTTCCACTACAAACACCTACTAGGAAAAAATGATGAACGTCTGGCTCACAGCAAGCTAAAACCGTGCCAATTCTTTAAACTAGAATTAAAACAGGTGGTTGCTATAGTTTTTAGAGTGACCTAATTTGCCTGTCAAAAAAACAACAGGCCCTGCCAATACAAAGAGGAAAAAGTTTGCCGGGAAGTTTTATCAGCTTACTTATCATGTTGATCATTGCCGTGGGGCTGTTGTGGCTGTTTAAGCGCCTTGGTCTGCCGGCCATCCTTGCCTACTTATTAGTGGGTTTATCCGTTGGGCCTTTTGGGCTGGATTTACTGGCAAACAGTGCCTCGATGCATTACGTGGCTGAACTTGGCATTGTGTTTTTACTTTTTAGTCTGGGCCTTGAGTTCTCAATTCCAAAACTATTAGCCATGCGCCGCCTAGTGTTTGGTGTCGGAAGTTTTCAAGTGGTGCTAACGTGCGGCGTGTTTTATCTGCTTTTGTATGTGGCGGGCTTTGATTGGCTCAGTAGTTTTACCATTGCTTGCATCACCTCGTTATCGTCTACGGCGGTGGTAGCAAAACTATTAAGCGAAACAGGCACAATGCAAAAGCGCGAAGGGCAAATTGCCATTGGCGTTTTACTCTTCCAAGACATTGCCGTGGTCCCCATGCTGATTGCCTTGCCTTTACTTGCCAATGACTCCGGTGCAGAGCTCATCTGGCAGCTAAGCCTGGCACTTGTGAAAGGCGCCATGGTGTGCGGATTATTATTTGCAGTGGGTAAGTGGTTACTACCTAAAATCTTTAATGAAATCGCCATAGTCAGAACGGACGAGCTCTTTGTACTTACCACCTTACTGGTGGCCATTTGCGCTGGTGGCTTAACTTATGCCTTTGGTTTATCCATGGCGTTAGGCGCGTTTTTAGCCGGCATGATGTTAGGTGAAAGTCAGTATCGGCATCAGCTTGAAGCCGACATTAGGCCATTTCGTGACATCCTCATGGGGCTCTTTTTTGCCACAGTAGGCATGCAGCTCGACATTCATTATGTCATCAGTCACAGCGTAAATATCATAGGCGCTTTAGTGCTCATGCTAGTGGCAAAAGGGCTGATTTTATTTTGCATTGCCATTGGTTTTAAAGAAAAAAAACGCGATGCCCTTGCCACCGGGGTGATGCTTTGCCAAATGGGGGAGTTTGGTTTTGTGCTTGTCACCATAGCGCTAAAACACCAAATCTTAAGCCAAGAAATGGGCTCGTTTTTAATTGCTTTGGGTGTGCTTTCCATGGCGCTCACTCCCTATTTAATTGAACGGGCAACCCGTTTTAGCCAATGGTTATTTGAAGCCAACTCCCCTGAGCATACTTTTAATGAAGAGGCTCATCCGCCTCGCGGTCACGTTTTAATTTGTGGTTATGGCCGTGTTGGGCAAACCATAGCGCGCTTTTTAAAAGCCGAAGCCATCGATTACTTGGCTGTTGAAATTGACCCATTGCTTGTTGCCGAAGCGCATGCAGCAGGTGATAAAGTGCTCTTTGGCCATGCCCGTCAGAGGGATATTTTGCAAAGTGCGGGGGTGAAAGATGCACAGCTGGTGATCATCACCATTGCCGATTACCACCAAGCTTTAGTGATCACCGATGTGGTACGCCAAGTTGCGCCTAATGCCAGAGTGTTGGTGCGAATGCGTGATGATACGCACCTTGATGAGCTAAAAGCCGCCGGCGTTACCGAAGTGGTGCCTGAGGCGTTAGAGGCAAGTTTAATGTTGGTGTCGCACGTATTGTATATGTCTGGCGTGCCAGTAAAGCGCATTATTAAACGGGTGAGCCAAGAGCGCGAAAACCGCTATGACTATTTGCATGGCTTCTACCCAAGTGACAATGAAGCCACCAGTGCTTCTGAGCAGGCAAGGCTTGAGCATTTACATGCGGTGGCGCTGGTAGATAGTGCTTGGGCCATCGGCAAAGACATCGCTACCTTAAATTTAAGCGCTAAACGAGTGGAGTTGTTTGCTATTCGCCGTGGCGATAAAGAAATGAACCAATGGCAAGATGACTTTGTACTAGGCCCCAATGATGTGGTGATCTTACGTGGGCGGCCGCGCCCAGTGGAGCGCGCTGAGCACTACTTACTCAAAGGGCCATAATCAGTGATTTCTAAAAACGCCATAATGTCATCAATTTGTGCCATGCCATCTTGAAAGCCAAGTTCAATCAACTGCTGGGTATAGCCATGTTCAAACAACAAGTAGCTGGTCAGTGAAGACTCTGAGCGGCGTTTAACCCCAATCATCCTTAGCAATAAGCGGATGGCAAAAGGTAAATCCTCATAATACTGCATGGCAATGGCATTAAAGTTATGAGACGGGTTCACCACAAAAGTGTCTATGTGTTTGAGCTCTTGGTGTTTATCCCTTGCTGGCAACAAGCTTAAAGTGCGGTTGATGCGCTCTAAACGCTCTAAATCCGAACGCAAAGTATCGGCAAACACACTGTCGAGCAGGTGACCGGCAATACTTGATACCCCGGGGTAGTGAGGTTTAAAACCAAAGTATTTAGTGTCAGACGGTTGCTCCACACCTATGATAAAAATTTTGCGCGCCCCTAAATGAATCGCAGGGCTAAGTGGTGCATGCTGGTGAATGGCACCGTCACCAAAATACGCATGCTGCACTTTGACACTTGGAAACACGATGGGAATGGCACTGGATGCCATTAAGTGCTCGATATTAATGCGGGTAGGCTCGCCGCGCCGTTTAACTCTTTGCCACGGTTTTTGCCCACGCCCTTGATAAAAAGACACTGAGTCTCCTGAGCTATAACTTGATGCTGTGATAGAGAGAGCATCTAAATGGCCGCGATGCAAATTGCGCTCAAGGCGATCGAGTTCGAGTACTTGATGCAATAAGCGCCGAAGCGGTGAGTTATTAAATAAGCTCGCAGGCGGGTGATTAATGTAATCCGACTGAAAACTCGTCACCATGTTTTTTAAAATGTGACCGAACACATGTAAAAAGTCACTGCGATAGACTTGGTTGGTGGCAAAGTTTTTCCAAACATGCTCTAGCTTTTTTACACCAAGGTGAAAACACGAAGCATAACAGCCTAAGGCCGTGGCATTGATGGCGCCAGCAGACGTGCCGTTAATAATGTGAAACGGTAATCTATGAGTGCGGGGTAATTGGCTGGCGATGGCTTTTAGCACCCCCACTTGGTAAGCCGCACGGGCACCACCGCCGGTTAACAGTAAAGCCGTTGGAGACTGATTCAGCGGACGTTGCATTTTGCCCCAGTATCATCTGTAATGAATAACATCTTATTGAAAGATATTGGTTTTTATTAAATTTGCAACAGCAAGAGAGGAATTTATGGCACACAAATTTTCGCCTGCAGTGACGCAAGCTGGGTTAGCAAAGTCCGTGAGTGTGTTGCTAGTCACTTTATGTGTTGCTGTGGCACTTTTTGCCGCTTACCAAATACTGTATGCCCCTGAGCAGCCATCGCCTGCTGTAGCAGAGCAAAAAGCCACACAGTTAGATGATGTGGTAGCAAAAACAGAGCCGCAAACCCAAGCGCCTGAGCCCAAAGAAAGCGAAGCGCAACTCGAAGAAGTGAGTGTGGCCACCCCCATTGAAGCACCAAGTAGCGAACCAGAAGCGCCGAGCGAGGTATCATTGCCCAGCCTAGATGACGCCACTCCTGTTGTAGTGGCAAGTCTTGAAGAGCGCATTGAAGCGCCGCTACTCGATTTACTGGTTAATGATGATTTAGTGCGCCGCGTGGTGGTGTTTGTGGATAATCTTGCGGATGGCAAAGTCGCTAAAAAGCACACGCCCGTGGTGGCACCTACGGAGTCTTTTAGTGTGATAGAGGGCGACATTATCATCATGGACCCAAAAAGCTATGAGCGTTACACCCCATACGTGACTTTGCTGGAGCAGTTATCCAGTGAGCAAATCGTGAGCCTGTTTGAGCGCTATCAGCCTTTGTTAACCCAAGCCTATGAAGAGATTGGCTACGAAAAACCCTTTAAAAATACCTTAATTCAGGCCATAGATTTAATGCTTGCCACCCCGAGTGTGAATGGCAGTGTGCCACTCGTGTCCCAATCTGTGACTTATAAATATGCCTACTCCGAATGGGAGCAACTGCCAAGCGCGCAAAAGCAGTTACTGCGCATGGGGCCTGAAAATGCCGCCAAAGTAAAACAGGTGCTCAAGCAAGTTCGCAGCCGCTTAGTAAAGTCAGAATCTGATTGAATTGGTTGAAAGCTGAGCAAACTCGCTGTTTAACGTGAGTTTGCTCTTGAATCCCAGCGTAAACTCTGGATAATGACCCTTGCGCCAACTCTGGCCCACTATGGTGGTCTTATTGGTCCTCTCGCAACAATAGCAGGTGAATCTGGTCAGGCCCGGAAGGGAGCAGCCACAGCGTGTGATTTGTGTGCCGGGATGCGGCTGGTAAGACTACCACCCAATTTTTCTCTTCTTTCGTTATTACCATCAAAAACAACCGCTTTTTATATCTTTCTCCAAGAAAACCAATCATCGCGTCTAACAGCGGCATTAAAATGAAATTAACCAATTGTGTTAAATGGTATTTTCTCATTTCAGATTAAGTGTGTAGTTACCATTTCAGCCGCACACCATCGAGCAATCTAGTTGCGGCAACATTGTTGATGACTTAATCCTATACCTTTGTTAGCAATAAGGACGAGTAGGTGTTATCAATAACGCAACGCTGCAGTCTATTTATTCCTCTCAGCGATCTTTTTAGTATTAATTATTCTTTAAATTCATGTGTTTGTGATTTTTTGGCCTAATAGTTTCTAATTTCGGGTTTGTTTTTTGTTACAATTTTGTTGTAAAGCCAATATGATTGACATCACAAACAGAGAAGGAATCTCGCAATGTTGGAATTACAGGGCCATTTTGGCGCTATCCCTGAGCATATTTCATTTAATGATTTAGCTTTGAGCATAGAGCCTACCCGCAACATCATATTGGACATGACTATTTTTAAGAGCATTTTAAAACACAATGACATCGCATTTATTGAGAACGACCACACCAGTCGTGTGATGGCATTACACTTCATTGCCGCTTGGTACAAAGCACACCTCAATAAGAACGGTAATCCCTCTAAAGATGGTGAGTTTATTTGTGAATGCCTTGAAAAGGGAGACTGCTATTTTTACATTCGCGATCTCGCATATTAACCCGTTTGAAGTGCGCTGAACCCTCATCGTTTACTTGTTAGCACAATGTGCTTTTAACCGTACCTTGCTAGGCAGGCGATGCTTTTTATCTCGCAATTCTTTATAATCCCGCTATCTATCGCTAATACGACGTCAGAGAATGCGCTACGCATTAGGAATTGAATATCATGGTACTCAGTACAGCGGCTGGCAGCGTCAGCAGCATGTCAGTAGTATTCAGCAAGAAGTAGAAACGGCGCTGAGCCGCATTTGTAATCATCCGGTTGAGGTTACTTGCGCTGGTCGTACCGATGCCGGCGTGCATGCCACAGGCCAGTTGGTGCATTTTGATTCAGACGCAGGGCGTGACATCAGCGCATTTGAATTAGGCATGAACACCTTATTGCCGGACGACATAGGCGTACGCTTTGCTCAAGAAGTCAAAGACGACTTTCACGCGCGCTTTAGCGCTACCGCAAGGCGTTATCGTTACATCATCTACAACGCCAATTTACGCCCAGGGATCATGCGTTACGGTGTCACGCATTACCATCATCAGCTTGATGAAACGCGCATGCAGGCAGCGTGTCAGTATTTAACCGGTGAGCAAGACTTTACTTCTTTCCGAGCTGTGCACTGCCAATCGAATACCCCTTATCGCAATATCCATCACGTGTTTGTAAAGCGTTTTGGCGCATACATTGTAATAGACATTAAAGCCAATGCGTTTTTACACCACATGGTGCGTAACATCACAGGCACTTTAATTGATATTGGCACAGGTAAATTTGAGCCTGAGTGGGTTGCAACCTTGCTGGCAATGAAAGACCGCACGCAAGCAAGCCCAACCGCTAAGCCTCATGGTTTATATCTTGTGGATGTGGATTACCCAAGCGAATGGGGCATTAAACGTATGCCAATCGGCCCACTGTTTTTACCCGATGACCTAAACGCCGGCTAACAGCCGCAAACAGAGGTTAAAATACGTACATTTAGGCGCTAAACTGTAAACGCAGTGCGGCGCCTTTGTTGTTTTTAGTGTGCCACTACGCTGACCAGTTTTTTATACCTAAGCTCAGTTAAACGTGTTTTAATTGCAGCAATTTCGCGTCAGGATTGACGCATTTAGACGAAAGTAGAAGAGAGTAGCGATGAGCTGGCTAGAAAAAATCTTACCAAAAACTAAGTCAACTGGCCGTAAAGAAATCCCTGAAGGGGTGTGGGCTAAATGCAGCGACTGTGATGCCATTCTCTACAAAGCCGAATTAGAAAAATCCTTAAACGTTTGCCCTAAGTGCTCGCACCACATGCGTGTGAGTGCGCGCAAGCGTTTAGAGTCCTTTTTAGACGATGGCGAGCGCGTTGAAATTGGCGCAGAGCTTGAGCCACAAGACGTGCTTAAGTTTAAAGATTCTAAAAAGTATTCAGATCGCATCAAAGCGGCGCAAAAAGTGTCTGGTGAAACAGACGCATTAGTGGCCATGCAAGGGCGTTTAAAAGGCATTCCTGTCGCGGCTGTGGCATTTGAGTTCAGCTTTATGGGTGGCTCAATGGCGTCTGTGGTTGGGGCACGCTTTGTAAAAGCGGTTGAGCTTTGCCTTGAGCACAACATGCCGTTGATTTGTTTTTCAGCATCAGGCGGTGCCCGCATGCAAGAAGCTTTAATGTCTTTGATGCAAATGGCTAAAACCAGTGCGGCATTGGCGCGTATGAGCGAAAAAGGCCTGCCGTTTATTTCAGTATTAACCGACCCAACCATGGGTGGCGTGTCAGCATCCCTTGCGATGCTGGGTGATGTGAACATTGCTGAGCCAAAAGCCTTGATCGGTTTTGCCGGCCCTCGCGTGATTGAACAAACGGTACGTGAAACACTCCCAGAGGGTTTCCAGCGCTCAGAGTTCTTACTTGAGCATGGTGCCATAGACATGATCACCGACCGCCGCGAAATGCGTGACACCATTGCACGCCTATGTGCAAAATTTATGAACTTGCCTTCAACGGAGCAAGAGCATAGAGTAGCGTAAAAACGAATAACAGTTTACGCGCTATGAGCAACACACAATTGAGCCAATCTTCATCCCTTGACGATTGGCTTTTTCATTTAGAAAACCTCCACTACAAAGAAATTGATATGGGCCTTGAGCGTGTTAAGCACGTCGGCGATATCATGTCGTTAACCCACGCACACCCAGCTAAAATCATTTTGATTGCGGGCACCAATGGCAAAGGCACGACAGCGCGCTTTTTAGAGCATGCCCTGCGCCAGCAAGGTAAAAGCGTGGGCACCTTTGTTTCTCCCCATATTGAACGTTACAACGAGCGCGTGCGCATTAATGGTGAAGAGCTTGATGATGAAGGGCACTGCAAAGCGTTTTATGAAGTAGAAAGTGCCCGAGGTGAAACGCCACTGACGTACTTTGAATTTGGTGCTTTAGCAGGGCTTCATCTTTTTAAAAGTCACCAAGTGGAATACGTACTCTTAGAAGTAGGGCTTGGTGGGCGACTGGATGCGACTAACATTGTCAGTCCTATTGCCAGTGTGATCACCACCATAGATTTAGATCATCAAGCGTTTTTAGGTAACACCCGCGAAAAGGTTGGCTTAGAAAAAGCCGGTGTGTATCGCCGTGATACGCCTGCCATCATGGGAGATATTCAGCCACCCAAAGCGGTGATCAACTACACCAATGAGCTAGGTGCTCATTTAGTGCAAGCCACGGTAGATTACGATTACACCTTAACCGACTCAGTATTTAGTTGGCATTTTGGGAATGCGGCACTCGTAAGCACCAAACCGCATATTCCAGCGCAAAACGTGGCAACGGGCCTTGCGTTACTAAAAACCATTGGGCTATTGCCAAGCCAAAGCCAATTTATTGAATTAATCGACCGCGTTAAAGTCGAAGGACGTATGCAGTTTGTGAGTGAGCGCCCAACTGTGGTGTTAGATGTTGCGCATAATCCGCAATCTGCGGCCTATTTAGCAAAGCAAATCAGCGCGTTAAAGCCAAATTATGCCAATGTGTATGCGTTAATTGGCATGTTAAAAGATAAAGACCAAAAAGCGGCGCTTTCGCACTTAATCCCTGAGCTAGATGGTATTTACACCACTTTGTTAGATACCCCACGCAGCACAGCAAAAGGGGAACTGACCCAAGTGTTAGCCGATTTAGGCACAGCGCCTTTAGCTGAATACCAAGACGTCCCAAGTGCGCTCGGTAGCATTTTGCCTAAGCTCCAAGCAGAAGATTTGCTCATCGTGATGGGTTCGTTTTACACTGTGCAAGGTGCGCTTTCGTATTTTAATAATAAAAGGTAACAACCGTGGACGCCGGATTCATTAACCGTTTAGTAGGCACAGTGATTGTTGTCATTGCTGCCATCGTTTTTATTCCCAATATCTTAGATGGTGAAAAACAATCCTACAGTGATGAGTTTCGCGCTATTCCTGAGCGCCCTGAATTTAAATCCATTGATTTAAAAGCCGAAATTGAAAAAGACAAACCGGATTTAGCCCATCAAGCCAAAGCTGCACCCGTTGAGGACATCACCCCAGATGACGCAAGCCTTGATGAACAAAATAAAGTAGCTGAAGAAGCGAAAGACATTCAGCTTGTCAATACGACTGAGGCGCCGACATCACAAGCGCAAAGCGAGCAGGTGACTGCCTCGCAAGACGCCGCGCCTCAAAATACAGATGTGGTGGAAGTCAGCACTTTAAAACGCGATGACGACAGCCATTTAAGTTACATGGCTTATGTGATTCAGTTGGGGAGCTTTTCTCATAAAGCCAATGTGGAAAAGCTGATGGAAAAGCTTAAAAAAGCCGGCTTTACTACTTTTACCCGTCCAGTGACGACGCCATCAGGCACGTTAACCAAAGTGTTTGTCGGCCCAGAGTTAGACCAAGCTGTGCTTGAGAAAAAGCTCCCAGAATTGAAGCAACTTACTAACCTTAATGGAAAAATCACTCAGTTTGAGGTGGTAAAATGATCTGGCATTTGCGTAGTGGCTCAGCTAGAATGCGCGCGGAATTAGGCAACTGCTGAGCATGATGATCTGGGTTGATTACGCCATTTTGGCCATCATTGGACTGTCCACTGTCATAGGATTGGTACGTGGGTTTGTAAAAGAAGCTATGTCCCTTGCGGTATGGGCGGGCGCCTTTGTCATCTCTAGCTTATTCTATGCAGATCTCGCTGCATTTCTCACTAACATTCAAGAACCCCTACTGAAAAACGCCGCAGCCATTGCGCTCCTTTTTATCGCCACATTAATTTTGGGCGGTTTACTCAATTACATTCTTGGTGAACTGGTTGTACGGACGGGATTGTCCGGCACAGATCGCGTGTTTGGCATTGTGTTTGGTGCGTTACGTGGCGTGTTAGTGATGGCAGCTTGCTTATTTTTCCTAGATGCATTCACCGGTGCGCCTAATGCACACTGGTGGCAGAGCTCAATATTAATCCCCGAATTTGGCTTTGTGATTGAGTGGTTTTTCAGTTACTTAGAAAATAACTCCAGTTTCCTAAATTCGGTTAACCGCTAAACGGCGAGGATAAATGAATGTGTGGTATCGTTGGAATTGTTGGGCAAACCCCCGTCAACCAAGCCATTTATGATGGGTTGACAGTGCTTCAACATCGCGGTCAGGACGCCGCTGGTATTATTACCATAGATAATAATACCTTCAGTCTACGCAAGGATAATGGCTTAGTGAAAGACGTGTTTCACACCCGCCATATGAAACGCTTAACAGGGAATATCGGCATTGGCCATGTGCGGTATCCCACCGCAGGCAGCGCCAGCTCCGCTGAGGCCCAGCCATTTTATGTGAATTCGCCTTTTGGCATAGCATTGGCACATAATGGTAACCTCACCAACGCAGAGCAGCTAAAAGAGCAACTCTTTTGCAATGCCCGCCGCCATGTTAACACCACGTCTGACTCAGAAATCCTCCTAAACATCCTTGCACACGAACTCACCAAACCGAATAAACTCCACTTAAACGCTGATGACATTTTTACTGCCATAGAAACGGTCAATGGCATGGTCATTGGTGGTTATGCAGCAATCGCCATGATCATCGGCCACGGTATGCTTGCGTTTCGCGATCCGAATGGCATTCGTCCATTAGTGTTTGGTAAGCGCATCACAGACACAGGCACTGAGTACATGTTTGCTTCAGAAAGTGTGGCGCTCGATGCCTGTGGCTATGAGTTTATTCGTGATGTAGCCCCAGGTGAGGCCATTTATGTGGATGCTGAAGGCACTTTACACACGCGTATTTGTGCTGAAGAAGTCAGTTATTCCCCGTGTATTTTTGAGTTTGTTTATTTTGCCCGCCCGGATTCCTTCATTGATAAAATGTCTGTGTATGGCACGCGTTTAAACATGGGTGTTAAACTGGGTGAAAAAATTGCCAAAGAATGGGCTGATAAAGACATTGATGTGGTGATCCCTATCCCTGAAACATCTTGTGATATTGCACTCGAGATAGCAGCCAAGCTGGATTTACCATACCGCCAAGGTTTTGTGAAAAACCGCTATATTGGCCGCACCTTTATTATGCCGGGGCAGGCTGAGCGTAAAAAGTCTGTGAGACGTAAGCTCAACGCCATCGACCGCGAGTTCAAAGGTAAAAATGTGCTGCTGGTGGACGACTCAATTGTGCGCGGTACAACGTCAGCACAAATTGTGGAGATGGCGCGTGAAGCCGGTGCCAACAAGGTGTATTTTGCTTCTGCAGCCCCTGAGGTACGTTTCCCGAATGTGTATGGCATTGATATGCCATCGGCAGCTGAGTTGATTGCCCATGGCCGTGAGGTTGAAGACATTAATCAAAGCATTGGGGCAGATGGCTTAATTTATCAGTCATTACCTGATTTGATTAAAGCGGTGCAGCAAGAAAACCCAGCAATACAGCGTTTTGAAACGTCTGTTTTTGATGGGCATTACATCACAGGCGACATCAATCAGGATTATTTAAACCGCATTGATGAGCTGAGAAACGACGCTGCTAAGACTGAACGTGAGGCGGCGATGTCCTCCAATCTTGAATTACACAATCAAGATAACCAAGAATAAAAAAAGGCGCTAAGCGCCTTTTTTATGCCTAAAACTCAGGCGTTTTTAGGGCATTGGGTTGAGTCAAAAAGGTTTCTGTATTTTTTGATGCTCAGTGCAAATGAATGAAATACACGTGAATGTCATAAAACACGGCTTTAACCTTTTTGTGATTAATTCAACAGGGCACTGGCAAAAATGGGCCCGTAACCTGTGGTCCAAAACATGGCGGTGGCTGCTAATATCACCACCAATATGACTAAACCACAGGTCACTACAGAGCTTGCGTAAATAAAGCCGCGCTCATGAGAAATCCGCATTAAAATGGGCACCCCAGTGTAGAGTAAATACACGCTATAAGTGAGCCCCACCAAACCGGCGCACACCACAAACCATAAGCTTGGGTAGATTGCAGCAAAGGCGGACATAAAAATCGGTGTGGCCGTATACGCGGTCAGCTCCAAAGTTTGCGTATAACTTGGCGATGCGCCAAAAGTATGAGCCATCCAATGCGCTAAATACGCAAGCGCGAATACCCCAATTATTAAGGCAAAATACATACTCAGAGCAATGAATAGGGCACTGTCATGAGTCAGGGTAATGGCATTACCTACCCCAATCGACCAACCCAAGTACACTGAGGCAACATACCCCATCACACTTGGGATGGCGGCTATCAGAGCAATGTGGCTTAAGGCATAAAAAAAGTTTTCATGGCGGGCTTCAATGGTTTTCCATTCATCGAGCGGGTGGGCGTATAAGCCCCAGAGGTGATTGAGTATCATAGGCATCTCACTGTAACACTTATAATTGGTTTATTTTTGTACAGCACTTTGCTTATCATTTGCTTTATTTTTAAACAATGTCAAGGGTTTATTGCATCAAGGCCTGTTCAAAGCAGTCGCTTACTTTGGGGCTTAAAGGAGCTGTGGTAGACTTGCCGCGCTGTTTAACGCCATGGTGTCACACCCAATTTCGTATGTTAGAGAAATACCAAAGCTTACTTGCCCCCATTAATGACTTTTTATTGTGCCCAACGCCAGATGCGTGGGTAAATGAAGCGGCACGCCCTGAAAACTTGCGCGTGGTACTGACCGATCACTTAGTGTGTGAACTCAAAGCTGCCCAGTCTGCGATGTACCTCATTAGAAAGTATGCCGTGGATAAGGCCAGTGGTGATGCACTTTTAGCGTGGTTAAAGCCCTACGAGGACTTTACTTACCGTAAAATTGGCCAGTGGCAAGACTTAGCTGATGGCAACAGTTTTAATAAGTCCATGCTGCCGAAAAATGAAGGCCCATACAGCCAAGATTTGATCAATAAAATGGTGCTGCTCATCAAAGAAGAGCTACACCACTTCTATCAAGTGTTGGAAATCATGCATGAGTGCGGCTTTGAATACGATTATGTCGCATCCAGCCGTTATGCCAGCGGCTTATTAAAAGAAGTGCGCACGTATGAGCCAGCTAAGCTCGTGGATAAGCTTATTTGTGGTGCCTTTATTGAAGCGCGTTCGTGCGAACGTTTTGCCAAATTAGCGCCCCATGTGGATAAACGCTTAGGTGATTTTTACGTGTCGTTATTAAGAAGTGAAGCGCGCCATTACCAAGATTATTTAACCTTGGCGCAATCTTTAACGGATGAAGACATCAGCGCACGGATTGCCCACTTTGCAAAACTTGAAGCAAAGCTCATCTCAGAGCCGGATGCGGACTTTAAATTCCATTCAGGTTGCCCAGTTTAGACACGAAAAAAGCGCTTAAGCGCTTTTTTTAGTTAATGGGTTAAACACCAATTCGTTGCCATCGGCTGTGGCTTTTAAATAACTGCTTTGAGTATACCAATCACCCAGCACAGTGCGAGTGCGTGTTTTGCCATCTATCTCGTAGGTGTGCACATCAGGCCTGTGGGTGTGGCCGTGGATCATGTGACACACATCATAGCGGCGGAACAACTCAGTGACTCCTTCGAGCGTGACATCTAAAATCTCAGGCGGTTTACCTTTTTGCGCTGCGATACTGCGGGCTCTGGCATTTTGTGCCACCCGGCGGCGATACCAAAGTGGCATGGTCAGCATTAATCTTGGCCACCACCATCCTCGGCTTTTTTTACGAAACGCTTGGTACACCTCATCTTGAGTGCACATTTCATCGCCATGGCAAATGAGCGTCTTGCGGCCATATAAATCAATCACGGCTTGCTCGTTTAAAAGTGTCATTCCAGCTTGTGCTGCATAGCGGGATTTTAATAAAAAGTCGCGATTACCATGGATAAAATATACAGGCACAGGAATGGCCTTAAGAACCGCTGCAATCTCAAGGTTAAATGGACTTTGGTCGTCGTCGCCTATCCAGGCTTCAAAAAAGTCGCCCAAAATGTAAAGCGCATCACACTGGCTATCAATGGATTGGGTAAAGTGAATAAACGCGTCAGTGATATCTGGTCTATCCGGGGTGAGGTGTAAATCAGCAATAAAGAGGGTGTAGTTTTGCATAGTAAAAAAAATGAGGAGCTATGCTCCCCATCTTATTAAGCGACAGTGACTTTTTCAATCACCACAGGTTCAAGAGGGACATCTTGGTGGAAGCCGCTTGAGCCAGTTGCGACGTTTTTGATTTTCTCAACGACGTCCATGCCTTCAACAACTTCACCGAAAACACAGTAGCCAAAGCCTTGTGATGTTTCGCTGGTAAAATCTAAGAAGGTGTTGTTGCCCACATTGATGAAGAACTGCGACGTAGCAGAGTGTGGATCCGGTGTACGTGCCATGGCAATGCTACCTATCTTATTGCTAAGACCGTTAGCAGCTTCGTTTTCAACTGGGTCCTGCGTGGTTTTTTGGTCCATATCTGGCGTAAAACCACCACCTTGGATCATAAAGTTGTTGATTACACGGTGAAAAATAGTGTTATCAAAAAAACCGTCTTCAACGTAAGAAATGAAGTTAGCTACCGTTTTAGGCGCTTTATCTTCAAAAAGCTCTAGGGTGATGTCACCGAAATTTGTTTTTAACGTAACCATTGTGGTGTGTCCTGTGTGTTAGCAAACATATAATGTGCGCTCATTTTAGCGCAAAACGAGTAGCCAGCGCAAAGAGA
>JBGTXC010000019.1:0-22193 GCA_041937835.1 Alteromonadaceae bacterium | reverse complement strand
TATACCGTATTCTCGGCAGACCTCTTTTACCAATCTGCCTGCTTCCACTTCCTTCAAGATCTTAACGATCTGGCTTTCTGTGTATCGGGACTTTTTCATATGGAGTTCTCCTTCTTGGCTCAGTGTACGCCGAAGAACTCTAAAAAGGTATGTCGCTATTTTAGGGGAGGTTTACAATGACAACGCGGTTGCCGCAACGTGGTTGCCAAAGAGCTCATTGCCAGGTCCTTATTTAGAAAACCCCGATGCTAATGCGTCGGGGTTTTTGTTTTATGGGATGAAATAAAACGCCAAAAGACCATTCAAATTCAAAAAACATAGCCATCATTGCCCTCTTCAAACCTAAGTAATTAGTAAGTAAATATTTGTAAAACGTATTACTAAAGAAACATATGAGCCTTTTCTAATACTCAATCTTTTTTAATAAAGTCTTGAGTGGGCTTTGAGTTTGTTAAAAGTCTACCCTGATTCAAAGGCATGCTTTTATTACTATGAATTTCTGAACAAAGCTTTGATTCTCCTTCATAATTGATTAGGATCGAAACATACTCATTTTCAGCGACGTCCATTTTGAAGTATTTAGTTCTGTGTTTATTCGCTCTCTTTTCTATCTGTGCTAGTGCAGTAGAAGTTACTAACTTGTATCAGCATACTGAGGTTGTGACTGATAAAAGTCGTTCTGCTAGGCAACAAGCAAGTAAAGACGCCCTAACTATGGTGGTGGCAAAGCTCACAGGACAAACCCTTTCGGATGCAGCGCTTCGTGATGCAAAGCGTCGTATCTCTGATTACTTATTACGTTACGAATATAAACAAGATGAGCAAAATGGTTTAGCCATTACCTTATTCTTTGATGAAAACCGTATCGATTCGCTGCTCAATGATTTGAGTCTTGCTAAGTGGGGCTCTCGTCGGCCGCAACTTGTTTTATGGCTCGCCATCGAAGACGATTGGCGCCGTCAACTGGTGACGTCAGACACCTATCCACAATTGGTTGAATTATTAGAAGCTAACGCAGAAAAGCGCGCTATCCCTTTGATTATGCCTTTGATGGATTTAGAAGATCGCCTGTCTTTATCTGTTACCGACGTGTGGGGATTCTTTAAAGCGCCTTTAGCGACAGCGTCAGAGCGTTACGGGGCACAAGAAGTGGTTGCTGCAAGGCTTTATCGTGAAGCTAACGCGAGCAATTGGACCCTTGATTGGCAGTTTTTAGATAATAAAACCACACCTTCATCTTTAACGGGTGAACGCCAGCAATTAGTCATCGCTTTATTGCAAGACATCAGCGCTCGGCTTGCAAAACGGTTTGGGATTGAAACTGAGAAATACTTAGCGTCAAATGCGGTGACGATTACGGTTGTCGGCGCGCAGTCGTTTAAAGCGCGTACTTTAATGTTGCGTCGTCTTTCTTCGCTCTCCTTTATTGAGCGAGTGACCTTAAAAAGCATCAGCCAATCTGAAACACAAGTTGAGCTACTCCTAAATGCTAGTAAAGCCAACCTTGAGCAAGCTTTAGAACTGGAGGCGCAATTTGAAAAAGTTTCTGATCCCCTTTCATTTGATATGATCAAACCATTCACTTACCGGTATTTAGGTCAGTAGTATGATGGAACCAGCACAACTGGCACTGCCTGTAACTTTGCCTGATGACCAAACCTTTGCCAGTTACTTTGGCGGGGAAGACTCAGTGGAAGTGAATCACTTGAAATCTGCGGTGAATGACATACAAAGTGCGTTTCATTACACCTATTTGTGTGGTTTATCAGATTCAGGAAAATCACACCTTTTATATGCCACATGTATTTATGCCCAAGAGCGTGGGCTGACCAGCATGCTGTTGTCTTTGAAAGACGTATTAGCTATGTCTCCTGCCATGCTGGATGGCTTAGAAGCACTTGATGTTGTGTGCGTGGATGATATGGATCTAATCGCCGGTAATGAGGCGTGGGAAAAAGCGTTTTTTAACTTTTATAACCGCTTTAATGAAGCCGGAAAATGTTTAGTGATTGCAGCTGACTTGCTGCCGGATATGCTCAATATTGGTTTGCCGGATCTTGAGTCCCGTTTAAAGTGGGGCACAACCTTTCAAATTCGCTCAATGAGTGATGATGATAAAGCTGAAGCCTTAGTGGCGCGGGCTAAAATGCGCGGTCTTGAGCTCAGCATTGAATGTGCGCGATTTTTATTAACGCGGATGAGCCGCGATATGCGTGCATTATTAGACATCCTAGATACGCTGGATCACGCCTCTATGGTGCAACAGCGTAAATTGACCATTCCTTTTATCAAATCTACCCTGAATTTATAACTGTGATGCGTTTAAGTAGCAGTTTAATTCGGTTATGATAGACGATTGAATATAAACTGTTTACTGCAAATCACACTCGCAATAGAGAATCTTTCTAAGCATGAATTTAGACACTATTTTAGCGGACGCTTTAGCAGCGGTAGCCAATGCAACCGATGTTGCTGCGCTTGAAGACGTTCGTGTTAATTACCTCGGTAAGAAAGGTGAAATCACCAGCTTACTTAAGTCGCTTGGCAAAATGGAGCCAGAAGCGCGTAAAGAAGCCGGTCAAACCATCAACCAAGCCAAACAACAAGTCCAAGCTGAAATTAATGCTCGCCGCGAGTTTTTAAGCCAAGCGGCCCTTGAAGAAGAGCTAAATCGCACCAGCCTAGATGTGACATTACCTGGGCGCACTATGGCGCAAGGTGGCATTCACCCGGTTACGCGCACCATTGAGCGTATCGAGTCCTTTTTTGGTGAGCTTGGTTTTGCAGTAAAGCATGGCCCAGAAGTGGAAGACGACTTCCACAACTTTGATGCCCTTAACATTCCTGAGCATCACCCAGCCCGTGCTGATCACGATACTTTTTACTTTAATCCTAAGCTAGTACTTCGCACCCAAACCAGTGGCGTGCAAATCCGTACTATGGAAACTGAGCAACCACCGCTACGTATCATTTCACCGGGCCGTGTATACCGTAATGACTACGACCAAACACACACGCCGATGTTCCACCAAGTGGAAGGCCTGATGGTCGATGAAAACGTTAGCTTCACTGAGCTTAAAGGCATTTTGCACGACTTTTTGCGTAACTTCTTTGAAGAAGACATGGAAATTCGTTTCCGCCCGTCTTACTTCCCATTTACTGAGCCTTCAGCAGAAGTGGACGTCATGGGTAAAAATGGCAAATGGCTAGAAGTGCTAGGCTGTGGCATGGTGCACCCAAATGTTCTCAAATCGGTTGGTATCGATCCTGAAAAATACACTGGCTTTGCCTTTGGTATGGGGGTTGAGCGTTTAACTATGTTGCGTTACGGCGTAACAGACTTACGCGCCTTCTTCGAAAATGACTTACGTTTTTTAAACCAATTCCGATAAGAGTGAACAACGAATATGAAATTCAGTGAAAAGTGGTTACGAGAGTGGGTCAATCCTGCAATTAGCACTGAAGCGCTCTCGGAACAATTATCTATGGCTGGCCTTGAAGTAGACGGCGTTGATGCCGTAGCCGGCGATTTTAAAGGTGTGGTTGTGGGTGAAGTGGTTGAATGCGGCCAACACCCTGATGCTGACAAGTTACGCGTCACTAAAGTTGATATTGGCGCAGATGAGCTACTTGATATTGTGTGCGGAGCACCGAACTGCCGCCAAGGCCTAAAAGTGGCTGTGGCTGTTGTAGGCGCTGTACTACCAGGTGACTTTAAAATTAAAAAAGCTAAGTTACGTGGTCAGCCTTCTCACGGCATGTTATGTGCCTTTGCTGAGCTTGGCTTATCAGATGATAACGATGGCATCATGGAGCTACCGCTTGATGCGCCGTTAGGTCAGGACTTACGCGAATACCTGAACCTTAATGACGTGACAATTGACGTTGACTTAACGGCCAACCGTTCAGATTGCTTAGGCATTAAAGGGCTTGCACGCGAAGTAGGCGTGTTAAATAACCTAGATGTGAACGAAGTTGCTATTCCAGTAGTTACACCAAGCATTGATGATGTCCGTGACATTCGTTTAGAAAACCCAACTGCATGCCCGCGTTATTTAGGGCGTGTGATTAAAGGCGTCAATGTTAAAGCGCAATCACCTTTATGGTTAACCGAAAAACTGCGTCGCAGTGGTATTCGTGCCATCGACCCTGTGGTTGATGTCACTAACTATGTGCTACTAGAGCTTGGTCACCCAATGCATGCATTTGATCTTGCGAAAGTGTCTGGTGACATCCTAGTGCGTAATGCTAAAAAAGACGAAGAGCTTGTGCTTCTTGATGGCAACACGGCAAAACTTCGTGAAGACACGCTTGTGATTGCTGATGAAGAAAAAGCCCTTGCTATGGCGGGTATCTTTGGTGGTGAGCACTCAGGTGTCACACTTGAAACCACAGACATCTTCCTTGAAAGTGCCTTCTTTAACCCAGTGACTATGGCAGGGCAAGCACGCTTATACGGACTTCATACAGATGCCTCACACCGCTATGAGCGCGGTGTTGACCCAGAGCTTCAACGTGATGCGATGGAGCGAGCTACGGCATTATTACTTGAAATCGTAGGTGGTGAAGCAGGTCCAATCGTTGAAGCAAAAGACGACAACGCATTGCCACAAATGCGTAAAGTAACTCTTCGCCGTGCCCGTTTAGATCGTATCATTGGTCATGTGATTGCTGATGACACAGTGACAGAAATCCTAAGTCGCTTAGGTTTAACCATGGCGTTCGATGGCACAACTTGGCAAGCTGAAGTACCAAGCTACCGTTTTGACATCAAGATTGAAGAAGACTTGATTGAAGAAGTCGCACGCGTTTACGGCTACAACAATATTCCAAATGTATCGCCTATGGCGGCACTTAAAATGAATACCCACCAAGAATCGCGTTTAGGGGTGACACCTTTGCGTAATCTATTGGTGGATTTAGGTTATCAAGAAGCCATTACTTACAGCTTTGTTGACCCTAAAGTACAAACCTTGATCCACGGTGATGTACCAAACATGGTATTACCGCATCCAATTAGCTCTGAGATGTCGGTGATGCGTTTGAGCCTACTGCCAGGCCTGCTTAACACGGTTGTGTATAATCAAAACCGTCAGCAGCCTCGCGCGCGTTTAATGGAAACGGGTTTGACCTTCACGCCTGATGAAACGGCTGAAAACGGTGTTGCGCAAGTGGCTGTATTAGGTGGTGTGGTTACCGGTCTTGCTCAGCAAGCGCAATGGGGCGTTGCTTCTCGTGCCGTTGACTTCTTTGATGTTAAAGGTGATGTAGAAAAACTGCTCAGCATCACAAATAAAGCCGCTGCCTTTACCTTTGTAGCTGAAGAAAATGACGGCCTGCACCCAGGTCAATCAGCATCAATTTATTTAGGTGATGAAAAAGTTGGTTTTGTTGGGATGATCCATCCGCAATTACAAGCTAAGCTAGATTTAAATGCGCCCACCTTTGTGTTTGAAATCACGCTAGCTGCTTTGTCGGAACGTGATTTACCAAGTGCCCGTGTCATTTCTAAATTCCCTGCCAATCGACGCGATCTTGCGTTAGTAGTAAAAGACGATGTGCAAGTCGGCGAACTCTTAGCTACAATCAAAAAAGTTGGCGGAAATCAATTGGTTGACCTAAACTTGTTCGATGTGTATAAGGGCAAAGGCATTGCTTCAGATGAGAAAAGTCTGGCCATTGCTTTGACCTTACAAAACGTTGACAAGACACTTGAAGAAAGTGAGATCAACGCTGTAGTCGATACCGTTGTTGCCGAAGTGGCACACAAATTCAATGCTTCGTTGAGGGATTAGATATGGCGCTTACCAAAGCCGACATCGCTGAACACCTGTTTGTAAAGTTAGGCATCAATAAAAAGGATGCTAAAAACTTAGTAGAAGCGTTTTTTGAAGAGATTCGAACGGCGCTTGAAAGTGGTGAGCAAGTCAAGCTGTCCGGCTTTGGCAACTTCGATTTAAGGGATAAAAACGAAAGGCCAGGCCGTAATCCGAAAACTGGGGAAGACATTCCCATTTCGGCAAGACGCGTGGTGACTTTCCGCCCAGGGCAAAAATTAAAAGCCCGCGTTGAAGTTGGCACCAGCAAACTAAACCAAGATTAAAAAAAGCAGCGAAAGCTGCTTTATTGTTTTAACTTAGAGTGTTTACTGGCTAATAGTCCCTTGGGCTAAAGAACTGACCTTCATCAATTTGCTCAAAGGTTGTTTGTGCCAAGGCATCCAATGCGGCTAAATCAAGCCCTTGGCTACTTGCCTGAAACTGTATCGGCGCAAACTCCACATTTTCTGCACCCGCTAACATAGCCACCTTGCCCCATACATAAGCGTACTTATACTTTTCTTGCTGATAGAAAATATTTGACAGGGTGGTCAATACCTCAAGGTTAATCGGTGTATCTGCTTGGTGATACTCCAACGACTTGTATAAGTGATCTATGGTCTTTTCTGTGTTTTCTTTCACAAAGTAGGTGGCTAAGAAAAACTGCATTTGCTCAGTTTGCATTTGCTCAGAATCAGCCAAGGCTAAAAACTGCTCTAACGCCTGAATGTCATTTTTACGCGACCAACGGTAATACAAAAGCCCAGGGTGATCTGAATCTTGCGTTTCGCGGTAAAGGCGGGTGAGCTCTTTTTGGGCATTCATGTAGCCCTCAACCCGCGACGATTTTTTTTCTTTCAGTTTGATGTGTTCAATGTCTTTGATGACTTCAACACAATCTCGGTAATCTTCCAGTGACGTAATCAGTTTAAATTTAT
This sequence comes from Alteromonadaceae bacterium, assembly GCA_041937835.1. Classification (GTDB taxonomy): domain Bacteria; phylum Pseudomonadota; class Gammaproteobacteria; order Enterobacterales; family Alteromonadaceae; genus Pseudoalteromonas. The sequence goes on along the minus strand of JBGTXC010000019.1, from coordinate 15,436 downwards.
TGTCATCTGATGGATCCTTGGCTTCGTTAACCCGATCAAAAATCACCACTGAACGCTCCACACGGCAGTGACTGTCTTGGTTTAAGTCAGCACAAAACTGCGGTTGCTCTTGGCAAATTTCACGTATGGTTGGGGCGTCATCACAGCCTGATAACAAGGCTAATAAGCCAATGGCGGGGAGGTGTAAGCGCATAGTGCTCCAGCTTTGGTGTCCTTTGCTGCTTATTTTAGTTCAAACCAAAGCACGCTAACAGTAGAGAATCTTTAAAGTTTTAATTAGAATAGGTGCGCCGCATTAAGTGTCAGACTCCACTCACACTTATTTTCACTTGATGCAGAGCACTTCCGTTCAAAGAAAGTAAAATTAGTAGGCTAACTCACTATGACCTCATCTCACGAGCTTAATTATCAAAAAAGCTGGCAGGAACGCCAGGAATTCGCAGAAAGCATGCAACCTATCATTGGTAAGCTTTACCGTAATAACGGTATCGACATCACCATTTATGGTCGTACGCTTCAAAATGCCAGCACCATTGATGTGATCAAAGCACACAAAACGGTTGCTCAGTTTGAAGATTCAAAACTGCGTCTACGTGAAAGCTTCCCGTTTTTAGAAGCAATCAGCAAAATGGATCTTGCTCCGGCACGTATCGATTTAGGTAAATTGGCTTACGCCTATGTGTACAAAGAGGCCGGCAATGGTCGCTCTGTAGAGCAATACCTTGCTGATGAACTAGCAGAAATTCACAACAAACCACACACAGATTCAGCGCGCGATGTGGTGCTATACGGCTTTGGTCGAATCGGTCGCTTGTTAGCACGTTTATTAATTGAACGTGGTGCCGGCAATGCAGACCTTCGCTTACGTGCCATTGTGGTGCGTGGCGGTCGTGACGGCGACTTAGAAAAGCGTGCAAGCTTGCTTCGTCGAGATTCTATTCATGGTCCATTTAACGGCTCAATCACAGTAGATCACGAGCGTAACGCGATTAAAGCCAATGGTAACTACATTCAAGTTATCTATGCTAACTCTCCAGATGAAGTGGATTACACTCAGTATGGCATTGAGAATGCCCTGATTGTTGATAACACAGGTATCTGGAAAGATGAAGATGGCTTAGGTTTGCACCTAAAAGCAAAAGGTGCGAGCAAAGTGCTATTAACAGCACCTGCTAAAGGCGACATCAAAAACATCGTCTATGGTGTTAACAACAGCGACATCCTAAATAGTGATGCGATTGTCTCAGCTGCAAGCTGTACTACCAACGCTATCACGCCAGTGCTTAAGGCATTAAACGACAAGTTTGGTATTCGTAACGGTCACGTTGAGACGGTACACTCGTACACCAACGACCAAAACTTGATTGATAACTATCACAAGGCAGAGCGCCGCGGCCGTAGTGCACCACTTAACATGGTGATCACTTCAACAGGTGCGGCAAAGGCCGTTGCAAAAGCATTGCCAGAGCTTGCAGGTAAGCTTACAGGTAACGCCATTCGCGTACCTACGCCTAATGTATCGATGGCGATTATGAACTTAAACCTTAATACGCCAACGGATAAAGACGCACTGAATGCGTTTTTACGTGAGACTGCACTTCATTCAAGCTTACGTGATCAAATTGACTACACAGCATCTACTGAAATCGCGTCTACTGATTTAGTAGGTAGCCGTTATGCTGGTGTGGTTGATTCACAAGCAACGATTGTTGATGAAGACCGTGCAGTACTTTACGTGTGGTATGACAATGAGTTTGGTTACAGCTGTCAGGTAGTACGCGTTATGCGTGACATGGCGGAAATCACTCACCCAAGTTTACCGCGCTAAACATTGAGATTGTTGATAAAGCCAGCATAATGCTGGCTTTTTTTATATCTTTAAACGCAAGGTTGCAATCTTTTTTAAAAACTATGATAACCTTGGGATAACGCGAAAAATTAGGTGACATAATGAGAATAACGAGCCAATTCGATAGCGGCAATATCGAGGTGATCCGCGCCGAAGAGCCAAGTGACATCCAGTTAAAAATCCAGCCTGATAACAACTCTGAATTTTACCAATGGTTTCATTTTCGATTAGAAACCACCGCCTATGTGGATCACACCATCCGCATTATAGATTTAGAAAAATCAGCGTACCCAGAAGGGTGGAAAGGCTACCAAGCGGTCATTTCATACGACCGCCAAACTTGGTTCCGCGCACCGACTGAATACAAAAATGGTGAGCTAGTTATCACCCTAAACCCAGAATTCAATCACGTTTACGTTGCTTACTTTACGCCTTACAGCTACGAGCGTCATTTAGACTTAGTCTACTGGGCGCAAAATCACGATCAGTGTGAAGTAACTACCTTAGGCGCCACACTTGATGGCCGTGATATGAGCTTACTCAGCATAGGTGAGCCAAGTGACGACAAGAAGAAAATCTGGGTCATTGCCCGTCAGCACCCAGGTGAAACCATGGCTGAATGGTTTATCGAAGGTCTCCTTCATAAGCTGTTAGATGACGAAGACGCACATGCTGCTGCACTTTTATCACATGCTGTGTTCTATGTTGTGCCGAACATGAACCCAGATGGCAGTGTGCGTGGTCACTTACGTACTAACGCAGCAGGTATCAACCTCAACCGTGAATGGCAAAGCCCAAGCATCGAACAATCACCGGAAGTGTATTATGTTCGTGAAAAGATGCAGCAAGTTGGCCTTGATATGTTCTTAGACATCCACGGCGACGAAGCCTTACCTTATAACTTTGTGGCAGGCAGTGAAGGCATTCCAAGCTATGATGCCCGCTTACAAGATTTAGAAGAGACGTTTAAGTCAGCGCTTTTAACCATTTCACCTGAGTTCCAAGATGAATTTGGTTATCCAAAAGATGAGCCAGGCAAAGCAAACCTGACTGTGGCGAGCTGCTGGGTAGGGGAGGCATTTAATGCTTTATCTTACACCATTGAAATGCCATTCAAAGATAACGCCAACTTACCAGATTTAGACTATGGCTGGTCTGACCGACGTTCGTATTCATTTGGCCAAGATGTGCTGGCTGCAATCGTGCCAGTGGTAAACAAATTACGCTAATGTAAAAGCGCCTCGTGCGCTTTTTTAATTAATAACAACAATTTACACGACAATAATAAGAGGAAAATACAGTGGACGCATTTGGTCAACTCCTCGACTCGATGGACGGATTACTTGGGGGCTCAGTGTGGTTCCCATACGTGCTGTTAGGGGTCGGTTTGTTCTTTACTTTGTATCTCAAAGTACCGCAAGTTCGTTATTTTAAGCACGCATGGAAAGTTGTGCTGGGTAAATACGACAAGAAAAACACCGAAGGGGACACGTCTCACTTCCAAGCCCTTTCTACCGCGCTCTCAGGTACCGTAGGTACAGGTAACATTGGTGGTGTGGCGCTTGCTATCTCAATTGGTGGCCCAGCAGCGTTATTCTGGATGTGGATGACTGCGTTTTTCGGTATGACAACCAAATTTGTTGAAGTTACCCTATCTCACAAATACCGTGTTAAAACCGAAGATGGCACCATGGCCGGTGGCCCTATGTACTACATGGATCGCCGCTTGAATATGAAGTGGTTAGCTGTGTTATTTGCCGTAGCAACTGTGATCAGCTCATTTGGTACAGGTAGCTTGCCGCAAATTAACAACATTGCCCAAGGTATGGAAGCCACCTTTGGTGTGACCCCTTGGCACACAGGCGCCATCCTATCGATTCTTCTTGCCCTTGTTATCTTAGGTGGTATTAAACGCATCGCGGCTATTACTTCGCGCGTAGTACCTGTGATGGCGGCGATTTACATCTTTGGTGCCTTTGCGGTGATTTTCTATAACATCGAAAACATTGGCCCGTCGTTTGTAGCCGTATTCACCGATGCCTTCAGTGGCTCAGCCGCTGCAGGGGGCTTCTTAGGGGCTTCGTTTGCGTATGCGTTTAACCGTGGTGTAAACCGAGGTCTATTCTCAAACGAAGCAGGTCAAGGTTCGGCACCGATTGCCCACGCCTCAGCCCGTGCTGAAGAGCCTGTATCAGAGGGTATGGTTTCTATTCTTGAGCCTTTCATCGATACCATCATCATCTGTACCTTAACCGGTTTAGTGATCTTGTCATCGGGTGTGTGGAACGAGAAGTTTGAAACCAACTTTGAGCGCTCTGGCATGGAAATCTTGGCAGGCAACTACTCAGAAACCAACGATGCAGACCGTACCGCCCTTTACAACTACTTAAATGGCAATGACAGTGACGTGAAAGCCTACACAGGCACCATTAACGTGATTGAAGGTAAAGCGGTTAACCGTGACTTTACCATCATGCACTCACGTTCAATTGGTGAAGACGTGCGCTTTGGTTTGACTGAAAAACACGTGTATACCGGTGCCATTGAAGTGGTCGACGGTGTGATTGAAGACGATGCCATTTTAGTAAAAGGTAAATCATTGGTGCACTCAGCTGAGCTGACAACCAAAGCCTTTATGCGTGGGTTCTTTGGTGAATATGGTCAATACATCGTATCAATTGGCCTATTACTCTTCGCGTTTTCAACGGCGATCGCCTGGTCTTATTACGGCGACCGTGCCATGACTTACCTATTTGGTATTAAATCTGTCATGCCTTACCGTGTTTTCTACGTGGCGGGTTTCTTCTGGGCATCCTTTGCTGACACTGAATTAGTCTGGAAGCTTGCCGCTGTGGCCATTGTGGTTATGACCTTGCCTAACTTATTCGGCATCATGCTGCTTCATAAAGAAATGAAGTCAGAAGTGGATGGTTACTGGACTAAGTTTAAAAAAGACAAGTCTGAGTAAAATCCGTATACTTAATAAGGCGCCGTAATGGCGCCTTTTTTAATTGTGACGTAAGGGGAATACATGGCCATTATTAACTGCCCGCAGTGTAAAAAGTCCATTTCTTCAAAACAAGTTGTGTGCCCGCATTGCGAATTAGTGCTTGGCGAAATGTCTGCCGAAGAGCGTTTGCGTGCAGCCAGAAAATCTAAAATCGCTAAGCAACAATCTTTGATGAATCAATCCTTTGTGGCTTTGATCTTATTTTTATCGGGCTTTTTAGTGATCTACAGCCGTCAACCCGAGCCAGAGTCAATGACCATGTTACTCAGTAAAGCCGCCATTGCAGTTGGTTTTATTTGGTATATCATCAACCGAATTTTGATCGTGATAAACAAACGGGCATTACGTTAATGAACCTAGATGCACTTTTAAACGGGCTTACGCCTGAGATGTATGAGCGTTTACGCCACGGCGCAGAAACTGGCAAGTGGCCTGATGGTACGCCTCTTGAGCAAGCACAGCGTGACCATGCGGTGCAAATTGTGATGTTGTACCAATCTAAAGTTGAGCAGAGTAATCAGCAGTTTACAGTCGGTAGTGACGGGCAAATTGTGCAGAAGTCTAAAGCCGAGCTGAAAAAATCTTTTGCCACAGATAAAGAAATCGTCCGCTTTAATGAAACGGAGTTCTAAAGAAAAGCCAGCAGATGCTGGCTTTTTTTATGGCGCAAAACTGTCAGTGCTAAATAAGCGCTTATGCACTTTGAGGGCGTAATCGTCACTCATCCCTGAAATATAATCACAGATCACACGGGTAGTGTTTTCCTTGCTATCGAACGCATTTTGATAACGGGTCGCTGTGGTGTGTGGCAATAATCGCATAGGGTCGCTAATAAAAGCGTCAAATAAATCCAGTACTAGCTTTTGCCCTTTAAACTCGATTTGTTGCATCAAAGGGTGGCGTATCACTTGTGTGTAAATAAACTGCTTAAAAGCGTTGAGCGCCGTTTGATACGAAGCTGGCAAACCCACTTGATACTTTAACAAAGGCGAGTGAAAGCGGGCGTCCTGCTCACTGATTTCAGCATGGGTAATAAAGAGGTTCACCAGCTCACCTATGGCATCTTTACGGGCGGCATCGCCTTCTAAGAATAAACGCTCTTTAAGCCCTTCAAATAATTCAGAATGGCCCGTATTTGCGCTTAACAGTTCAGGTAATAAATTCTGATTAAAGGCAATCGCATCTATGGTGCCTGTGGCTATGGCATCTTCAAAGTCATGGATGGCATAGGCAATGTCATCAGCAAGTTCCATGATGCTGGCATCAAAGGACTTAAAGCAGGTTTTATTGCGATAAGCATCTAATGGAGCCACTTGCGTGAAAAGCGCGCGATCGTCGTCACTTAAAGGCGCTAATATCCAATCAAAAATCGCGCTATCATCCTGATAAATGCCTTTTGCCGGTCGAAAATCACGGCTATTGATAAAACGGGCTTGACCGCTGGGTGGCGTGGCTTTCACAACCTCTGCCATCATTGCTGGGTACTTAATGAACCCCAGCAAAGTGCGACGAGTCAGGTTCATGCCATAGCCTTGGGTATAAGGCTCAAGCTTTGCCACAATGCGCAAAGTTTGGGCATTTCCTTCAAAACCGCCGTGTTCACGCATGGCATAATTTAGAGCGATTTCTCCGCCATGCCCAAAAGGCGGGTGCCCAATATCATGAGCAAGGCAGAGGGTTTCTAAAAGGCTTTCGTTAGGCAATAAAGAGGTGTGTTCATCGCGTGCGGCTAAATTACCCAATAAGCCTCGGCCTATTTGTGCAACTTCCAACGAATGAGTTAACCGGGTGCGGTAAAAGTCGTTCACACCCATGCCCATAATTTGGGTTTTTGCTTGTAGGCGCCTAAATGCCGCTGCATGAATGATCCGAGCGCGGTCTTTTTCGTAATGGTTACGGTGGTCGCTTGGGCGAGACTTAGACTCGGTAAAACGCCTTGTGTGCCAATGGCTTGTCATATTCCCTCCTGGTTATTTTGTCAGCATGCCGATTAATCCCACGCTTGGCAAGCCAATGTACCAAGCGACATTGCCTAAACACAGGCATTTGGCGAATACCTGCCACTTTCTGGTATAATGACCGATTAATGGCACAGCGTGCTTAGAATATAGAGGTAGTTCATGTTTAAAATCGTGTTTCGTACTTTTGCAGCTTTGATTGTAATCGCAAGTTTTGCATATCCTTTTGTAGTGGAAAAAACGACACCGACAAACTCTCCTAAAGAGGTAGTAAAAGCGCCCGTTAAGCGCGTTAAAGAGCAACCTAAACACTCAGTCGCACTGCCTGATTTTGCGGCAATTAAAGACGTGAAAGCTAAAAAAGCGGCGTTTTTTAATTATTTAAAACCACACGTGATTGCAGAAAACCAACGCATTTTAGCCTTACGTGATGAAATCTTAACTTACAGAAACCAGTGGCTTGAAAGTGAGCTAACAAACGATGAAATCGAAACGCTTAATGCCTTGATGACGCGCTATAAAATCAAACCGGCAGAGCTCAGCGAAGCAAACTTTGATTTACTCCTTCGCCGTGTGGATATCATCCCAAGAGAGCTAGTGTTGTCTCAAGCAGCGAATGAATCTGCATGGGGCACTTCGCGCTTTGCCAAAATGGGCTTAAACTTTTTTGGCCAGTGGTGTTACAAAAAAGGTTGTGGATTAGTGCCTAAAGGGCGCGAAGAAGACGCAAAACATGAAGTGGCGGCGTTTCAATCTGTGGCGCAATCAGTGCGTTCATACTTTTTAAACATTAACAGCCACTACGCGTATCAAGATTTACGAACCATCCGCGAGACGCTCCGCCAAGAAGGCAAACCCATAGATGCCACGGTACTTTCAGCAGGACTGATGAGTTACTCAGAGCGTGGTGAGGCCTACATTGAAGAGCTAAATAATATGATCCGATTTAACGAAAGGTATTTTGTGGATGAAGAGTAAAGCGCTATTACTGATTGGCTTTATGTTGTTTGCCAACTCACTCTTGGCACAAACGGTTAATTTACCCTATGAGGGGTTTTATTCGCGTTTAGCGTTAGTCAGTGAACAAAATTACCAGTTTGCTCGAGTTAATTTTTATTTAGTGACCCAAGCGGATGGCAGTGTCTGCCCAATTGAAAAAAGCGCGCTTAAAACTGAGGCCAATACCTTACCTTTGATAGTAACTAGCCAAGGGCAGGTGCTACTACCGATTAATCAGCAGCTTAAAAAAGACAAAGCCCTGTTAGTGATAGAAACAAAAACCGCCTGTACATTAAAAATGAGCATAGAGGCGGAGCATCGCCAGCTTGGGCAAGTATCACAACGTGATTTATGGGTGATGTTTCAAGAGTTTGATGATTTATACGGGCGCTTAGCCGGCTTTTTTGGTCGCACCGTGTTGTCATTTATGTTGCCCGATTTAGATGCGCTGACATTGCGTTTTCGTCAACTTCCTTTAGATAAAAGCCAATTTAGCCACTGCCATGAGTTGTCTTGTGCGCTTACCCCGAGTGAAGCATGGCAAAGCCAAACCGCGCCGCTTGCCTTTGCTGGCGACATTGAAGCCATCACACCAAAACTGGCTCGCTAGCTATTTTCAGGGTGCTTGAAAGCCCGTATAATGCGGCGCTTTCAAGTCAGTAAGATGAGTTAACCATGAGCCAAGACCAAGATAATCGCAAAGCGGTGCTGGAATTTAACAAGCTGCAAAAACGATTACGCCGCAATGTCGGTAATGCCATTACAGATTACGGCATGATAGAGCAAGGTGATGTGGTCATGGCGTGTATCAGTGGTGGTAAAGACAGTTTTGCCATGCTGGACATCTTGCTGGGCTTAAAAAAAGCAGCGCCGATTGATTTTGAGGTGATTGCCGTCAATCTTGATCAAAAACAGCCGGGCTTTCCTGAGCACATCTTGCCTGACTATTTTGAAACTTTAGATATTCCTTATTACATCATTGATAAAGATACTTACTCAGTGGTGAAAGAAAAGGTACCAGAAGGTAAAACAACCTGTGGTCTTTGCTCGCGGTTACGTCGCGGTACCTTATACGCTTTTGCTGAAAAAATCGGCGCAACCAAAATTGCGTTAGGTCACCACTTAGACGACATGGTCGAAACCCTCTTTTTGAACATGTTCCATGGTGCGCGAATGAAGTCCATGCCGCCAAAACTGCGCTCAGACGATGGTCGTAACGTGGTGATCCGCCCATTAACTTATTGCCGTGAGCGTGACTTACTTGCCTACGCTGAGCACCAAGCGTTTCCGATTATTCCGTGTAACCTGTGTGGCTCACAAGAAAATCTACAGCGCCAAAACATAAAAAAAATGCTGGTGGAATGGGATAAAAAGACTCCAGGGCGTGTCGAAAACATCTTTAAATCCATGCAGCAAGTTAGCCCAAGCCAACTTGCAGACCGCGATTTATTTGACTTTAACGCCTTGCCATTAGACCGCTCAAGTGACAAAGACGAATACGCCTTTGAAGATGCCGTGGTGTCTTCCACCAATTTAGATGAGTCGCTCTTTATTGATGTGACCAACGTATAAAAAAGGCGCGTTAAGCGCCTTTTTTAATCATCCGTTTTTGCCATAGGGCTCACATAGCCATCGGGCTTTAATGCCAGCACATCACAATTTAATCTATCTATTACATGCTCTGCGGTATTACCGATAAGGGCGGCACTTAACCCTGTGCGGCCAACGGTGCCCATCACCACAAGCTCAGCGTCTAACTCATCGGCCACAAAGGGCAGTACGTCTTCGGGCAAGCCTTCTTTTACATGACAGTGAGACTCACCCACCCCAAACTGTGCGGCATAGGCTTGCATGCCTTCAAGGTGGTGCTTTTTCACTGCATCATTGTAATGGTTAGGGTTAAATTCAGGGATTTCAATCGCGACATTGAGCGGGGTGCTGGGGTAGGCATTCACTAAATGCAAATGCCCTTTAGCAATGTCACAAATAAACTGGGCGTCTTTAATAATGCGTTTATTAAGAGCGAGATGCTGCTCATCATCACTGGCGGCATTTATCGCGGCTATCACGTTTCCTTGCTCAGGCCATGCATGGTCTTTTACCAGCAGCACAGGGCAAGGCGCTTTTCGGATTAAATGCCAATCTGTGGGAGTAAAAATTACTGCTTTTAGTGTGTGATGCTCATGGGTGCCTTTCACTATGATGTCAAAGTCGCCATCAAAAACGGTGTGGATGATGGCTTCAAACGGGCGGTTATGCCACACCACTTTTGAGGTGATTTGATGTGGGCAATCACATTCTCTGATCAGTTCATTAAGCCACTCGGTGCGGTCCTTAATGACGGCTTCACGCATAGCATCTCGCTCTTCAAGCGACAGCATGGTGGTCATTTCATAGGAAAAGTCATAAATGGATAAGAAGGCACAAATGTGCGCCCCTGTTTTATTGGCTAATTCACACGCCCTAGCCAAGGCCTTTTGGCTCTCGGCTGTTGGGTCAATGATGGCTAGTATGTTTTTGATTGTATTCATATTTCACCTTTTTACCGTGCTTATTTAAGGGTAGGTGATCCGCGCCAAAAGCGCGACTACAATCACTATTTTGATTAACTTGCTGCCATTGCGAGTTGATGTGGATCAAGAATATGAATAAAGCGCCCATCAATGCGAATGGTGTTGGCTTTTTGTAAGTTGGTGAGGATTCTGCTCACGGTCTCAACGGATAAACCCAAATAATTGCTCATGTCCGCACGGGTCATGGAAAAACGAAATTCATTGGGGGAAAAACCGCGGTGGCCGTATCGCTCAGACAAACTTTTAATAAAAGCCGCCAATCGCGATTGTGCCGTGTGTTTATTTAACAAAGTAAACATGTGCTGATCTGCGCGAATTTCGTTACTCATTAACTTCATCACTTGCTGACGCAAGGCAGGCATCGCAGCACTTAAGCTATCTAAGGTTTTAAACGGGATTTGGCAAACCATGGCTGTTTCAAGCGCTACGGCATAGCTTTGGTAGGTGCTTGAGCCTAGGCTATCAAACCCTATGATGTCGCCCGGTAAATGAAACCCGGTGACTTGCTCTTGGCCTTCGCTATTTAAGGTGTAAGTTTTAAAGCTACCAGAGCGCACTGCAAATAAGGCCTTCATGGGGTGACCTGCTTCTACCATCAGCTGGTTTTTCTGCAGCGGCTTTTTGCGCTCTATGATGTCATCTAATGCGGCTAAATCGTCATCTGTGAGTGAAAAAGGTAAGCATAACTGGCTAAAACTGCAGCTTTGGCACGAAATAGTGCACTGTTTACGGGCTTCCATGGTAATTCCCTTACTTTATGTATGGGTATAGCTTAAAGTCCAGTGAGCCTAAGTGCAACGATCAGTTGATAAAAACCAAGCCAAATAAAGAGGTTGCCTAGTACCAAGCGCAGCCAGGTGTGATTTAGCCAAGCACGGGCACGTTCAGCACTGTGACCTACTAACATTAATGAAGGAAAGGTGCCAAGGGCAAAACATGCCATAAACGCAGCACCATAGAGTGGGTGCTCTAAGGTGAAAGTCCACGTGAGCGCAGTATACACAAGACCGCAGGGTAAAAAGCCCCAAAGCGCCCCATACCCTATGGCTTTTACGCCAGAATCAACCGGCATCAAGTAGCGATTAAGTTTTACCGCATGTTGCCAAAGTGCCCATTTACCCAAGCGCTCAAGAGCGCCAAAGGGTTAAATAAGCGCATGATGTAAATGCCAAGGCCTATCATCAATAAGGCACTGACGCATTTAAGGATAAAGCTCATAACATGGTGTTGACTGGCAAGGGCCGCGCCAAACAGCGCGACTAAAAAACCTGTGACGGCATAACACAGCAAGCGGCCAAAGTTATATTGCAGCACCCGCATGTTTTTATCGCCTTTACTGGCGATTTGTAGACTCGATGCCACGCCACCACACATGGCAATACAATGGCCACTACCAAGTAGCCCAAGCATGAATGCAGTTGCAAACAGGCTAATTGTCATTGCTTTTCTCGTGCTCGTCCTTGTCGTCATCGAACAAAATGCTGTGGCCTTGTTTTTCTAAGTCTTCAAATTGTTCAGTGCGCACCGCCCAAAAAAACACGCCTATGGCAATGAGCACAAAAATTATCGCGATGGGGATGAGTACGTAAATGATGCTCATTGGTCACTCCTTGCAAGGCGCAGTGAATTGGTAATTACCACAATGGAGCTGGCTGACATACCGATCACGGCCATCCAAGGGGCTACCCAACCTAGTGCAGCCAGTGGCAAGATAGTTAAGTTATAACACAATGAAATGGTTAAGTTTTGCTTAATAATGCGCTTTGTTTGGCACGCCATTTTGTGCAAAAAGTTTAAATGGGGCAGGGTGTCATTTAAAATCACCACATCTGCGGTGTTTTTAGACATATCGGCACCGGCTTCCATGGCTAAAGACACGTGCGCGGCATTAAATACGGGGCTGTCATTAATACCATCACCTAACATGGCCACCACTTTGTGCTGAGCTTGTAAGCCTTTTACGTATTCGAGCTTATCTTCAGGCAATTGGCCGGCTTTAATGTGTTCTATCCCTAGCGCATCAGCGACTTTTTGTGCGGCATCAAGGTGATCCCCTGTGATCATATGCGCTGTAATGCCCTGTGCTTTAAGCTGTGCAATCACGTTTTTAGCACCAGGGCGGATTTCGTCTGCAAGCACGTAACTTCGCACAGGTGCGCCATCAATATAAAGGACCACATGAGGATTACCGCCTGCACTAGCAAACCAGTGGTTTTTGCCCATGGCTACTGTGTGCTTTTTAAAGCGTCCAGTAATGCCAAAGCCTGCGACGACTTTGACGTCCGTTACTGCACAATTTTGATCAGGCTTTACAGTAAAGGCTTTAGCGATAGGGTGCTCAGAGTGCTGCTCTATCGCGTAGGCAAGGCCATCGAGTAACTCCTCGGCATACTCATGGCTCAGTGTCGTTTGCTCAGTAATAGTAAATTTACCTAAAGTGAGCGTGCCGGTTTTATCAAAACAGACATCTGTGATGCCAGCCATGGTTTCCAGCACATGGCCTTTTTTAATTAATAAGCCCTGTGAAGATAAACGCCCCACTGAGCAGGTTAAAGCTGTTGGAATCGCCAAACTTAACGCACAAGGGCAGGTGGCCACTAATACAGCAATGGTTACCCAAAATGCTTGGCTTGGGTCAACGTGATACCACGCAATTGCCGTGATTGAAGCAAACAACAATAGCCCTGCGACAAACCACTGCGCGATACGGTCTGTCAGCATCGCGATTTTTGGCTTGTTATCGAGCGCTTCTTTTTGTAGGCGAATGATTTGGTTAAGCAGTGTGTCCTGCCCGATACGATTTATTTGCGCTTCCAGCACGCCATCATGATTGATGCTACCGGCAAAAATCTGGCTGCCTGTGTGTTTTTCAACGGCCTCATGCTCACCTGTGATCATGGACTCGTCTGTGCTGCTTACGCCATTTACGACTTTGGCATCCGCGGGGATGGTCTCACCTGCACGCACTAAAATACGGTCGCCTTTAGAAAGTGCTTTGGCGGAGACTACTTGGTGGCTTCCATCGGTGTTAATTAATGTCGCTGTAAAAGGCTGTAATTTGTGTAAATTTGCAGTGGATTCAGCTGCTTTTAAACGCGCCCTGAACTCCAAATATTTACCTAGTAAAAGTAAGAAGGTAAACATGGTGATGGACTCAAAATACACTTCACCTGTATGAGTAAAGGTGGCATAACAGCTGGCAAAATAAGCGCCAAAAATTGCCAAAGAAACAGGCAAGTCCATATTGAGGTAACGGGCTTTGAGGGCGGTAATGGCACTGGTTAAAAATGGCAGGGCGCTGTATAAAATCACTGGCGTAGCAAGTGCCATGCTGATCACCCTAAAATAGGCTTCAAAGTCAGCTTCCATATCGGCAAACATGCCGAAATACATAGCAAAGGCAAACATCATGACTTGCATGGTCATTAAGCCTGCCACCCCTAAACGGCGTAAAAACCCTTTGGCTTTTTGCTGGTTATAGGCGTTACTGGCATCTTCTTGAAATGGGTAAGATTTAAAACCTAGCTCGGCCAGTTGTTTGAGCAAGCTACTCAGTTTTATTTGGCTGTCGTCCCAGGTAATGTGGGCACGATGTGATGTGGCGTTCACATCAATACGTTTTACCCCTTTGTTGGCAAGCAGTTTCTTTTCAATTAGCCAAGCGCAGGCTGCGCACGTCATACCTTCCACACTGAGAGCGATTTGGCGCATCTCGCCTTGATGTTCACTGATTTCAGCTAACACAGCGGGTTCATCGTAAAGCACGAGTGCATCAAGTTGCTCTGGCACTAAGGGATAAACGCGCTCAGCGTTTTCGCTGCGGTAGGTGTAATAATCCTCAAGCCCTTGTTCATAAATCGCATGACACACAGCTTTACAGCCTTCGCAACAAAAAGCGTGTGTGTGGGTTTGATGGGTTAAGGTGATGTCGAGGCCTTTAGGAATGGCTTCGTGGCAATGAAAACAAAGCGATTGTGACATTATTTTTTGAAATTAGGGGCAACTGTGAACGGGGTGTTATCCGGAAGGGTGATGCTGTGTTTGAGTTTCCAGCTATCATCCATGGGGCTTAAAAATAGCGTGTAACGGCCCGTTAATTCCGTTGGCAAAATGCCTGAAAACCCGCCGCGGGCATTTTTAGTGAGCGTGGTTTCAACGTCTTTTGCTTCTTGGGTGGCGTGATAAGCGCTCAGTTTAATGGCGCTGATGGTGTCATAATCGCCTTTTGTGAAGGTAAAGGTGACTAAGTCGCCGTCAATGGCCATATTGCCATGTAAGAAGAGGGCTTTGGCTTTGTTGTACTTGTCTAGCTCTAGGTTAATGGCTTTGCCTTTTTTGTAGTAATCATCCACCACCATATCAGGACCATTACCGACAGCGAGTAATACCAGTAACACACAGCCCACTATGGTTACCACAGGGAAAAACATTAAAAACCAGGGCCAAAATTGCTTATACCAAGGAGTCTGACTCATTAAGAATTACCTAATTAAAAACGCGGACTTAGTGTACTAAAATTGGGGGGTAAAAGCATAAAAAAAGCCTCCAATTGGAGGCTTTTTTCAAGGTGTTTATTGCTCTTGCGATAAGCTATAAACGTAGGCGGTCAATAAGTGGACCTTATCTTCGCCTAGAATGTCTTTCCATGCTGGCATCACACCAGCGCGGCCTTCACGTAAGGTCATTTCAACCGCACGTTGTGAACCACCATATAACCAAATGTTGTCAGTCAGGTTAGGTGCACCAAACGGATTGTTGTGAGCCATTGAGCCTTTACCATCCGCACCGTGACACGCAGCACACATAGCAAACTTGGCTTTACCCGCGTCAGCGTCTTTTTGGTTTACCTTACGGCCTGAAAGGCTAAGCACATAAGCGGTCATTTGCTTGATGCCTTCATCGCCAAGCGCAGCTTCCCAGCTTGGCATGGCAGCAATACGGCCTTGTAACAAGGTCTCTTTGATCTTGTCTGGGCTGCCGCCATATAACCAGTCGTTATCGGTTAAGTTCGGGAAGCCTAAGCCACCACGCGCGTCAGAGCCGTGAC
>JBGTXC010000199.1:0-5001 GCA_041937835.1 Alteromonadaceae bacterium | reverse complement strand
ATCTGGGTTCACCGAATCGGCATCGTCGATTAAGTATGCCATTGTACCCATCTTTTCAGCAAGTTCACGTAATCTATTGGAATTAGAGCTGTTTTTAGCGCCAACAACAAGTAATACGTCCACTTTGTCGGCCAAATCGCGCACTGCATCTTGGCGATTTTGTGTGGCATAGCAGATGTCGTCTTTACGTGGCCCTTCAATTTGCGGGAAACGCGCACGTAGAGCGTCAATTACATCAGCGGTGTCATCCACAGATAACGTGGTTTGCGAGCAGTAAAATAAGTTTGCTTCATCTTTTACCGTGAGGGTCGCAACATCAGCAGGTGTTTCAACTAAGTAAATGCCACCTTCGCTGTTATCGTATTGCCCCATAGTGCCTTCCACTTCGGGGTGACCATGGTGACCAATTAAAATGCACTCTGTGCCTTTTCGAGAAGCACGTGTCACTTCCATATGCACTTTAGTAACCAGCGGACAGGTTGCATCAAATACTTTTAACTCACGGCGCTTTGCTTCGGTGCGTACCGCTTGCGATACCCCATGGGCGCTAAAGATAACGATACTGTCATCAGGTACTTGATGAAGTTCTTCCACAAATACGGCGCCACGTGCTTTAAGCCCATCTACCACGTATTTGTTGTGAACCACTTCATGGCGTACATAAATCGGAGCCGCAAAAATATCTAATGCACGCTCAACAATGCTGATAGCTCTGTCTACCCCAGCGCAAAATCCGCGTGGGTTGGCAAGCAAGATGTTCATCCGTTATTGACCTCTAGAATTTCGACTTCAAAGGTTAAATGCTGCCCTGCCAGTGGGTGGTTGAAATCCACAGTCACCGAGTCACCCGCCACTTCGCGGATCACACCCGGTAAATCTGTGCCATCAGGTTGTGTAAAGGCGATAATCGCACCAATTTCAACCGGCGTGTTGGCACCAAATTTAGCGCGGTCAACATAATAGATGTTATCTGGGTTTGGTTGCCCAAAGGCATCTTCAGGCGCTAGTTCAAACTCTTTGTTATCTCCAGCGGTTAAACCCAGTAAACACTTTTCAAAATTAGCCGTCAATGAGCCGTCACCCATAGTGAGCTTGGCAGGCTTATTATGCACTTTGCTAGAATCAGCGGCTGAACCATCTGATAACTTAATTGAAAAGTGAAAGATTACTTCTGAATTTTGACCTATTACTGCATCAGTCATGATTTTCTGCCTTAGTGCTTGGCGCTGTAATGGCATCATAAATTAGCAACATGGCACCTAAACTAATGGCAATGTCTGCCACATTAAAGGCTGGAAAATGCCAGTCGTTGTAATACACATGAAGGAAGTCCACCACATAGCCATAGCTTAATCTGTCGTACAAGTTACCCAGGGCGCCAGCCAGAACCAATGCATAAGCACAGGCTAACACTTTTTGGCCTTTTTCAATGCGCATCAACCACACTAATAAAACCACTGAGAACACAATTGCGATGGCACTTAAAAACCAGCGCTGCCAGCCGCCGGCATCCCCTAAAAAGCTGAATGCGGCGCCGTAGTTATGTACGTAGGTAAAATTAAAAACGGGCAATAAATCGATGGATTGCCCTAAATACATGTTTGCCACAACGGCGTGTTTTGTCAGTTGATCTAACAGCAGTAACACTGCTGTTAGAACCAACCACATAAGTCCCTTTCGATTTACCACAACCACTCCTAAGCAAACTGGCGTGTTTCGCCTTCGCCTTCCACATTAGTGACACAACGTTGGCAAAGACTTGGGTGCGCTTCAATTTGGCCAACCTCAGGGGCGTGATGCCAACAACGCTCACACTTCTGTGCATCTGTTGCTGCGACATCAATGTATAGCCCTTCAATTTCTGACGGCTCTGCATCCGAAGGCGCGCTATCAATTAGCGTAACATCTGCACGCGACGTAAGTAGCACAAAACGCAGTTCATCACCCAGTGACACTAAGCGCTCGCCTAGCTCTTTGTTTTGGCAGTAAAGCGTTACTTCTGCTTGGAGTGTACCGCCAATCTTCTCTTCTTTACGCGCAGCTTCAAGGAACTTATTCACCTCGGCACGCACTGCCAGTACATCCTGCCAGTGCGCATTAAGTGCTTCAGAGTCATTGGCACGGGTTAGGCCTTGATACCAGCTTTCTGTAAATACAAACTCGCCACGCTCACCCGGCAGTACTTGCCAGATTTCTTGAGCGGTAAAGCTCATGATTGGCGCCATCCAACGCACCATGGCTTCAGCAATGTTATACAGCGCACTTTGGCAAGAGCGACGCGCATGGCTGTCTGCTTTTGCTGTGTATTGACGGTCTTTAATCACGTCTAGGTAGAAAGCACCTAGCTCAACTGAACAGAAGTTCATTAGCTTTTGTGTCACTACAAGCGCTTGATACTTATCATAAGCGGCCACAATTTCATCTTGCAGGGCTGCTGCACGGTCTACAATCCAGCGATCTAATGCCACCATGTCTTCCACAGCAACCATATCTGTTGCTGGGTTAAAGCCACTTAGGTTTGATAATAAGTAACGGTTGGTATTACGAATACGGCGGTAGCGATCAGCTGCGCGCTTAAAGATTTCATCAGACACTGTCATCTCGGCAGTGTAATCCGTTGATGCCACCCATAAACGTAGGATATCTGCACCTAACTTATTCATGATGTCTTGCGGCGAAATTACGTTACCTAAAGACTTTGACATCTTGCGGCCGTTTTCATCCACAGTAAAACCATGAGTCAGCACTTGCTTGTATGGTGCATGGCCTTTAATCGCCACTGACGTCATCATGGATGACATAAACCAACCACGGTGTTGGTCAGAGCCTTCAAGGTATAAATCAGCTGGGCCTACTAAGTCTTCACGGGCATCCACAACACATGCGTGAGTCACACCTGAGTCAAACCACACGTCTAGCGTGTCTGGCACTTTAACAAATTGCTCTGCATCACTGCCGAGTAATTCTGCGGCATCCAAATCATACCAAGCTTGGATCCCTTCTTTTTCAACGCGCTCTGCTACTTTTTCAATCAGTGCGGCTGTGTCTGGGTGCAAATCACCTGTGTCTTTATCTACAAACAAGGCAATTGGCACACCCCAAGTACGCTGGCGCGAAATACACCAGTCAGGTCGACCTTCTACCATGTTAGCAATGCGGCTTTCGCCCCATTCAGGCATCCACTCTGTTTTAGCGATTTCAGCCAATGAGTCTTTACGCAGATTTGCTTGGTCCATGCTAACAAACCACTGAGGTGTGGCACGGAAGATAATCGGCGTTTTATGACGCCAGCAATGCGGGTAGCTGTGCTCAAACGCTTCGTGATGCATCAAGGCACCTGCGTCTTTTAGCAAAGTAATCACGTTATCATTGGCTTTAAATACGTGCTGGCCTGCCAGTAGCGGCGTATCAGGCAAATACACACCATTCGCACCCACAGGGTTTGCCACTTCAAGTTGGTAATTTAAACCAACTGCAAAGTCTTCCTGACCATGACCTGGCGCTGTATGAACCGCACCGGTACCTGAATCAGTCGTAACGTGGTCACCTAAAATCACAGGCACGTTAAAGTCGTAGAATGGGTGCGCTAGGCTCAGAAGCTCTAGCTTGTCGCCTTTGGTGTAACCTAAAGCACGGTAATCAGTGATACCAAAACGATCCATGGCCGATTTAGCAAGCTCAGACGCTAGCACTAAACGTAATGGGCCATTTTCCGTGTTTGCTTGAATTAAGGTGTACTCAACATTAGCGTGTACGGCAACAGCACGGTTTGCAGGAAGCGTCCACGGTGTCGTAGTCCAAATCACAATACCGATTTGGCCTTCACCTGTGTGGCCTGCTTCTAACTCAAATGCCGCTTCTACTTTACTGTTATCAACAAAGTTAAATTTCACATCAATAGCCGGTGAGCGCTTATCTTGGTATTCCACTTCTGCTTCAGCCAGTGCTGAGCCACAGTCAGTACACCAGTGAACCGGCTTAGCCCCTTTATGAAGGTGGCCGTTTTCAATGATTTTTCCAAGCGCACGAATGGCATTGGCTTCAAAATCAAAATTCATTGTAAGGTATGGGTTATCCCAATCACCGAACACACCTAAACGTTTGAAATCAGCGCGTTGGCCATCAACTTGCTTTTGTGCATATTCGCGGCACTTTTGACGGAACTCTGCAGCAGTGACCTTTTTACCCGGCTTGCCCACTTTCTTTTCAACTTGCAGTTCAATTGGCAAGCCGTGGCAATCCCACCCTGGTACATAAGGGGCATCAAAGTCAGAAAGCGTTTTCGCTTTTA
Source organism: Alteromonadaceae bacterium (assembly GCA_041937835.1). Classification (GTDB taxonomy): domain Bacteria; phylum Pseudomonadota; class Gammaproteobacteria; order Enterobacterales; family Alteromonadaceae; genus Pseudoalteromonas. The sequence goes on along the minus strand of JBGTXC010000199.1, from coordinate 710 downwards.
CAATAATGTCTTTAAGAATTTTATTAACCGAATGACCTAAGTGAATGTTGCCATTGGCATACGGGGGGCCATCATGCAAGGTGAAAGACTTTTTGCCTTTTTTAGCCGCACGAATTTTGCCGTACAGATCTTTTTCATACCATGTTTTAAGCATCTGCGGCTCGCGTTTTGCGAGGTTACCGCGCATCGGAAACTCAGTTTCCGGTAGATTCAGAGTATGTTTGTAGTCGCTCATTAATCCTACTTTCCGTATCGGCTACCTAATTTAAACCAAAACACTGCTTAGCGGCGGTTACATCATCTGCAATCTGCGCCGTCAGTTGTGTTAATGTCTCGAATTTTTTCTCATCGCGAAGCTTTTTAATTAGCTCCACGTGCATAAATTGTCCGTAAATGTCTTGCGCAAAGTCGAAAATATGAACCTCTAACAATGCGCGTGTCCCATTAAATGTGGGTTTGTTGCCAATATTTGCAACCCCATATAATTCTTTATCACCCACTTTTGCTCTTACCGCAAATACCCCATTTACTGGGCATACTTGGCGTTTTAGCGCTATGTTGGCCGTTCTGCATTTTCAGGAATGACGATTTCGCCGATTCCGCAGCGCGGGCCGCTAGCCAGCCATCTGACATCGTTGGCAATCTTCATCAGGTCGGCAGCCAATGCTTTTAACGCGCCGTGAACGTGAGTGATTTCATCATGGCTTGTG
>JBGTXC010000198.1:0-5133 GCA_041937835.1 Alteromonadaceae bacterium | reverse complement strand
ACCAAAGCCGAGTTTGAACAGGCGCAGTTTAAAGATAAAACCAGCCAATATGCGTTAGTACGTTACAACAACCAAAATCAGCTGACCAGCATTGCTTATAACACTTATTATCGTGGCGCCTTAGAAAAGGCGGCGCAACTGTTACAGCAAGCGGCTTCACTGAGCCAAGATAAGGCCTTTACGCATTATTTAAATCTAAGAGCAGACGCCCTACTCTCTAATGATTACTACCCATCTGACATTGCATGGATGGATATGAAATCAAACCGTTTAGACGTGGTGATTGGCCCTATTGAAAACTACGAAGACATGTTATTTGGCTACCGTACTGGCTTTGAAGCATATGTGCTGATTAAGGATATGGCGTGGTCAGAACGCCTTGCAAAATTTGCCGCTTACTTGCCAGAGCTACAACAAGGCTTGCCAGTACCTGAGCAATATAAAGCCGAAACTCCAGGCACAGATGCCGATTTAAATGCCTATGATGTTATCTACTACGCAGGGCATGCTAACGCTGGCAGTAAAACCATTGCAATTAACCTACCTAATGACGAGCGTGTACAACTTGAAAAAGGCACCCGTCGATTACAGCTAAAAAATGCCATGCAGGCCAAATTTGATAAAATTTTGGTGCCAATTAGTGATGTACTTATTGCCCCAGAGCAGCGTAAACACATCACCTTTGATGCCTTTTTTGCCAATACCATGTTCCACGAAGTGGCGCACGGGTTAGGCATTAAAAATACCATTAACGGTCAAGGCACAGTGCGCGAATCCCTTAAAGAACATGCCTCTGCACTTGAGGAAGGCAAAGCAGATATTTTAGGTCTTTACATGGTGTCGCAATTGTTAGAAAAGGGCGTGATCACAGACGGTACTCTTGAAGATTACTACACCACTTTTTTAGCCGGTATTTTTCGCTCAGTACGCTTTGGTGCATCCAGTGCGCATGGTAAAGCGAATATGATCCGCTTTAACTTTTTTAAACAAGCGGGTGCATTTACCAAAGGGGAAGACGGCTTTTATCGCGTAAATATGGCGAAAATGCACGACGCCATCACCACTTTAAGCCATACCATTTTAACCCTACAGGGCGACGGCGATTACCAAGGTGTGGACGCTCTAGTGGCAGACATGGGCATCATCAAACCTGACTTACAAGCAGATTTAGACAAGCTCACCAACGCTAACATTCCAGTCGACATCGTGTTTGACCAAGGCAAGCGTGTATTAGGGCTTAACTAAATAAACTTCACACATTAAAAAGCACTCATCATGAGTGCTTTTTTTGTATTTGGTCTATTTTAAATAAGGGAAAAATATCAAGGATGAAGAATGAATACACCAGATACCTTTGTAGGTCGCTTAATTGAGGGGTATGAAAAAGCAAAGAAGTCACTCGCCTACATCATCATGCTCATTGCCATTACAATCGAGAGCTTACCGAGCGATCTACTGCCGAAAAACATCAGTGTTTTTACCAATACAGCCATTCTCATAGTCTTAGCTATGATTCTAATGCAGATTTTGTTCACAATTTACGACAAAGTAACCGAAGAGAAAGAGTTAATTCCTATCATTACACCCGATGAGCTTTTAAAAGAAGTTCACCGTGTGTGTGAAAAAGAAAAACGTATTTCTATAAAGTACATAGCCATTGCAGGGCGCTTTGGTTGGAATAATGTATTAGCTAAATTAATCGATGAAGCGTCACCATTTAATTTAGTAGGTAAAGACATTTCTCTCGATATTGCTTTGCTGTCTCCAGAATATCAAAAGTCAAAGCCTCAATATTTTGATCGGTTCACATTAGCCACTGAACATGCAATTAAAGAAATTGAGCATGCAATGGATAAATGTAAATTCACCAGAGCCATCACGTTAAACCAATACAACCACATGCCTAATTTAATCGGTATTTTGGTAAATAATAACTTCCTATTTCTTTCCTTTGCTCGGTGGGGCACCTATCGTAGCCAATTCGAACTTCGCGGTGGTGGAGCTAGCAGCTATTTTATCTACGATAAAAACGATGAGTTTGGCGGCGACGAGATGATTGAGCTATTTAATGGATGGCATGAATTTTATAGTCGTTCAAATCAGACTGAGCATTATTTGAAAAGTGTAGATGCCCAGCCAAATTAATAGTTTAGGGCTGAAACGCCTCTTTCAGCTTGGCTAATTGCGCATCGGTGTATGGCACTGCAGGTGCAAAGCCCCACACCGGGTTTGGCCATGCAACATCGTCTTTAAAGCGGGCAATATGGTGCACATGGAGTTGCTCTACCATGTTGCCAAGCGCCGCAATATTGAGTTTGTAAGGCTTAAACACATCTCGAATTAAATGCGCAAGTTTGCGCGATTCAAGGTGGTAAGTCGCTTGTTGCTCGTCATTTAAATCTATCACTTCCCGCATGCCCGCCACACGTGGCACTAAAATAAACCAAGGGTATTGGCTGTCATTCATCAGCAGCACACGGCATAACGGCCAGTCTGCAAGTGTAATGGTGTCTTTTGCCAGTTGGGGGTGTAATTCAAAGCTCATTTTGCCTCACTTAACGCACGAATTTGCTTAGGTAGTCATTAGGAATTACCATCTTGAAGGATAAAATAACATAAGAAGGACTCACAGTGAGCAAACTCAAGCCCATAATCATGATGAGCATCTTGGGTGTTGCCTTAAGTGGTTGCCAATCAACCCTAAAGCAACCACACAGTGCAAAAGGAGCCAGCGCGCCCTTAGCCGCAACGCCACTGACCATAGAACGCATTTTTTCAGACCCTAGCTTGTCAGGTAAAGCGCCTATCAAGCTGAAGTTTTCCCCAGACGGCAGCCGAGTCACCTACTTACAAGGCAAAGTAGATGACTACAACCGTTACGATTTGTGGGAATACAATATCAAAGCCAACAGCAAACGTTTGCTGGTTGACTCAGAAGCGCTGTTTTCTGGCCCTGAAAACCTTTCAGATGAAGAAAAAGCCCGCCGTGAACGCCAACGCATTTTTGGCCGTGGTATCTTAGAATACACTTGGTCGAATGATGGCAAGGCATTACTCTTCCCGCTGAACGGCGACTTGTATTACTACCCGCTAGCCACTGGCAAGAGCAAAAAACTCACAAACACCGAAGCTTTTGAAACAGATGCCCGTTTTTCACCTAAAGGCGAGTATGTATCTTTTATCCGTGAGCAAAATTTGTATGCCTTGCACATTGCCTCTGGCAAAGAAATTCAGCTAACCAAAGATGGTGGCGGCACCATCAAAAACGGCATGGCAGAATTTGTAGCGCAAGAAGAAATGAGCCGCATGACGGGATACTGGTGGGCCGGCGACGACAGTAAAATCGCCTTTACCCGTATTGATGAAAGCCCAGTTCAAGAAGCCATCCGCAATGAAATCTATGCGGACGAAGTCAAACTGTTTAACCAAAGGTACCCTTTCACAGGCACCAACAACGTTAACATTGAGTTAGGCGTTGTGAGTCTTGATAACCTAAAAACCCAGTGGGTTGATTTAGGTGAAAACAAAGACATCTACCTTGCCCGCGCTAAATGGCTTAAAGACCACACTACCTTGTCTTACCAATGGCAAGACCGCGCTCAGCACAATTTAGAGTTACGTTTTTTTGATACCCGCACCGCGAAGCAAAGTGTGGCACTAAAAGAAACCAGTGAGACTTGGATAAACCTTCACTTTGATTTGCGCTTTTTAAAAGACAAAAAACATTTTGTGTGGGCATCCGAGCGTGATGGCTTTAAACACCTCTATCTTTATCGCGTAGATGGCACCCTACTTCGCCAAATCACCCGCGGTGACTGGATTGTAGAAAGCATCAAAGCCATTGATGAAGAAAAAGGCGTGGTGTACTTTGCTGGGCGCAAAGACAGCATCATGGAAAGCCACTTATACGCAGCGCCATTATTTAATGAAGGCGAGATGACGCGCATCACTGAGCTTGGTCAATACCACTCTGTGGTAGTGGCTAAAGATGGCAAAACCTTTATTGATCGCGCCTCAAGCATTACGTCGCCGCCAAGTGTGGCACTCAGAAGCATTAACGGTGAGTTTGTTACTTGGCTTGAGCAAAACCAAGTGGATAACAGCCACCCATTATTTGCTTATCAAGGTGGTTTAGTCACGCCTGAATACGGCACGTTAAAAGCCGAAGACGGCCAAACTCTGCAATACCGTATTTTTAAGCCAACTAAGCTCAATACCAAGACTAAACATCCTGTTATTGTCAGTGTGTATGGCGGACCACACGCCCAGCGTGTCACTAATACGTGGAGCCAACGTAACCTGTACCTTCAGTACTTAGTGCAAAAAGGCTTTGTGATTTTCCAACTGGATAACCGTGGCTCTTACAACCGAGGTAAAAAGTTTGAAGACCCAATTTACCGCAACCTTGCCGACATTGAAGTGACAGACCAAATCAAAGGCGTTGAGTTTTTACGCACTTTAGATTACGTCGACCCAGAGCGCATTGGTGTGTATGGTCACAGCTACGGCGGTTACATGGCGTTAATGACCATGTTTAAAGCCGGTGAGTACTTTAAAGCCGGCGTATCAGGTGCCCCTGTAACCGATTGGGCGCTTTATGATACCCATTACACGGAACGTTATTTAGGTCACCCTGCGGATAATGCCGAAGGGTATGAGAAAAGCGCCGTGTTCCCTTACGTGTCTGGGTTAAATGGCCCGTTATTGATTTACCACGGCATGGCCGACGATAACGTGTTATTCACGCATGCCACTAAGCTATTTAAAGTGCTGCAAGATGAAGGCAAGCAATTTGAAATGATGACTTACCCAGGCTCAAAACACAGCCTGCGCGGTAAGAAAACTAAAATTCATTTGCACACCACCATCACGGACTTTTTTGACCGCCATTTTGGTATGTAAGCAATAAAAAAGGAGGCATCAGCCTCCTTTTTTAATTCTCAATGATCATTAACCACAGTAGTGTGCGAATAAGGTCGCTACAGATGCAGCCGTTGGCTTACCATGCTGCCAATCGCCTCCTTCCACACCGCTACCCGCAATATCAACATGCACATAAGGCAATGGCCTGTCGGCATCATTACCGTGCTTATCAAGCCCACCGACAATGGCTAAAAACGCCATTGGGAACTG
>JBGTXC010000197.1:0-5278 GCA_041937835.1 Alteromonadaceae bacterium | reverse complement strand
TTTCCAAATCACCATGCTCTAACATTTTTTTCACATCTTCATTCAAATTATTAAGACGCAATAAATTTGTCACTGTAGTGCGTGATTTACCTACGGCATCGGCCACTTGTTGATGCGTTAATTCAAACTCGGTTAATAAACGCTCAAGTGCGATGGCTTCTTCCATGGCGTTTAAATCTTCACGCTGAATATTTTCAATCAGCGCGATGGCAACCGCAGCTTCATCAGGCACGGCTTTAATCAAACAAGGAATAACATCCAACTTGGCCAACTGGGCTGCACGCCAGCGACGTTCACCGGCAATAATTTCGTAGGAATCTTGTGCTAACGGACGCACCACGATAGGTTGAATCACCCCTTGCGCTTTAATGGAGTTGGCAAGTTCTTCAAGGGCGTCTTCTGACATGTCTTTACGCGGTTGATATTTCCCAGGCTTTAGGAATTCAATCGGTAGTTTTTGTAACTCACCCTGTGGCGCAGTGTTTTCATCTTCTGGCGTTACTGATTGGGGAGCTGGTTTAGCGGATGTTAATAAGGCATCCAAGCCACGACCAAGACCGCGTTTTTTCGCAGACATGTGTTTTACCTCTTATTATGCGACTGCTGTCGATTTTTCTCGACGCCGTAACATCTCACCCGCTAATGCTAAGTACGCCTTCGCACCAGTTGAAGCGCGATCATAATACATAGCAGGGGCGCCAAAACTTGGGGCTTCTGCCAATCGGACATTGCGAGGGATGACGGTTCGATAAACTTTTTCGCCAAAGTGTTGTTTGAGTTGTTCAGAGACATCATTGGCAAGGCGATTGCGCGGATCGTACATGGTACGCAAAATGCCTTCAATCTGTAATTTCGGATTCACCAACTTTGACAGCTGCGTGATGGTGTCCATTAATGCGGTTAAGCCTTCTAGGGCATAATACTCACACTGCATTGGCACCAACACGGAATCGGCCGCAGCCATGGCATTAACGGTGAGCATGTTTAAAGAAGGTGGGCAGTCGATGAAAATAAACTCGTAGTCGTCTTGCGCTTTCTCCAAAGCATTACGAAGGCGAATCTCACGGGCAAATAGTTCCATCAGCTTAACTTCAGCAGCGGTCACGTCACCATTTGCGGCAATCAGGTGATAATCGCCCGAAGTTTCTTTGATGACGACTTCACTTACTGGTTTTTCATCAACCAATAAATCATACACAGTGGCAACATCATCGTATTTGTCGACACCCGATCCCATGGTGGCATTACCTTGAGGGTCCAGATCAATTAACAATACTTTGCGCTTTGTTGCGGCCATGGAAGCAGCAAGGTTAACTGCGGTGGTGGTTTTTCCCACACCGCCTTTTTGGTTTGCGATTGCGATGACTTTAGCCACAGTGCCCTCTGTTGGTTAGCCTTTTTTTAGAATTATTAAGTGTCGTTCAGCGTCTAAGCCCGGCACAGTTAACACCACTTTGTCTTGGTAAGTAAATTGCACTGGCAGCTGTTGAATTTCATCTTCAGGAAATACGCCTTTTAGCGCCAGGAAATCACCATGCTCATCAATTAAGTGATGACACCAGTTAACCATATCTGTTAACGAAGCAAAAGCACGACTTAATACGCCATCAAATGGAATGCCGTCGTGGTAGGCTTCAACGCGAGATTGTACTGGCTTAACGTTAGTGAGCTTAAGGCTATGCACCACTTGTGTCAAAAAGCGCACGCGTTTGCCCAAAGAGTCTAGTAAGACAAAATTGATGTCCGGGCGAGCTATCGCAAGCACGATACCTGGCAACCCAGGCCCGGTACCCACATCAATGTAATGTTGACCTTTTAAGTGCGGGGCAACCACCACAGAGTCCATGATGTGTTTGATCACCATTTCGTTAGGATCACGCACTGACGTGAGGTTATATGCTTTGTTCCATTTATCCAGCAAGCCAACGTAATCAACTAACTGCTGCACTTGCGACGGACTTAAGGTTAAGTCCGTCTGTGCTAATAATGACTGTAATTTTTCTAACACTGTGTTCTCTTATGCCGTTTTGCGAAGCATGCCATGTTTTTTGAGATACACCAGCAGCAACGAAATGGCGGCTGGTGTAATGCCTGAAATGCGTGATGCTTGGCCAATAGTATCTGGGCGGGCATCCGTTAGTTTGGCAACCACCTCATTTGATAAACCAGACACCTGGCTGTAATCAAACTCTTTCGGAAGCAAGGTGGTTTCATGACGTAATTGCTTGTCGATTTCATCTTGCTGGCGTGCAATGTAGCCGGCGTACTTTGTTTGGATCTCAACTTGCTCAATGGCTTGCTCATTTTCATATGGCGATGCAAAGCCCTCGATCGCAAGCAGATCCTTAATGTTTATTTCTGGACGACGCACCAGATCTTCCAAACTTGCCTCACGTACTAAAGGTGACTTGAGTAAGGCGTTCACTGCGTCAACTTGCTCATGGTTTTTATGTACCCAGGTATCACGCAGACGCTGCGCTTCTTTTTCAATGGTGTCCATTTTTTCGTTAAATGCGGCCCAACGCGCATCGTCCACAAGACCAAGTTCACGTCCTTTTGGCGTTAAACGAATGTCTGCGTTATCTTCACGCAATAACAAGCGGTATTCAGCACGGCTGGTGAACATACGGTATGGCTCTTTAGTGCCAAGCGTTGCTAGGTCATCAATCAATACGCCTGTGTATGCTTCATCACGACGTGGCGTCCAGGCATCTTTGCCTTGCACTTGAAGTGCTGCGTTCATACCGGCGATTAAGCCTTGTGCACCGGCTTCTTCGTAACCTGTGGTGCCGTTGATTTGCCCTGCGAAGAACAAACCATTAATGAATTTGGTTTCGAGTGATGGTTTTAAATCACGAGGATCAAAAAAGTCGTACTCAATGGCGTAACCAGGGCGGCAAATGTGCGCGTTTTCAAAGCCTTTGATTGAGCGCACTATGCTCATCTGCACATCAAACGGTAAGCTAGTTGAAATCCCGTTTGGATATAGCTCGTATGAAGTAAGTCCTTCTGGCTCAACAAAGATCTGATGTTTGTCTTTGTCTGCAAAGCGCATGATCTTATCTTCAATGGATGGGCAGTAACGAGGCCCAATCCCTTCAATCACACCCGCATACATAGGTGAGCGATCTAGATTTTCACGGATCACATCATGGGTTTTTTCATTGGTATAAGTGATGTAACACGGGATCTGTGTTGGGTGATCACTGCGTTTACCCATAAATGAAAATACAGGTGTAGGGTTATCACCAGGCTGCTCCTGCATCACGCTGAAGTCCACTGTGCGAGCATCAATACGCGGTGGTGTGCCGGTTTTTAAGCGGTCAACACGAAATGGTAATTCACGTAAGCGATCCGCAAGTGCGATAGAAGGGGGATCGCCTGCGCGTCCACCTTTGAAGTTTTCCATACCAATATGAATTTGGCCACCTAAGAAGGTGCCTACAGTCAGCACTACAGTTGGCGCTTCAAAACGCAGTCCCATTTGGGTAACTACGCCTTTCACGGTTTCGCCTTCAACAATCAGATCATCACATGATTGTTGGAAAATCTTTAAGTTTTCTTGGTGTTGTAAGGTGTCTTGTATTGCCGCTTTGTAAAGTTGGCGATCAGCCTGAGCACGGGTTGCACGTACTGCTGGGCCTTTGGATGAATTAAGCGTTCTAAATTGGATGCCGCCTTTATCAATGGCTTTTGCCATAGCGCCACCAAGGGCATCAATCTCTTTAACTAAATGTCCTTTACCAATACCACCAATTGCCGGGTTGCACGACATTTGGCCCAATGTATCCATATTGTGTGTAAGCAAAAGGGTATTCATACCCATACGCGCCGATGCTAAAGCGGCTTCTGTACCAGCGTGACCACCACCAACAACGATGACATCAAAACGTTCGTGAAAAAACATCAATAGGATCCTACAAACCAGACACTAACTTACGAAAGGGAGCGTATTCTACCTAGAAATACAGGCAAGTGAAACGATTAAATTTTAAACACCAGAGGGTAAAGATCTTAAATATATATAAGGATCTTTTAAAAAGATCTTTATTGATCTTATATTTAGATCCACCCACATCTGTTAGTAAGTGCTTTTTTTATATATAAAACAGTGATTTAGATTAGATCGTAAGGTGTGGTTATGATCGGATCAACACAATGATAGCCTCTGATCAATATGCTGCTTTATCCACACCTAGAGATCATGATTTTTTTATCTAATGAATATACATGCTTAAAAGCAGGGTTTGATCAGAACTTATTCACATTTAGATCTAAACTGAGGTAAAAATGTGGATAAACCTTAAAGTGACAGATCTTTGATTTGATCAACAAACCAAGCGCAAGCGGTATCTTCTGGTAATGCGTCATCTAATACATCAATTAATAATGGCGCTTGCAGGACCTTTGCCCCTTTACTTTGTAATACGCTTGCTAGGTTTTTAGCTGCTAAGTTATAGGTGTCATAGCTGCTGTCACCTACACCAACCATATAGAATGGCATAGTGAGTGCGTCCGCTTCATTAATTTGTTGTACAAAATCAAGGATGTTATCTGGGTAGTCCCCTGCGCCGTAAGTGGAGGTGATCACTAACCAGGGAGATGAGACATCAAGCTTGGTGAGATCTGGCTCTAAATGTAATGCAGCACTGTGACCATGATCAGCCAAAACGTCGATAAGCTGATCAGCTACGTATTCTGCGGATCCCATTTGGCTACCTACAATGACTTCAAACTGTGCCATCTTGCCTTATACCTTTAATAACTTTGCATTGAGGTGTGGATCATACGAGTGAACCGTGGCATTGCAAGTTTATTCTTGTTAGTGAATAAGCTTTATCCCCATGAATGCTCATGAAATCATCAATTAATTTGCATGCTCTTTAAAATAGGGGCTTTGAATAGGATCCATTGCGGTGTTCTATTTGTGAATAAGTTGCGTGTACAGCGTGTTTAACCAGCTGATTAAGTAACGCAATCTGACATTTTTATGGGGTTTTCTGGGGGGGTTTAAAGGAAGACTTTTTGGGTGTGAATAAAATTGATCACACGGTGATTTTTTGTACGCGGCTGACTATAACTGAAAGATCTATTAAAGGTGATTTTGTTGCTAAAAAGTCTAAAAAACAGCAATAAAAAAGGCCCTTTCGGGCCTCTTTGGACTATTTACCGATACAATAAGTAAAAAAACCAATAAAAACAGTAGGTTTATATTTATTTGGTGGGTCTGTGGTGGCCCACTTTCGCATTAAAAAATATCGTGCAAGTAAACTAAAGG
>JBGTXC010000196.1:0-5311 GCA_041937835.1 Alteromonadaceae bacterium | reverse complement strand
AGTTACTACATCTGAAAAATTCCGCCAAGTTCTTGAAGCTTACACTGTTGAAACTGCATACAGCTCAGCTGTAACTGCTTCTCAAGGTACTCTTGAGATCGATGGTAAGAGCATCAACGTTGACTTCGGTCGTTTAGGTCGTATCACTTACGTAGCTCAGTCTTTTGACCTTAAGCACGCGTGGGTGTGGGATAACAACACTAAACAGTGGAAAGAATTAGGTGAAGAATACCTAAAACCTGTTAAAGAAGTTATCCGTATGGCGCGTAAACAAGCGACATTAGAACTTGTTAAACTACCAATTTTTGGCGCGGAGTAATCAATAATGAAGAAACTATTTAAAGGTTTTGCTGTTGCAGCAGTACTATCTGTTTCTGCAGGTACCGCGCTTAATGCACATGCAAATACTGGTGCTTTAGACAAAATTCTTGAGCAAGTTAAGCAAGAACGTATCTCTGAAGGCAAATTAAATAAGCAACGTGAACAAGAGTTCCTTTCAGCTCGTGCTGACAAGCAAGCGTTACTTAACAAAGCTAAAAGCGACCTAGCTGCTGAAAAAGCACGTGGTGAGCGTCTTAAGAAGCAATACGCACAAAACGAAACAACTCTTGCTGAAAAAGAGCAAGCACTAGAGAACGCAAAAGGTACTCTTGGTGAAATGTTTGGTGTTGTACGTCGTGCTGCATCTGAAACAATCGGTTCAATCGAAGCTTCATTGGTAAGTGCTGAGCACCCAGGACGTGAAGAAATCTTACGTTCACTTGCGGCTGCAAAAGAGCTACCAACTACGCGTGAGCTAGAAGAGCTTTGGATTGCACTTCAAACTGAAATGACTGAGTCTGCAAAAGTATCTACTTTCGAAGCACAAGTTGCTGAGTTAGACGGTGCAACAAACATGCAGCAAGTAACTCGTGTTGGTAACTTCAACCTTATCAGCAACGCTGGTTACTTAATCTACCACCCAGAAACTAAGCAAATTCAGCCGCTTGGCCGTCAACCAGATGGTTTCGTACTGAATACAGCATCTGACCTACAAGCTACTGCTGCAGGTTCTTACACTGGTTTCTACGTAGACCCAACACGTGGTGCTATCTTGCGTCTAAACACGCAAAAAGCAACGGTTGAAGAGCGTTTCCACCAAGGTGAAGAAGTAGGTTACATCATTGCAGCCCTTCTAATCGTTGGTTTCCTAATCGCTATCGTACGTTTAGTAGACCTTTCAATCACGTCTGGCAAAATCAAGAAGCAGCTTAAGAACACAGGCAACGCTTCTACTGATAACCCGCTTGGCCGTATCTTGAAAGTTTACCAAGACAACAAAGCGCAAGACGTTGAGAACCTAGAGCTAAAACTTGATGAAGCGATTCTTCGTGAAACGCCACGCATCGAAGCGGGTATCAACATCATTAAGATCCTTGCTGCTATTGCACCGCTACTTGGTCTACTAGGTACCGTTGTTGGTATGATCAACACGTTCCAGCAAATCACACTATTTGGTACAGGTGATCCGAAGATCATGGCTGGTTCAATCTCTATGGCACTTGTAACAACTGCGCTAGGTCTAATCGCGGCACTTCCGCTAATCCTAGTTCACGCTATTGTGCACGGTCGTAGCAAATCAATCATTCACATCCTTGATGAGCAAAGCGCAGGTATCGTAGCTGCTCACGCGGAGAAGGAGAAAGCCTAATGCTAGTCCTGATGGAGATTTGGGAATCTATCAGGGATTTTGTTGGCACAGGCGGCCAGGTTTTATACGTGGTCGCGGTAGCACTCTTCCTTATGTGGGTATTAATGATTGAGCGCTATTGGTTCCTGATTAGCGAGTTTCCGAAAATGAAAAAAGGAATCATCGCTAAATGGGACGCCCGCCAGGACACTACGTCTTGGTACGCACACAGAATCCGCGAAGCATGGATTTCTGAAGCGTCTGAAAAATTAGATCAGCGTATGTTGTTGATTAAGACATTGGTAGCTGTATGTCCGTTAATCGGTCTATTAGGTACTGTAACTGGGATGATCGCGGTTTTCGAAACCATGGCCAACCAAGGTACAGGTAACCCACGATTAATGGCATCGGGTATTTCAATGGCAACTATCCCGACAATGGCTGGAATGGTTGCGGCACTGTCTGGCGTATTCTTTAGCTCACGTCTTGAAGCGAAAGCTAAGATGGCTAAAGAGAAGCTAGTAGACAGCTTGCCTCATCACTAGAGAGAGATTTGACTATGGCACGTAAACAACGTTTTCGTGAAGAAGAAGAAGCAGCAGTCGACATGACGCCGATGCTAGACATCGTATTCATCATGCTTATCTTCTTTATCGTAACAACTTCGTTCGTTAAAGAAGCGGGCATCGAGGTTAATAAGCCAAAAGCAGCGCAAGCGACTAAACAGAAGAATGCCAATATCTTCATCGCTATCCGCTCTAATGGCGAGATCTGGATGGATAAACGTCAAGTAGATGTTGAGCGTGTTGCTGCAAACATCGAGCGTCTTCTTGCTGAGCAGCCTACTGATGTGGTGATTATCCAAGCGGATAAAGATGCCAAACACGGTGTGGTTGTGAAAGTAATGGACCAAATTAAAGCGTCAGGTATTGATAAGATATCTATTGCTGGAGACAAGTAATGATTCGTTTTCTGTTTTCACTGATTGCAGGTGGGGCAGTTACTTTCGGCTTGTTCTTTTTCATGGCGTACTTAATCAGTGGCGGTGCAAACCGCGCTGATACGCAGAAAGAACAGATTGTAGTCGAAATTATGACGAATCCGCCTGAATCCAAGGTGCAGGAGCGTAAGCGTGTTCCGCCTCCGCCTCCGCCGCCACCTAAGCAGCCGCCTAAACCGCAGCCGCCTCAGCCGGAAAATAGTAATCCTAACCCAGGTGCATTGCAGTTTAATATGCCAAGCATCAACGTTGGGGGCACAGCCGGTGGCCTAAGTGGTCCAGGTGCATTCGGACGTGATGGTGAAGCGACACCTATCGTGCGGATTGAACCAAAATACCCACCGCAAGCAGCGCGTGATGGTAAAGAAGGTTGGGTACAACTTTCATTCACCATCAATGAGCTAGGTGGTGTTGAAGATGTACAAGTTATCGACGCAGATCCAAAGCGTGTCTTTGACCGTGAAGCAAAGCGTGCACTGCGTAAGTGGAAGTACAAGCCAAAAATCGTTGACGGTAAGCCGCAAAAGCAGCCTGGTCAACAAGTACAGCTAGACTTCAAACTAAACCAAGGTAACTAAGGGGGTTAACGATGAAACAATTAACTAAAGTGACAGCGTTAGCCTTATTGATCTCCTTAGGTGGTACAGTAGTGGCTACCCCTGCTTTTGCTAAGCCTGATTACGCAGAAATTGAAAAGCGTAAGAGTGCTAAAACAAAGGTAATGGGTGAGCGCGTTGGTAAGAAGGTTGTAAAGGCGTTTGATCTTTACAACGAAGACAACATTGATGGCGCGCTTGAAATCTTAAAAGACATCGACACATCAGACACATTCGATCGTGCAACTGTTGACTATTACTTAGGTCAGTTAAGTGCACAGAAAGAACAGTATTCTGCAGCTGTTAAATATTTAAAAGCGGCGATTACGCCTGATGTTCTTAACTTTAAAGACCAAGCCAATACGTTGAAGCTTTTAGGTGACCTTTATGCTGGTACTAAACAGTATAAAGAAGCTAAAGCCATGTATAACCGCTGGATGGACTTCACAGGTGAAGAAGACGCGAATGTGTACATTCGTATTGCGCAAGCAAACTACGAGTTGAAACAATTCCGTGACGTTATTGCACCTGCTGATCGTGCTATTGCACTACAGAAAGCTGAGCCAGTAAAAGCGCCTTTCGATTTAAAAATCGGTGCTTTCTTTGAGCTTAAAGACTTTCCAAGTGTTGTAAAAGTAGCTGAAGAAGTTGTTAAAACTTGGCCTGAGAACCCGAAAGCGTGGACTCAGCTAGGTAAATTCTACATGCAAGTTGAAGACTACAAGCGTGGTCTTGCAACTATGGATGTAGCATACAAAAACAACTACTTTGAATCAGAGTCTGATTACAAGGTACTTGCTTCGTTCTTCTCTTTGAACGAAGTGCCTTGGAAAGCAGCTGTTGTAATGGAAAAAGCGCTTAAAGCGGACAAAGTTAAACGTACTAAGCAAAATGTGAATGCGGTGGCGAGTTACTACCACCAATCTAAGCATATTGTGAAAGCGGCTGAATACTACATTGAAGCTGCAAAGTTTGACAATGACGCAGAGCTTTACCGCAAAGCGGGTGCTCTATACCTACAAGCAGAGAAGTTCTCTGACTCGGTAGCCATGCTTGAAAAGTCACTTGATCTCGGTAACAAGAAGAAAGGGACGATTTATTCTGACCTTGCAGAAGCTTACTACCATCAAGAGAAATACAAGCAAGCCTATGCAGCCATCCGTAAAGCGATGGAAGACCCTAAAACGCGTAAGTTTGCGCGTAGCTGGTCAGCCTTCATTAAAGAGAAGGCAGCCCGTAAAGGCGTTAAAATCTAAAAAAAGCCCCGTAAGGGGCTTTTTTATTTTCTGGCTATCCTGATTACACTTTTAGCTAGTGTAACTCAGCCATGACTAAATCTTTATCTTGGCTCCTCGCTTGTTCAAGCAATGCCAATAATTTATTCAAGCTCCAGTCAATATCGTACTCACATGTCGAAGGTGTGATGTGTAACACGCTAAAGCGCGTTCTATGCTGCCATTCATGCTTTTTGTTATCTTCATTAAGATGCGCGCGTAGTTTGTCTAAAATGCGCGTGGTGTGCTCATGAGGCATATCAAAAAGTGCAATCGCAAAGGTGTTATTAAACACTTTAGAGACGATATCGGTCGCTCTGAAATCATGATTTGCTAAAAGCTCAGCAATAGTTTGTTCTAAAGTTACCTGATGTGTCTGGCTTGCGCACTCGCAATCCAGTAAGATCAACGCCATTGAACGCTCCAAACGAGCAAGCCTATGCCATTCACGTTGGCATATTTCACGAAGGTAATCACGGTTGTATAAGCCCGTGTTTGCATCGCGAAACGCAGAGTTTTGGAAAGAAAATATCATAATACGTCCTTTTCTTGCCTGATTAACTATAAGGATAGGTGACATTGCGCCAGAGTGTTAACGCCCTGATCTGTTGCTTTCTAGCCGCTTGCGGTCTTGAGAGTGCCCCTAAGTATCAAAATTTCGATGCCATCCAGGCAGAACTTAAAAGAATTCACACATACACTCCTTACAGTGACACATACCTTAAAGCCCGCTCAAGCGTGCTGGATGATGCTAAAAGCACACCTAATTTAA
>JBGTXC010000195.1:0-5347 GCA_041937835.1 Alteromonadaceae bacterium | reverse complement strand
ATTTTAGTGTGGTGACTTTTACTACGCTTGGTTATGGCGATATCACGCCAATTGGTGTATCACGCTTGGTGGCCGCCTGCGAAGCCTTCTGCGGCAGCTTTTCATTGGCGCTCTTTGTGGTGGTTTTTGTGAAGAAAATGACCCGCTAGTAACACTCGTACCAGCGGGTGCGCTTTAAGGCTTTACAAGGTAACTTAAAATGGCCACTACTTGCTCTACGGAACTTGCTGTCGCATGTGCGCTGCCATCCACTTCTTTGAGTGGGTGAGTCAAGCTGGCATCATGCAGCGTGATGTAAGGCGTATCACTGGCAGCACACAGGCCTGCATCAAAAGCGGCATTCCATTGTTTGTATTTATCACCAAAACGGATCACCGCAAAATCAGCGCGCTTAATTAAGTTTTGTGTCCGCATCGCATTCACTCGGGCACTTTGATGGTCGCGCCAAAAGTCGCTTTCGGGCACACCGAGCACATCACCTGCAGCATCACTGGCATCGTGATCGGTCACAGGCGACACAAAATTCAAAGGTAACCCTTGTTTGCTTGCCGCCGCTTGAATTTCTTCTCGCCACTGAGTGTGAATTTCACCACTTAGATACACAGTCCACATTAGTTTGGCTCCTTCAGTTCAAATAAATAAATCACGACGCTTTTAAATAGCGCTCGCCACTGGGCTTCATTGTGCTTCGCATCTGGAACAACTTGGCTTTGTAGCGTTAAATTTGGGTTTTCACTTAGCTTGGCTGTCACGTCATTAAAGTGCTTGAGCATGTCATCCCCTTCTAGGGCGCCCATGCTGGTGTATATGCGAAACGGCTGGGTGATTCGCTCTGCATCCTCATGTACGTTTGCGCTATACCAGTACGATGGTGACAGAATACCTAGCTTACTGACGTGAGACGGGATGTGCTGCATCGCGGCAAAGCTGATTAAGCCTCCCATACTTGAACCTATCATCGCCACGTTGTCACGGCGGGTGTCTGCCTGATACTCAGCGTTTATAAAAGGCAGTACTTTATCTGCAATAAAGCTTAAGTAACTTTCCCCTAATGGCGCACCATACTTTTCATGGGGGTAGACCGAATACTCCTGAACACGTTTTGGGCCATTGTCGATGCCCACCACGATTGCTCGAAAGCCATGACTTTTAAAAAGCGCTGCCATGCTCTCATCCACTTGCCACTCACCGGCAAAACTGGTTTTGTCATCAAATAGGTTCTGGGCATCATGCATGACAATCACAGGTAAATTAGCGGTACTGCCACTCGGTACATACACCCTTAAAGTACGGGGGTTATCTGCAAACATTAAGCTGTGCTGATGCATAGCCGCAGTGGCAGTGCTTAAATATAGCGCCACACACAATGACACAAGTCCTTTTAACATTGAATTTCCTCATGGAGCTGAGCAATAAAACCTTGCATAAACTCAGTGCGTTTTTCTGCTTCGCGTTTAGCGGCCTGAGTATGAAGATTGTCTTTAATTTTTAACAGCTTAACGTAAAAGTGATCAAGCGTATATTGGCTGTCATCAAGCGGACGTTCGACAGCAAGGGGATCGCTTGGATGAAAAAGAGCACGCGATAATGCCCCGCCCACAGTAAAACAGCGAGCAATGCCAAGCGCACCGATGGCATCGAGCCTGTCGGCGTCTTGGACTATTTTTGCTTCAAGCGATTCTGCTGGCACTTTTGCACTGAAGCTGTGCGCGACGATGGCGTGATGAATGGCGTCCAAAGTCTCATTATCAAATTCTAAAGGAAACAGTTCCTCACGGGCTTTGTCGGCTGCGTAGCGCGAAGCCAAATGGCGCTCAGGGTGTTGTTTACCCAGTTGTACGAGATCATGTAGCCAAGCCGCGGCACACACCACTGCTGAATTAGCACCTTCTGCTTTAGCAAATTTGACAGCTAAATTCACTACGCGCTCAATATGAGCAAGATCATGGGCGCTGTCAGCGTGGCTTTGCGACAATACAATACGGCGGCAATGGGCATGGATTTGTTCTAGTCTTGGCATAGGTGCGTGAAGTCCGTTGTAACTTGCTGGCGGGTTTTTTAGAATACCCGGCTTATCTTATTTAGGAATTGCTATGTCTGCTGCTATCACCTTACAACCGGGGCGTGAAAAATCGCTAAAACGCAAACACCCTTGGATCTTCTCAAAAGCCATTAAAAAAGTCACTGGAAAACCGGGCCTAGGTGACACAGTCCGAGTACTTGACGCCAATGGCCGTTTTTTAGCGCTAGCGGCATACAGCCCTGAATCGCAAATTAGAGCGCGAGTTTGGAGCTTTGATGAGCACCAAGAAATCGACGTGGCGTTTTTTAAAACCCGCCTTGAGCGCGCTTTTGCCTTACGTGCCCACACCATTGAAGAAGGCGGCTTAACGGGTTTTCGCTTAAGCGCCGCTGAGTCTGACGGCTTACCCGGCATCACCATTGATAAGTTTGATAACTATTTAGTGTGCCAGCTTTTAAGTGCCGGTGCAGAGCGCCATAAAGGCGATTTGCTCATGGCATTACAAGAGCTCTTCCCAGAGTGTCGCATTTACGAGCGCTCTGATGTGGAAGTCCGTAAAAAAGAAGGGTTACTCCCTATGCAAGGGCCGCTGAAAGGCGACGCACCTGAAGGCCCAGTACTGATTGAAGAAAATGGCCTAAAGCTTGAAGTGGATATTTTAGGTGGTCATAAAACTGGCTTTTATTTAGATCAAAGGGATTCACGCCAAGCACTCAGCCGCTTTTCAAAAGACAAAGACGTACTTAACTGCTTTAGTTACACAGGAACATTCAGTTTGTATGCACTCAAAGCCGGCTGTAAACACGTGACGAATGTGGACGTTTCAGGGCCAGCGCTGGAAATCGCAAAACGCAATGTGGCGCACAATAACTTGGATGAAAGTCGCGTGTCTTTTGTGCAAGAAGACGTATTCAAACTGCTTCGCCGCTACCGTGATGAAGGCCGTCAGTTTGATACTATCGTGATGGATCCACCTAAGTTTGCTGAAAGCAAAGCACAGCTCAATGGTGCATGCCGAGGCTATAAAGACATTAATATGATTGCCATGCAAATCCTAAAGCCAGGCGGTACTTTACTGACCTTCTCGTGCTCAGGTTTAATGGAACAGAATTTATTTCAAAAAGTGGTGGCTGATGCGGCATTAGATGCAGGCAAAGACATGTACATTATGGAGCGTTTGAATCAGGCGCCTGATCACCCCATTTTAGCAACCTACCCAGAGGGCTTTTACTTAAAAGGCTTAGTCTGTAAAGTCTACTAAGCCTTTTAAATTAACTAAGTGCCAATGGGCACTTAGTTCAGCTCGACTATTTCCAAGCCAAGTATGTATGTGCCGTCTTCTTGCTCGGTGCAGCGGATCACCTTAGCATTGGCATCCAAAGGCTGAACACTGTTATTGCTAGCTTCTAGGCGCACATGAAGTTGGTCATTTATCTCAATGGGTCCATCCACTTCAACCGCCATACCTGTTGCGCTCAAATCGCGACAAACACCAGCAATCTCACGCCCTGCTTCAGGATCTAATAAAGTCAGGTGTGCGTCAGCATTAACCATCATGCGGAAAAACCCGCGTTTGTCATCGTATAACATGCTCTCTCCTTAGTGCTTCTATACTTATGACGTCACGTAAGAATCAATCTCCTCAATCAGCGACGTCATTGAAAACGGTTTGACAATATAGGCATCACACCCTGCCTCATAACCCGCTTGTTGCTCCTGTTTGGTTTCTAAACCAGACACCATGAGCACCGGAATATGATTGGTTTCAGGGGTGTTTTTTAGCAATCGACATGTGTCGTAACCATCGAGTCCTGGCATACACACATCGAGTAGAATTAGATCGGGTGATTTGGCAATGGCTTGTTGCAAGCAGCCACTGCCCGAGTCTGCATAAAGCAGCTCATAGCGGGAAGACAAGGCACCTTCAAGCAACTCAAAGTTGAAATACTCATCATCCACAATGAGTATTTTATGCATCAGCGCGGGCGGTTGTTGTGCCATAAGTTGCGTCAACTTAATTCACCTATTCCTTGTAAATTTACGAATGCGTGTAACGCATGTGCCTGTTAAATAGTGTAATGGCTTGTCGCAATAGATTGCAACCTGTCCGTGAAGATATTATGACCATTAACCATTTTCCAACTCTTTAATTGCATTTAGTACACGTTTGGCTGAAATTGGGTACGGGGTTTTTAAAGTCTGTGCGTATAAGCTCACTCTAAGCTCTTGGATCATCCAAAACACATTGGCAACGGCCTGTGTAAGTGGCATGCCTTTGGGCTGTTTACTGAGCAAGCTATCATACGCCGCTTGCACTTTTTCCACGTCTAATTGGCAAAGCTTATCGCGGTGTGGATCCACAGGTAATTTTTCAAGGCGCTTTTCTATCGCCTGTAAATAACGCACTGTGTCTGGCAGTTTTGCCGCCCCGTGAGCTGTCACAAACCCCTTAAAAACTAGGCTCTCTAGTTGTGCTTTTATGTCGCCGTGGGCAGTGATCATCGTTAAATCCACTTTGCCTTTTAGCTTTTTATGGATTTTATGCCCAAGGGTTAACACCTTTTCTACATCCAAGGCAATGCGCACCACTTCGTCGTTGATGTCAGCACGCACGCGCTCTTTGACGTGGGTAAATGTCTCTTCCGTACGCACCTTTTCAGGCTCAGCAATGAGGTTGTCTATGCCTGCCAAAATACAGTCGTTGATCAAATCCTGTACTTTACCAAACGGATTAAAGTACAAACTGAGCTTGGCTTTGTTCGGTAAAGACTGTTGTAGATGCTTCACAGGACTTGGCACATTGAGCAAAATGAGTTTTCTCAGCCCTTTTGCCTGTGCGGCATCGGCTTTTTCTTTGGCATCAAATAAACTCACCGCCACAGTTTGCCCTTCATCACACAGAGCCGGATACGCTTTGATTTCGTAACCGCCTTGCTGCTGCACGTACTCCGTTGGCAGGTCAATGCCCGTAAAGTCACTCAGCCCTTGTTGCTCTATGCCTTCATCCGCCACTTCGGTGAGTACTTGTGTCACTTGATTAGCAAGCTTCGTTTTTAACGCGTCTAAGTCAGTGCCTTTTGCCAGTACTTTTCCGGCGTCATCCACCACGGTAAATTGCATGCGTAAATGCGCTGCTAGGCTTGAAACATCCCACTCTTCAGGCGCGACTTTCACACCTGTCATTCTAAATAAGCGCGTGGCTAATACCTCAAGTAATGGACCGTCTGATTCACTCACAGAGGCCAACACAGCATCGGCATAATTTGGCGCAGGCACAAAATTACGACGGGTAGTTTTAGGTAAGGATTTAATTAAGCCACAGAT
>JBGTXC010000194.1:0-5440 GCA_041937835.1 Alteromonadaceae bacterium | reverse complement strand
GAAAAAGCATGGTTAAAGTACATCAAATTGACCACCTGTAAAGCAAAATTTCACACCGTGTTTGGCAAGTCGCGAAGCAGCAGTGCCGACACAACAGAAACGGATTACAGCCTAGATTCAGACGAGCTGTAGTCGCCCGGCGTCAATAGAGGCACAGTGTTAACAAGGCGCGCATTTGCGTCATTCTCCCCTTGTTGGCATTGTGTCTTTTTCTGCATTCACTTTGGGCAAAGTAGCCACATTTTCACTACACTCATAACACTTTGAATTAAATGATTTTGAGGTTGCAGTGACTCATCGTCTGTTGATTGTTGAAGATACGCCAGCGATTGCCCGCATTCAAAAACACATAGCGCACCGTGCCGGCTACCAAGCAGACATTGCCGCGTCTTTGGCTGAAGCCAGTGACAAGCTAAAAGCCCATGACGATTATTGCCTCGCCATAGTGGATTTCATCCTGCCTGATGCAGATAACGGGCAAGCCATTCCTTTAGTGTTAAGGGCCAAAGTGCCCACCATTGTGATGACAGGTAAGTTAGATTCAGACACGCGCGATGCCATGGCAAAACTGCCCATCATAGATTACGTCACTAAAGAAAATCGCCAAGCCTATAACTACCTTGAAGACTTGATCACCCGCTTACGGCACAATCATTTAGTTAAAATATTAGTGGTAGATGACTCACGCTCTGCCCGTAACCATTTACAAGCCTTACTTGCTCGCCATAATTACCAAGTGTTACTCGCTGAAGACGGCAAAGAGGCGCTCGATGTGATTCACCAACACCCTGATATCAAAGTGGTGATCACAGATAACGAAATGCCAAATATGGATGGCATTCGCTTAACCAACGCCATTCGCCAAGAGTATTCCAACGAACAAATTGCAGTGATTGGGATTTCTGGCTCATCGGATAATTACATGTCAGCGCGGTATTTAAAAAATGGCGCAGACGACTACCTAAGAAAGCCCTTTAACGCAGAAGAGTTTTACTGTCGCGTAAGCCAAAACATTGATCACATTGACAATATTCGCTTAATCCGCGAACAAGCCAATTGTGATTACCTCACTAAATTACCTAATCGCCGTTACTTTTTTGAAGTAGTAGAGGCTGACCTTGCTAAACGTGCTAAGCGCGAAGCCCTTGCCATTGTTGCCATGATGGATATCGACCACTTTAAATCCATTAATGACAACTATGGTCACGATGGCGGGGATGAAGTGCTACGCACCCTTTCAGCCGAAATGAGTAATGCCTTTAAAGATGATTTAGTCGCTCGTTTAGGCGGAGAAGAATTTGCGATTTACTTTTTTCATGAAGACTTAGAAAAGGCCGATGAAACACTGGAGCATTTTCGCGCGCATGTTGCCAGTAAGAGCCCAGATTTTAATGGCTTAGGCATCAGTTTTACTTTGTCGATTGGCTTAACGTCAGGGCAAGAGTATGACGCAGATGCGCTGCTAAAACGGGCTGACGAGCACCTCTACACGGCCAAAGAGTCTGGCCGTAATGTGCTCGTCAGTGATGCGGACGATCCCCTCTAAGTGGTTTGCGCTTTTAGTGTGCGGCGCTTTTCTTTTACGGCGCGCATGCTGTCCCACGTATAAAGTGCCAGTGCGCTCCAAATAAAGGCAAAGGTACTTAAGCGCGCGTCATTCACCGGCTCATTGTACAAATACACCGCCAGCACAAACATAATGCTAGGCCCTATGTATTGGAAAAAACCTAAGGTTGCATAGCTCAACCGTTTTGCCCCTGCGGTAAAGCACAATAGCGGCAAGGTGGTGACGACCCCGGCACTTATCAGCATCAGGTTTATATACGTTGAATTTTGCGCCATGTCAGACGTTACACTTGGGGTCATAAACCACCAGTAAATAAGCGCTGCAGGCAGCAGGATAAGCGCCTCGCATAAAAGCCCTGGAATTGAGTCCACAGGGATTTTCTTTCGAATTAAGCCATACACAGCAAACGACGCGGCCAGTGAACAGGCTATCCACGGAAATGAGCCAAAGCTCACGACTTGAATTAAGACACCTGTGGCCGCTAAAACCACCGCCACACCTTGCCAACGGCGCAAGGTTTCCCCTAAAAACAACATGCCTAGCGCCACATTAAGTAAAGGATTGATGTAATAACCTAGGCTGGCATCAAGGAGGTGGTCATTATTCACAGACCAAATAAATAAGCCCCAATTGAAGCCTAATAAACTGGCACTGATCACCAGCAATAACAGTATTTTGGGGTTACGAAAAACGTGCTGGATTTTATGCCATTGCTTAAGCACCGCGATGATCAACGCCAAGAAAAGCACAGACCACACCACACGATGAACTAAAATTTCCACCGCATCAATATGCATTAACTGCTTAAAATACATGGGCGCTAAGCCCCACATGAAAAAGGCTAACAAGGCAAAAATAACGCCTTGTCGTTGCTCGGTTTGCGCTGTCATCGCAACTTGAACTCACAAAAGAAAGGGGGCGTTAGTCTAACTAAAACGCCCCCTAAAACACAGTGATAAAGCGCTAAATTAGCCGACCAAATAAGTCCCCGTGCCAAAGGCGATTTGTACCCCTTCGTCGTTGTGCATTTCCATGCGGCAAACACATACTTTGTTACCCGCGCGAATCAGCTCAGCGCTGGCAATAAAGGCACTCCCCTTACCTGGGCGCAAATAATCAGTCCGCATGTCTATGGTGCCGGCTTTGCCAAGCTTTTCGGTCAGTACGGCCATATCAATGGTTTCAAGCTTATCAATCACAGAGGCTGCTGCCAGCATACCGCCAACATTATCTAAAATGGCTGACACCACACCACCGTGCATAATTTTTTGAATTGGGTTACCAATTAAGGCGTCTTGCCAAGGTAGTTTTATTGTGGCTTTTTGTGCTGTGAGCTCCACCACTTCAATTTGTAAAAACTGATTAAACGGCATGTGATTACAAAACATGTCCGCCACTTGGTTGAGCACCATCTCTTTGGTTAGCATGCGTGTTCCTTTTATTCTGGTCTAACCTGAGCAGTCTACTGGGCGAATCCAGTGTTGTAAAATTGCGCAATCAAACCGACTTAACCATTTTTGTGGCGACTTTCTGTGCGCCACCTTATAAAATGCCTCAGATGACACACGCATTTTCAACACTCACGCAGCTTAATACACACCATCAGCCTAGCACCGTCTTAAAAGAGGTCTTTGGGTATGATGCGTTTCGCGCTGGGCAAGAAGATGTCATTAAAGCCGCACTTAAAGGCCAAGATTCACTGGTCCTTATGCCCACTGGTGGCGGTAAATCACTGTGTTATCAAGTCCCTGCTATTTGCTTAGGTGGCTTAACCTTAGTGATCTCCCCTTTGATCTCCTTAATGCAAGACCAAGTAGCCCAGCTACAAATGCAAGACGTCAAAGCGGCGTATTTAAATCAAACAGTATCCCGTGAAGAGCAACAAGCCTTGTATGCGCAATTGCATCAGGGTGAAATCACTTTGCTGTATGTGTCACCTGAACGAGCCTTAATGGGCGATTTACTAGAGCGTTTAAGTCATTGCGACTTAAAGCTTATCGCCGTAGATGAAGCTCACTGTGTGTCCCATTGGGGGCATGATTTTCGCCCGCATTACACGCGTTTATCGCAATTAAAACAGCGTTTTATGCACGTGCCTATGATGGCGCTCACGGCAACCGCCGACCTTGCCACCCGCGGCGACATCATTAATCAGCTCAGTCTCAATGCGCCTTATATTCACATTGGCAGCTTTGACCGCCCGAATATTCGCTACACCATAGAAGAAAAATTCAAACCGCTGTCGCAGTTAATGCGCTATTTAAAAGAGCAATCCAATGCCTGCGGCATCATCTATTGTACCAGCCGCAAACGGGTGGATGACGTTGCTGAAAAACTTGCAGATGCGGGCTTTAATGCTGCGGCATACCACGCCGGTATGAGCCAAGAGCAGCGTAGTTTTGTACAAACTGCCTTTGCCAAAGACGACATTCAAATTGTGGTGGCCACTGTGGCCTTTGGCATGGGCATTAATAAGCTTAATGTGCGCTTTGTGGTGCATTACGACATCCCCAAAAACATCGAGTCTTATTACCAAGAAACCGGCCGCGCTGGGCGTGATGGTCTCGCTGCCGAAGCCGTGATGTATTTTGATCCGCAAGATGTGCCACGAGTGAGGCGCTTTTTTGAAGACATTGACGATGAACACAGACGCAAAGTAGAAGAGCAGCGTTTTAATGCCATGGCGTCGTTTGCTGAAGCGCAAACCTGCCGCCGGCAAATCTTGCTTAATTACTTTTCAGAGTACCAACGCGAAGCCTGTGGAAACTGTGATATTTGCGTCAATCCTCCCAAGCAGTTTGACGCCACTGTGGTGGCACAAAAAGCACTGAGTTGTGTGTATCGTGCAGGGCAACGCTTTGGCCTTAATTACATTGTTGAAGTGCTACGCGGTGCAAACACAGCCCGTATTCGTGAGCACAAACACCATGAGCTGAGCACCTATGGCATAGGGCAAGCGCACAGCACAGAATACTGGCTAAGTATTTTGCGTCAGTTAATTCACCATGGTTTGTTACAGCAAGACATCACCCAAGGGGCGAGTCTCAAACTCACTGAGCAGGCCCGCGCAGTATTAAAAGCGGAATACCCACTCAAACTTGCTGAGCCACGCTTAAACGTGAAGCACCTAGTACAAGACAAACTCGCCCGCTTTAATTACGACAAAAAGCTGTTTGCAAAACTGCGTGCGCTTCGTAAACAACTGGCAGACCGTGACGACATTCCACCTTATGTGGTGTTTAACGATGCCACCTTGGCAGAAATGGCGCAGCAAATGCCCACCAATGACAGCGAATTTTTACATGTGTCAGGCGTCGGTTTTACTAAGCTAAGTAAATACGGCGCTGACTTTATGGCGGTGATCCGCGCTCACCTAGCTGACTAGAGTCTTTACCTAGCTCTGCAAAATACTGAGATAAAAACTGCATATCTTGCTCTGTAAGGCTACGAGCAATGGCCGACATTTGCGGATGTTTTCGCGCCCCAGAATGGTAATCCCGCAGTTGCTGTAGCAAATAAGCCTGATTTTGCCCACGTAAATGAGGTACACCACTTAAGGTACTCACCCCACCACGCCCATGGCATGATTGGCACATGAGTACATTACCATTGGCAACCTCCACAGGCTCAGAGCACCCACTTAAAATCACTAACAGGGCAACAATCAGTAACGTTTTGACCACAGTCCCTCCTTGGTACCGCACGCTTAGCTATGCGACAATACCTTAACTTTATTGTTGTTGGCGCATTATGAAACTGCATCACCACTTTTTAACCAACTTGCCTGCTCTAAGCCATGCTGTCAAACCTGTAGGGCTATCGTCGCCCAGCTTAGTGGCGTATAACAGCCCCTTAGCTGATGCCATTGGCCTA